>JBIIKZ010000030.1:0-24853 GCA_044232905.1 Crocinitomicaceae bacterium
AATTACAGATCGTTTTCAAGAAGACACAAGTGACATTGATTTATTAATAGAATTGAACACTGATGATCCTCTAAAAAGGGGAGAAGCGTTATTAAATCTGTCGGACAAATTTGAAATGTTCTTTCAGCGAAAAGTAGATTTATTGACTGCTTCTTCAATACGAAATCTAACATTAAAAAAGAGTATTGAATCTTCTAAAGTACTAGTTTATGACGGAAAAGAGCTTAAATTATCTTTCTGATATAAATATCCAATGAAACTTCCAAGCAATATTTTATTCATTTCATTGTCAACTCTCTAAGTGAAAGAAGTTCAAATTCAAGCAATGGTAAAAACGTTTAAGACCGTTTCAAAACCTTAACGTTTCAAAGAACCAGTATTTAAACTAACTCGATGAATAACTATTGCAGCTGTCTTAGAGTGTAAGTGCATTTCTTATTTTTCTTAGAAATGCACTTACATTTTATCAGATATTCAAACAAACTCTAACTAAGAAGTTTCTTCCAGCTTGTGGGTAGTAGAAGTTTTCGTCTTGACGGGTTCCTGCATAATTGTAACCCCATGTGTATCCATTGTTGACATAATGAGCGTCGAAAACATTGTTCACTAAGATTCCAACTTTAATTTCGTTGAATGAAAATTTTGAGAAAGAATAGTTGATACCGATGTTTGAGAATTGATACGGGTTGATTTTTCTTAGATCACTGGAGGTGTTGTCTAAATATTGTTTTCCAACATATTTATTAGTGAGGCTAAATTCAAGGTTTTTGATAGGCTCGTACAAAAAGATCAATGCACCAATTACATTTGGAGAAAATGCAATGTCAGTGTTGTTGTGTTGGATGATATCTTGTGAATAATTTCCATCAATATCGTAGGCATCTATGTATTCTTGAAAAGATACTATTTTATTTTGGCTCAGCGTAAGATTTCCAAGGATATTTAAGTTTGGAAGTAATTTTATTCCAGCTTCTAATTCAACACCCGCTCTGTAACTTTTGCTCACATTGATTCTTGTGTAACTTCCAACATCATTGATTTTTCCAGTTAACACCAATTGATTGTTGTAGTCCATAAAGTAACCATTTACTGAAGTGAACCATCGCTCTGATTTAAATTTGTATCCGAATTCGTAATCGAAAAGTTGTTCAAACGATGGACGAGAATTGATGGATGCATCAATAAAGTCTTTACGGACTGGTTCTCTGTGTCCCACACTCCATGATGCATAGAAATTATTTTTTGCATTGACTGCGTAGTTGAATCCTAATTTTGGATTGAAGAAATTAAAAAGTTTAGTTTGTCGTTGCGCAGTTGCTTGTTCATAATAATTATAGCGAATAGTTCGGTATTGTGCATCTGCGTAAAATGAAAAATTAGCAATGGAGTAATTCGCTTTTAAATAGTTGTTTATCTCAGATTTATTTGCGTAATTGAAATAATAAGTGTCTCCTAAATTACTGTTAGAAGCATATCTTGCCCAAATTACTTCACCAAAATGATCTCCTTCATAGGTATTACCTGCTCCTCCCAATGTGAATTTAATACCAGATTTCGTTTCGTGCAGAAAGGAATAAACAACTCCGTAAAAATGATTGTCCAACCAACGACGACGAATAATGTCTGATTTTTTGATGGTATCTCCGCCTATTTTTACGTTTTCTAAACCATAATTTGAAAGCTTATCATCGGTTTTGTATTCTTCATAAAAACCACGACCATTCGTGTAATGAGTCGCAACTGTTAAAACAGTTTTCGGAGTGAAAGAATGTGTTAAATACAATTGATAATGCGTTTGTTTGTAATTGTCTTCTTGGTTTTTATAGGTGTAGTAATTGTACGAGCGTCCTGAGTTTAATAGGTTGTTACGTTCAGTATCGGACAAATAATTACGGTCTGCATAGGCGTTTTGATCAGTAGAAGTACCGTAGACTTTAGATTCCGGAGTTCCGTACCATGATTGGTAGGTGCGTTCATGTCCAGAAAAAATATTCGCTCTTAAGATGGATTTTTCATTGACGTAAGCTCCTGATAAATAAAATGATTTTAAATCAGAACTTGCACGATCGATGTATCCATCTGATAAAATTCGGGATAAACGAGCGTCTAATGTAAATCGGTTGTTAATCAATCCACTACCAACCTTAACAGTATTTCTCATTGTACTGAATGATCCAGCGGAATTATCAATGGTTACATACGATTTTCTTTTTAAATCATCTGTTTTGATGTTAATACTTGCTCCAAATGCAGCCGCTCCGTTGGTGGAGCTACCTACACCTCTTTGAATTTGGATACTTTCAGTGGAAGAAGTAAAGTCAGGCATGTTTACCCAATACACATCGTGTGATTCAGCATCGTTTACTGGAATTCCATTGATGGTAACGTTGGTTCTAGAAGGGTCTGAACCTCGAACACGAATACCAGTGTAACCAATTCCTGTACCAGCATCCGAAGTAGAAACTGCAGAAGGAGTTGTTTCAAGGAGTATTGGTAAATCTTGACCGAAATTATTTTTTTGAAGTTGTTTTTTATCCAAAGTCACAAAGGCAGTCGGTGATTTTTGGTCTGCACGAAGCGCCGAAACAGTTACTTCTTCAAGATTTTTCTCCGAATTCAAAAAATAGACCGTAATGTTTGTGTCTGAACTTGTAAGATTGAACTTTAATAGTTTAGTTTCAAAACCAGGATAATTGATTACCAATTCTTTGTTTCCAAATTCGATGTTTTCGAAATTGAACTCGGTTTCGTTTCCATTGAGTGTAATGGTTTGCTTTTCGGGCTTTAATTGTATTGTTATTTTTTTTCCTTCTTCGTTGGAATTGGTCACGATTTTGCCATAAATATAGGCCTGTGAAAAAACACTGTAATTTACAAGTGTAAAAAAAACTACAAAAATGATTTTAGTTAAATTTTTCATTGTTAAAATAAATTTAACAAGAAAAGGGGTTAATCCTTGTGGTAATTAAATATAGAATTAACTCGGTCACTTCCCTGCGCAAGCATTATCTTGATCAGGTCAATGGGTATAATCTCAGCTTTTTAAAGCACCCCTTAGAGACAGCGCAAATGTAATTCATTTAAACAATGAAATGCAAGTTTATTTTATTTTTTCTTTCAAATGCGTTTTTATTTTTTCTAAACGCTCTTCTATTGAGCCACTTAAAAGAATGAAATTGCGGTTATTTTCATTTAAAATATTTTTATAGAGGGCTAGAATTTCGTTTCTTACGTTGGGATGTTCCCTCAAAGGGTCAAATACCCAAGGTGTATCGATGTCACATAAAAATAAAAGATCAAATTTTTCTGATTGAAACAGATGTTCAATCGTCGGATTAACGCTATTGTATTTGTAAAGCGACCACACCATCACAACCGTTAAATCTGTATCAGAAACAAGCAATTGATTTGTATGATTTTCAGCTTGGGTGATTAATTCCGATTGTCCTTCAGCGATAGACACTAGATCTTTTTCTTGGTAAAGTCCATTCGTTTTTTCAAGGTATTCTCTAGCGTATTCTTCAACGTAAACACCATTATAGAGCTCACTTATATGTTTTGAAAGTGTAGTTTTACCAGTGGATTCAGGTCCAGTAAATGCTATTTTATACTTCATTCTGTTTTTGATATTCTTTGTTCCATTTGAAAAATGCAAAAATTGCGGTAATTGCATAAATCAAATATAAAATAGAAGTTAGGTATAAACCTCGGCTGTAAAAAATGGGAATACAAGCTAAATCAATAAAAATCCAATATACCCAATTGTCAATTATTTTTCTTGCAACCAAATAGGTCGCAAATAAACTCGTAATAGTGATTGAAGCATCCCAATAAGGGGAAGCTTGGTCGGTGTATGTTTTCATGATCCAACCAATCGAACATGAAACAACTAGACAAATTCCAATTGCAGAAAGGTGAAATCGAATATTTTTTTTGCTTAATTTTTCGTTTAAATCTGTTTTATTCCATCGCATCCATCCATAAATCGCCGCTAACACATAAAAAAATTGTAAAAATGAATCTAAATACAATTTGCTACTGAAGCATAGATAAACATAAATTGCAGAACTTATAAATGCGAAAATCCAAGCGATTTTTTTTTGAAGTGCAATGATGACAACGTATAAGATACTTAAAAAAAATGCAATCCATTCACTCGTACTCGTTTGTAAAATGAGTTGAAGCATTTCATTCATTCGTTTTAGAAGCATTCCAACGATCGTCTTTCCACTCTTTCTGCTCTTCTTTGGTTAAAAATGTCCAAGCTACGATTCTACTTGTTTTATTTCCTTGTCCCATCGGGATGGTTTTGACCTCGCTCGCTTGCGCTTTGTCCAATGATTTATAGATTGATTTTAAGTTAGATTGTTTTGAAACCAAACACGTAAACCAAAAAATACTCGTTGAAAATTTTTTACTCTCGTACACAAATTTTGTGATAAAACGTTCTTCACCACCATCGCACCATAATTCATTGTGTTGCCCTTTGAAATTTAGATTTGGTTCAGAAACAGGTTTCTTCAAAAGATTGGATTCTTTTTTAATTGCTGCTTTTAATGCTTCTTGTGCCGAGGAATGGAAGGGCGGATTACAAATTGTAATGTCGATTTTATCTTCTGAAGTCAGAATGTTATAAAGTATGTCTTTTGAATTTTTTTGATATCTGCAAGAAACATTGTTTGTTAATAACTCATTTTCATCAATAATTTTTTGTGCTGAAATTAATGCGTCAGGATTACAATCGCTACCAATAAAATTCCAACCGTAAATCGCTCTTCCAAGCAAGGGATAAATACAATTTGCTCCAATGCCAATGTCCAAACAAGTGATGGAATTATTGATCGGAATGTTCCCATAATTTGAGCTGCACAATAAATCAGCAATATGGTGCACATAATCCGCTCTACCAGGAATAGGAGGGCATAGGTAGTTTTCAGGAATGTCCCAATAATTAATGGAATAATGTGTTTTTAAAAGCGATTTATTCAACAATTTAACAGCTTCGGCATTGGAAAAATCAATGGTTTTTCGTTGATTAAATTCATTTATTTTTACAAAAGCAGATAATTCAGGTTCTGTTTTACATAAACTGTCAAAATCATACCCATCCAAATGTAGGTTTCTTCGGTGAAGTTTAGGTTTTGATTCTAACGGCGCTTTTTTTTGCATTTTGGAGTTTTAGAAGATTTTTAATTGAAATTTTTCTAACAATCCTTCAAGGTTAGCTCTGGAAAATTTCGCTTTTTTAAGTTGATTTTCCAATGGATCAATTGAAAAATTTTGAGCGGATCTGAAATCAGCTTCTGTAAGATTTGTTCGGAAAAATAAGGTTTCAGACAAATTAGAATTGTTAAATGAAGATTTTGAAAGATCTGCTTCTGAAAAATCAACTTGTTTCAAGGAAGATTGATTGAATGTAGTTTGAACCAATTTCTTTTTATAAAATGTACTGTAATCTAAATTACACGTATCAAATGAAACAGAAAACAAAAAATCAGAACATTCTTCGAAATGAACTCCTAGTACTTTACAGTCAATAAAAGAAACATCGTTCAATTGCGAGTTGTTTAATTTAATCGAAGATAAATTGCAATTTGAAAAATTACATTCATTGAACTTACAACTTAAGAATTCAGAATTACTGAAATCAATTTCAATAAAAGTACAATTATCAAATTCTAAATTCTTAAAATTTTGATTACTTGCTACCGCTTTTTGAAAGGTTGAATCTTCGTTGTAGTTTGAAAATGCTATTTGCATACTCAAAAGTAGTTAAATTATTAACTAACGAAATAGACCATCAAAATTTGTTCAATTAGAGCGAAAGCTTAACTTAAAATTGTTAGAATAAAAGTCACGAATAACTTTTTATTTCAACGCTTGTTCCAAATCTTCCCAAATATCATCAATGTGTTCTAATCCAATGGATAATCGAACCAATCCATCGGAGATACCTACCGCAAGTCGTTCCTCGGGCTTTAATTTTGAATGCGTAGTTGAAGCTGGGTGAGTAGCGATACTTTTGGCATCTCCTAAATTAGGAGTCAATGAAAATAATTCTAACTTGTTCAAAAATGTTCTTCCTGCCTCAATTCCACCTTTTAATTCGAATGTAACAATACCACCACCACCAAACATTTGATTTTTAGCAACTTCATAGTTTGGGTGACTTTCTAAAAATGGATATTTTACAAAATTGATAGCAGGATGTCCTTCAAGGCGTTGAGCGATTTCAAGTGCGGAATTGCTCATGTGATTCACTCTTAAATAGAGTGTTTCGATTGATTTTGAAATAATCCAAGCGTTGAATGGACTTAAAGCTGGTCCAGTATGACGTGCAAAACTTTCAATTTTCGCAATGATTTCTTTGTTTGCGAGAATCAAACCACCCAAAGTTCTACCTTGTCCATCCATGTATTTTGTTGTGGAATGAATAGAGATGTCTGCTCCCAAATCGATTGGTCGTTGTAAAACAGGAGTTGCAAAACAATTGTCAACTGCGAATAAAATACTTGCTTCCTTACAAATTTCACCAACAATCTCTAAATCAATAATTTCTAAAGCGGGATTGGAAGGAGTTTCTAAGTATAAAATTTTCGTGTTCGATTGAATTGCTTTTTTGTAGCCTTCATAATCCAGTGCATCAACGTAAGTAGTTGTAATTCCCCATTTAGGAAATATTTCTGTAAATAATCGATGGGTTGATCCAAAAACAGATCGACTCGAAACAATATGATCTCCATTTTGGAGCAATGCAGCGAATGTGGTAAATACAGCAGCCATACCTGATGATGTAGCCCAACCACTTTCTGCATTTTCCAGTAAAGCAATCTTATCAATTAATTCTTGGACATTTGGATTAGAATACCTTGAATAAATGTTTCCTTCTTGTTCGTCTGCAAATACAGCGGCCATTTCTTCAGCAGAATCAAAGGTGAAACTACTCGTTAAATACAAAGGATTTGAATGTTCTTTGTGGTACGTTTTATCGATGTGTTTACGAATAGCAATGGTTTCTTTTCGCGCTGTTTTTAAATATTCTTTTTTCATTCTAAATATTTTTTTTCGATGAAGGAAGTAAAAAATTCGTAAATTATATTTGTATAACTTTATGTGTGATTTGAATAGCTGAGTCAAGACTTGCGGAGACAGAGCAATATTTTTCAACTCCTAAACTAACTGCTTTTTCAACTTGATCGATGGGATCATTTTCACCAATAATAAAAGTTAGTTGAATGCTAGAAAATGGAGCAGGAGTTGCATCTTTTCGTTCTGTTTGAATTTGAACTTCGTATTTGGTCAATTCAATTCTTTTTTTCTTCAAGATTAATAAGATATCAATACTTGCACAAGCCGCAACACTTGACGCCAAAGCTTCCATAGGTCGAATTCCTAAGCCCTTACCACCAGCTGCAGGATTGGCATCAAAACGTATTTTTTGTCCATCGTCGTTCGTAGCCTCAAATGCTACTTGATCGTTTATTCTCTTTAATGTAAGTGCCATAATTCTTTTTTATAGTTTAATATTTTGTGTCAATTGATTGTTAATTAGTTAGGTAGTACAGCGAAAAACAGTTCTTTTTCTTTGTTAAAATCAATCGAAGAAATATTTTTTAAATTTATCAAACCAGTGATGTATGCATAATCTTTTCCTTGAAAAGTTTCTTCTTTCTCGATCCAATTGAATATATCTAAATCATTCAGCTTTGAAGAGCCAGCATAAATTTTAAGGACAATATCGTTTGAAAATTCAATATTTTCCGTTGTTAATGATTTTTTATATTCATACGAATAATCGAATTGAAGTGCAGAAATATCTGATAACACAGCACTTGCAGTAGGGAAGGCACCAGCTCCTTTTCCTTGAAATAATTGTTTGTCAGAAAACATTGCCTCCACCGTAACAGAATTAAACTCATTGTTCACATTGTAGGCTACATTATCTTCTGTAATAAAATGTGGTGTAACAAAACCGATTAATTTTGTATTGATTTTTTCACCTCTTGAAAATAATTTAAGTCTGTATCCTTTTTCAGAAGCGTAACGTACATCCTGAGGTTTTATATTTCTAATTCCATAATTGAAAATTTGCTCTGGTTGTAATGTAACTCCAAAAGCATGTTTAATTAAAAGAAGTAGTTTGTATTTTGAATCGTAAGCATCAACATCTAATGTAGGATCAGATTCCGCAAACCCTAATTCAGTAGCTTCTGCTAAAGCTGTTTCATAATCTTTACCATAGTTTGTTTGAGTCAAAATGTAATTGGTAGTACCATTCACAATTCCTAAGATTCCAGATAATGAATCGTTGTTGTAGTATTCCTCTAAATTTCGAATGATTGGAATTGAACCTCCAACAGAAGCTTCGTACAATAATGAAACATTATTTTCTTTCGCAAGTGAAAGTAATTGATCTAAGTGCTCTGCCAACATTTTTTTATTTGCAGTAACTACGTGTTTTTTCTTCGCTAACGCTTCAGCAACAATTTCAAACGCCGCTTTTGCATCGTCAATTAATTCTACCACCACATTGATTGATTCATCTTTCAGAATATCGTTTTTATCGTAAGAAAAATGTTCTGAACCAATACTTCTTTTTTTTGTTGGGTTTTTAACTACAATTTTAGAAATGCTAGCATCCAATAAATTAGATTTATTTAAAACGTCAAAAAGTCCGTTTCCTACACATCCAAAACCAAATAATCCGATCGTTAATTTGTTTCTCATTTTATGAGTTTAAAAAGTTAATAAGTATTTTTTCTAATTGTTTTGTTTCCACTAAAAATCCGTCATGTCCAAAAATAGAGTCTATGATTTCAAGTTGAGATTTAGGGATATGATGTGCTAAAAATTCTTGTTCACTAACAGGAAAAAGCAAGTCACTCGAAATTCCAACTAACAGGCTACTTGCTGTGATTTTTTTTAAAGCTTCTTCCACGGATTTTCTACCACGACCAATATTGTGGCTATCCATTGATTTGCTTAAATGCCAGTAGGAATATGCGTTGAATCGATTGACTAATTTTTGTCCTTGGTAATTTTGGTATGAACTTGCTTTAAAATCTGAAGTTAATTCCAAATTGGATTCGGATTGAGTTTTTAGATATCCTTCATACGATCGATAACTCAACATTGCAATGCTTCGAGCGGCCCTTAATCCTTTTTGTCCGCCTTCATTCGTGTTTTCTTCAAAGGTAGGATCAGCTAATAACGTAAGACGTTGAGATTCATTGAATGCAATTCCGTAAGGTGAATGTTTTGCATTGGTTGCAATTAAGACCAATTTTTCGAGATGATTATTTAACAGGTAGGCAAATTCCTGCGCTTGTTGTCCGCCTAAAGAGGAACCGATTAACAAATGAATTGACGCTATTCCTAATTCGTTTTTCAAAAGATCGTGGGCTTTCGCCATATCTCTGGTGGTGACCAATGGGAAATTTAAATACCGCAACGATTCGTTTAATTCTTCAGAAAGTGGCCCAGTTGTACCATAACACGAGCCTAAAACATTCGCACAAACAATAAAATAATCTTCATGGTCAAACAAATCTCCTTTTCCAAACAATCCATTCCACCAATCAGCAACATCCGAGTTAGCAGTAAGTGCATGGCATACCCATATAACTTTGGAAGAATTCGTTAAAGTTCCATAGGTGTTATAGGCAATTTCAATAAAAGGCAATGTTGAGCCACTTTCAAGTTGAAATGGGGTATTGAATTTTGTTTTAGATAATTGATTCATAGTCTGTAATTTATATTCTTTTATAACACTTTGTTATAAAATCTGGAATTGGCACCGATTTTCCAATTAGCACGTGCTAACTTATAGTTGGTTGCCAGAGGATCATCGAGCCAGTCTCTTACCTCTTCTTTATAAATCAAGAATCACAAGTGTGACGATTGATGGTTCAAAAGTATAAAAAAAACAATTCTCACCCAAACATTTTTTGTCAAGATAAAAAATATTTTGTTTAGTGACTTTCAGCGTTACTAACTTTCCTGTTAAAGAAAGGTCCATTTATTACCTAATCTTATAAGGATTCCAATTCAATCAATTTATATTAGTTTGAAACTTCACTTGCTTAAACTTTTGAGTTTGTTCTAAGCTTTCAGTAAAATTCAGCGTTTGTTTTTTAGAGCGTTTAATTTGTTATTTTGTTTTTTGTAAAAAACATTTTATAATATTGTTTAATGTAAAAATCAATTTGTATTTTTGTTTTATAAAGAATTAACAATGGATCATTTTATACGTAAATCAGAGCGAAAGAAATCAGAGGTTATACTAGATTTTGAGCGTTATTTATCACTGGAAATTGATTGGAATCAACGATTGATTTTATTGTTGGGACACAGAGGAGTAGGAAAGACAACCTTGATTTTACAACAATTAAAAAAGGATACGGTTAAATCGGTTTATATCAGTTTAGATGATTATTATTTTGAAGAAAAACGATTGATTGAAGTTATCCAAGCATTGTATGACTTGGGATATCGTTCGTTCTATATTGACGAAGTGCATCGTTATCAGTATTGGTCGAAGGAGCTTAAAAACTTGTACGATGATTTTCCGGATAGTAAATTCATTGTTACAGGATCTTCGATTTTAGAAATTTCAAAAGGGCAAGAAGATTTATCGCGTAGGGCAGTGGTGTACCAACTGGCGGGATTATCTTTTCGTGAATATTTGGTTTTAGAAGAGAAAAAAGATTTTCAGGTAGTTGCTTTGGAGGATGTAATAAAGAATCATCACCAGTTTTCAGCGGATATCTTAGATCAATTGGCATGGAAAAATCAGTTTAAGAATTATTTGAATTACGGCTATTATCCTTTTTATCGCGAAGGGAAAAAAGTGTATCATCAAAAATTGCAAGAAACAACCAATTTGGTGATAGATTCGGATATCGCACCTTATGAAGAATTAAACTATTCCACTGTTCGTGTGATGAAAAAATTACTCTTTGTGATTAGTCAGTCGGTGCCTTTTATTCCAAATGTGAGCAAGTTGGCAGAAAAACTGGGAGTTACACGCAATACTATCTTGAAGTTGCTTGATATACTAGATAAAGCGCAGTTGTTGTCTTTGTTGCACGCATCAACGGAAGGGATTAGTTTTCTTCAAAAACCTGAAAAAATTTACCTTCAAAACACCAATTTAGCGTACATGTTTGCTTACGAAAGTCCGAATAGTGGGAATTTGCGTGAAACATTTTTTCTCAATCAATTGGAAGTGAAGCATCAAGTAACCGCTCCAAAATACGGTGATTTTTTAGTGGATAGTCAATATGTGTTTGAAGTTGGAGGTCCCAACAAAACATTCAAGCAACTTCAAGGAGTTCCAAATGGTTATTTAGCGATTGATGAAATAGATGGGGGGAGTGGGAATCGAATTCCGTTGTGGTTGTTTGGGTTTTTGTATTGAGTTTTTTGAGAGAAGACTATAAGAAAAGAGATTTTGAGTTTATAAGGTTTTGAATATGGTGCTTTTGACATTTCAACGCTCCAATTACCCTATTTACCACTTTGTTTACTTGATACTATCATCTTCATTCTTAGTACTATCTGATAAAATGTACTATTTTTTTTTGTTGCTAGTTTTTTCGTAAAGTATAGTTCTATTCCTACAATAGCAAACAACAGGAAGATAATAGATAAGATAGAACCTTCAAATCCAAAAGTCCCTCCATTAAACATATTATTTTCGATTATTTTAAATTCAATTAGAGAATAAGAGTTCTGACCACTAACATTGAAACCAAAGTGAGTCTGAAATAAATTCCAACTGAAATGTAACGCAATTGGGAACCATAAATTTTTGGTATGTATATATGATATACCTAAAAAGATACCTGCAAGGAATAAGTTTATAATACCCAAATATTCAATATTTGGATTAAATCCATGCATGATTGTAAAAAGAAGTGACGAAATAATAAGTGCTAGATACTTGTTAGCTGAAATCATTAAATTTCTTAATACATAACCCCTAAACAATGTTTCCTCAACAATTGCAACTATAAAAAATAATATTATAGAAGAAATAAGTTCAGATGGATTAAAAACGATTTTTTCAAATTTAATTTGTTTCAGTGCCATTAGAATGAAATAACCTATCAAAATAAGCACAGCTCCCAAAACTACACCTAAATAAAACTCCCTAAATCTTTCATTTGTATGAAAACCAAGATTTATAAAATTTTCTTTATCTACAAACTTCATAAATATGAAAAGAATTAAAAATGTCCCTAATAGATCGAAACATGAAATAGTTAATTGATTTATAGTTGAGGTATCACCATTAATATTTTCTAAATCAACGCCAGCAATCAGCATACCAATAAATTGAAATACTCCGACTACAAAAAAATAAGGAATAATCAATATAATTATTCTTTGCCAACCTCTGTTTTTATTTTTTATCTGTGTCATACTTTTTCCGGTTTCTAAAAGTACCTAAACGGTTCTGCGGTAAGAAAAGTAGCGCTTTTCTGGAGTGTAATTGTGCGCCATTTTGCAAACTGTGTGTCATGTGGGGTTCATTTTTTCAATTTATTCTTCAAATCCATTCGTTCGTGTAGGATTCTTGTTATTTCAATCGTTTGGTCTTCCAATACACGATAGAAAATTATATGCTTTGAGGTAAGTTTTCCCTTCAGATCTTTATATATTTCCGGATATGATTTGCCAATTTGTGGTTTTTTAGCGATTGTTGAACAAGCACTAATTATAAGTTTATAATATTTGTCTGCTTGGCTTTCAGACCAAGTCTCAACTGTGCAACTCCAAATGTCAGATAAATCCTTAACAGCATTGTTTGTAAACTTAAACTTTGCCATTTATTTTCGTTTTGCTTTCATCATTTTTAAATGCTCTTCAGGATCAAAATCTTCGGCTAAACCACTATTTACACCTTCATCAATAGCATGACGCAAAGCAATAATTTTCTGTTCTTCTTCTTCAAGTAATCTTAATCCAGCACGAACTGCTTCACTTGCATTTTTGTACCGTCCTTCTCTTAAAATACTTTGAATAAATTGATCAAAATAACTACCCAAAGTAATTGATGTGTTTTTACTCATAACAACTAATTTTAGCAAATATACCAAATATTGGTATTATTTCAAAATATATTTTGGGTATTTTCGGAAATGGGTAATCCCACATAACCGTTTGCAAATAGGCGTTTGCGATAGTGGCGTTTATTTGTTGTTATGTACATTGTTTTACGCCTATTTTCTTTTTTTCAAAATCAATTAGTAGTATTTGATCTAGAAAAGGTTTGTTCCCGATAATTCCATCAATATTTAATGACCGGAATCCCTGCGCAAAACTTTTGTTAGAATTATACCAAACATGCTTAATTTTAATAGAATTGCAAAAGCAAATACTAAAATTTCTATTTAGTTTAGATCTGTATGCGTTATTAATTTTCCCCCATGAACTTATAGGGAATTCATCAACGCTCGCTGATTTCTCCCTAAACTTATTCCATATAGATTTTGTCGTCCAAAGCTCGAATAAACTTGAACCAGTGTCGAACATAAAATCAAATGTTTTATTTTGACTTTCTATCTGAATAATAGGGCGTCCATAACTCAGCTTCATTGGCTTCAGCTTAAAACCTGTGCTATCATAACTTTGGAGAAATCTTATTTGTTGCATTGGAAAATCAATTTCAACTATTTTATTTGTGAAAAAATCAGCGCCTAAAGTACCTATATGCAATCTACCATCTTCCAAATAGCATTTTTTCGTATTTAACTTTACTGCATTAAGTAACCCAATATCTGATTTAAATACATTTTCAGTTAAGAGACTCAATGGCAAATTTATTTGAAGGCTATCATAGCTATATAAGAAAGTTTGGTCAGACCCAGTGTCTAATTGAAAATAGTATGTATTCGTATCATTCTCAAAATGAATAGGGATGTGCATTGCCGTTTTTTCAAATAACAAACCATTCAAACTATCATTACTCCATTCGAAATTTATAGTAGTTGTTTGTGAAATACTAGCTTGACTTACGAAAAAAAGAATAATGAAAGTTGAGATGATTTTTATGATTGTCATAATTGAAGATAACGGTTGGCAGATTTGCGATGTGGCGGAATTAGTAGCAGAATATTTTATTTAACCACCAATGATTATTTGAAGCAAAATGTTTCAATTACCACCAAACCCGCCATATTCGCAAATGTGTTGTTATGGGTTGGTTAGGTTACCTACATTAAACTTTTTAATACTCTTATTGCTATCTGATGCTTTTTTATTTCATTTCGATATGGAATCGCGATTTTTAAGATTTCATTTTTCCTAGCTGCGTTTTTTTTAAAATTTGCTTCTTTTTCAAAATCTTTGATAATTTTTTCATTATCGGCAATTGAGCTATTATGAAAATTTAAAGCAATAGGGTAATATGACTTACGCTCGATACCATTTACAAGGGAATTAATTTTCGGTTCTGATACATCAAGGTATACAGAATGAAAATAGTTGATATATTCTTCGTTCATTTTTTTTTGATTTAATTTTTGTTCCTACTCTTATGGATTTTCAGAATACTCCCTTTTTTTAGCGTGGTTTTCTTGTCTCCACTTTTGTTTTTTGTCACTGTAGGTGGTCAGCCTGCCTTGAACCTCTATGCTTGTTTAACTTGCCCATAACGGTTTGCAGCTACCCGAAGAGCGGGACTTTTACCACAAAACTTTATTTGAAAAACGAATGTTTGATTAACCACAAAACTGTCATTGGAACACGAAACCCCGCCTTTTGGGTAGGTGCTGTTATAAGCCGTTTTTATTGTCATAAAGTATTTCCCTTATTTCTTCTTCGGTCATTAATTTTGAACTTGATAGTGCGTCTATTGCCTGATTAATAGTTACGTAAATTGTTGTCTCATTAAATACAGTCTTTTCCTTACCAAGGGCAGAGTCCAAAAGATTATGAACTGAATAAAAAGTTCTTTTTATTTCGTTCGGTAATTCCCAGTCAAGGTCTTGCAACGCTACAATTGGGTCAGAAAACTGTCTGCTTAAAGATATAAGGGCAGTATTTTTCATAATTGCTTTGCCAATGATATTTGTCGAAATATATTTCTCGACTGCGTCTATTGTGTTCTTCAGTAGGGTTCTGTTTACCGAATGTTGAAGTCCAACGACCGTGTCATGATAAGTCAGTTCGTTTTTTTTAGCGTATTTGTTCCAAATTGGTAAAGCCAACCTTGTCAAACGGATTGCAATATCAAACTGCTTGTCTTTTGGTAAATTGTCAATATGTTCTTCTAGTGTCATTTGGTCGTTACTAAAATGGTTTATAACGTGGATATATACGCATTGCGTATATATCCACTTTTAATTTTTTTCTCCAAAAAACAATTGTAAACCAATGTCACCTTTATTCAAGGAGAATTTCGAATATAATTACATTTGTATTGAATCAACTACCGTTAAAAATATTTTATATTGTCTGGGAATCGAAGACTGTTGTGGTTATTTGGATTTCGTATTGATTCTTGATGTGAGAGTAGACAGTTCCAGAATTATTAAATCGATGTGAATTAATTTGTTTGATACGTTTTACTCATCGTTACTAAATATTTCAGTATTAAATCAGCTTCGTTAGAAGCAATCACTTCTGATTTTTTATTTGCTATTTCTACCATTTCAGGTACAATGTGTTTCCATTTATCCGCTGTTCTATTGGAAGGTTTGTCTAAGCCATGACACAAGGAGCATTTTGTTTCATACAATTTCTTTCCTTTGTTCAATTCTTCAAGTGTTAACGAAGGATAAATAGATTTAACTCGATCAATGTTGGCTTGATTCATTTCAAGAGTTTTTACTGTTGAACATGCAACTGCAATTACAGATAAACAAGTGATAGTGATAAATTTTAGTTTCATAATTTTTAGTTATCGTTTGGATTAATAGGGAATTTTGAAATTACTTGGAATTTTGGATCAAGTTTATTCATAAAATAAGTCCATGGATCTTCAATTCGTGTAGACATAATTTCATCTAAGTTGTCAACATTAGCAACAATCCAATTATGAAGTTTAAGTTCTTCAGAAAGTTGTCTAGCTTCCCAACCAGCGTAACCTAAAAAAAATCGAATTTTATTGTCTAAAAAATGTTCTTTAGTTAAAACTGTGGTCAGCTGTTCAAAATCCCCTCCAATGTAAATTCCATTTTTGAGTTCAATGCTTTCATTTAAATCATGTCCCAAGGTATGCAAAAAATAAAGACTTTCTGTTTCTACAGGTCCACCTAAACTTAATTTAACTTTTAATGCAGGGAAATTAGGATTCAATTCATTGATTGAAATATCAACATAGTTATTGAGAACAAATCCAAAACTTCCAGCTTTAGAGTGTTCACATAAATACACTACTGAGCGTTGAAAATATTCGTCCGTTAAAAAAGGATCTGCAAGTAAAACGCGACCTTTTTGAGCGGTTAATTTATTTTTAAATGAAATGTCTAACACAAATAAAGCTTCGAAAAAAAAACACAAAAATAACATTCTCTTTGGTTGTTGCTAACAACATTAAAATTTAAAATTCATCCCAGCACTAACCATCAATGGGAATTGATAAATTTTATCGTTACTAACACGATTTACATAAAAAATATTGTTACGATTGTAGGCATTGGTCACACTTCCAATTGTTTCAAGCGAATATCTGTTTGAAAATTTAAATGTCTTTTTCAAAGTAATGTCTAATCGATGGTAGTAAGGTAAACGCTCACTATTGAAATTACCCAAAATCAATTGAATGGCGTCTGTGTTTGTTTTAGTAATGTCGGTAGTGATTCCGTTTTCAAATTTCTCTTGTTGAATAAAACCAGCTGTTGGAGTAAACGGTAAACCAGAACCTAAATTCCATCTTACGTTAATTTCAAAACTTCTTTTTTTGCCTAATGTATAAGATCCCACTAAATTTATATTGTGTCGACGGTCAAATACGGGGAAATAAGTTTTGAAACCATCCCAGCGAGTAGCGGTACTTAATGAATATACTCCCCATAAAAACAATCTGTCTTTTGAGTATTTCAATAAGAAATCAACACCATAGGATTTACCAGTTTCGATAATGAAGTCTTTTTTATAAACATCATTTACACTTGAATTTTCTGAAATATCGTCGTATAATTTATTTTGGTTGAGATTACTTAATTGAGGAAAATATTTATAATAACCTTCAATATTTAAATTCCAGTATTTCCCTAAATCAAGTTCAAAACCCGCAACACTGTGCCAAGAAAATTGAATAGCACTAGTGACATCAACCATTTCTCCGTTTTCAAGTGTTAATTTTGATTGAAAACTAGATGGTGCTGATAATAAGCCGTTAAACAGGTTGACAACATCTCGGTCTGAAGATGCAGAAGTGAAATTTTGCGAAAAACGACCTCCAGATGCTTTGAGTCTTAAGTATTCTGTTGCATTGTATTTGATGCCTAAGCGAGGTTCAAACGAAGTAACATCTCTGGAAGTATAAGATTGTACTCGAATACCTGGTTGGATGACCCATCGATTGAATATGAATTTTTGATTCAAATAACTTCCTATTTCAAAAGTGAAGTTTTCATCTGAAATTTGTCGCGCTGCTTCATTAAAAGTCACATATTTCGTTGAAAATCCTTGGATGTTGATTCCTGCATCCAATTGGCCTTCATTTTTTTGAAAGAAATTAAAATCAAATCCTAAATCAACTCCTCCGATACTGCTTGATCGAATTGGAGCATTTTTTTCCTTGAAATCTACCGCGTAATTTGTCCCATTGATGTGTCCTTTGATCAATGCAGTTGAACCTCCAGGTACGATTAATATATTCATTCCGCCACCTTGCTGTTTCCAGTTTAATTCAGCGACAGAGGAATAATTGACAGCATCGTTATTTTGAAAACCGAAGAAACTGAATTTTGATCCACCACCCGCATTCAATGTGATTTTACCATAAGTATCATTGAAATCGTAAGGTAAACCATCTCCATTATTGATATTTGGGTATAGTTTTTTAGACGTTAAGTTCAATAAAGAGTTTTTAAACGAAAACAGGTAAGAACCACCTGATAAGCCATTTGCATCTTTTTTACCGAGCGGACCTTCAACTACTGCTTTATACATAAACGGGCTTAAAGAAAGTTTACCTTCCAAATGTTTACGGTTACCATCTTTATAGGAAATGTCCATAATAGATGAGATTCTTCCTCCAAATTTTGCATCAAAACCACCTGTGTAAACGTCTACATTTTTCACAAGTTCAGTTTCAAAAATTGAAAAGAATCCAATTGAGTGAAAAGGAGAGTAGATAGTCATCCCATCCAAGAGTATTTTATTTTGAATCGGAGTTCCACCTCGAACATACATTTGTCCCCCTTGATCTCCTGTAGTAATTACACCAGGTGTAACCGAAAAAGCACCCACAATGTCGTTTTCTGCTCCCATACTAGGAATCCGTTCCAATGCTTTTTTATCCAATTTCAATTGAGAGATAGCAACATCTGTAGTTTTTTGTTTGCTAGCGGCACTTACTTTTACTTCTTCGAGGTCTTTAGTTACCTCATTTTTTTCTAACTGGATTTTTATTTGTACAATTTCTGATGCATTAGTGATTATAATTGATTCTTCTTTCAGACTGAATTGTGGGTTTTCAATTTTAAGCAAATAGGTTCCAATAGTTAATTTTGGAATAGAAAAGAATCCGTTCACATCTGTTAGTGCACCTGCTACTAATGTGGTGTTTGAATAGAGTTTAACTTTTTGAAAAGGAATGACTTCTCCATTTGATTTATCGTTTACAAATCCCCTTACAGTTGCTTGTTGTGCAAATAAAAGTGAAGTTGAAAATAGAAAAAGAAAGATTACTAATTTGCTCATTTTTAGTTTTATTTTAGTCAAATTTTTTCGCTTGATTCCAATACGTATCCAATTCAGGAAGAGTCATATTATCCATTGATTTATTTTCGGATTGTATTTTTTCTTCCATACATTGAAAACGTTTGATAAACTTTTTATTGGTCAATTCTAAGGCATTTTCAGGATTAATGTCTACAAATCTAGCATAATTAACCAAGGAAAAAAGGACATCACCGAATTCTTTGGTTGCTTCTTCTTGAGAGATTGCTTGTGCTTCTTTAAATTCCAATAATTCTTCGTTGACCTTCTCCCAGACTTGCTCTTTGTGTTCCCAATCAAATCCGATACCTCTAACTTTTTCTTGAATTCTAGCAGCTTTTATCAAAGCAGGTAACGCTTTAGGAACTCCTTCTAAAACAGATTTCCTACCTTCTTTCATTTTAATTTTTTCCCAATTCGATTTGACGTCTTCTTCATTATTGACTTTTACATCGCCATAGATATGAGGATGTCTTACAATCAGTTTTTCACAGATGCCATTCAACGTATCTTCCAATGTAAAATGATTTCCTTCTTCGCCTAATTTTGCGTAAAAAACCAAATGTAAAAAAAGGTCGCCTAATTCTTTTTTCACTTCATTCAAATCATTGATGGAAATTGCTTCTGCAAGTTCGTAGGTTTCTTCAATTGTCAACGAACGAAGGGACTCAAATGTTTGCTTTTGATCCCAAGGACATTTTTCACGAAGTTCATCCATGATGTTCAGTAATCTTTCAAATGCTTTAAGTCGTGGATCCATAATGAATTAATTCGTTTGAGGTAAAATTTTGAATTTGATATTTTTCTCGCTGGTATTTCCAAATTCGTTAATAGCTGTAACATGGAGTTCGAGCGTTTTTGTTTTTGTATTTGAATTGATTGTAAAGAAATTAGAATAAATGTAAGTGGTTGATGAAATTTCTGGAGTAGTTTTACTCAATAACTCATTGTTTTCATCGTCTTTGAGTTCTATTGACACTGAAGTTAGATCCACAACATCTTTTACATTAAAATCAATGTTGATTTTAGGATTGGAAAGTGAATCATTTTCAGTTGGACTCGAAATTGTAATTACAGGGATGGAATCTGTTGTTTTGGTTTTCGTACAACTTGTAAACAATAAAGTAAACAAGATAACGATTTGTAGGAGTCTTTTCATAATTTATACTAAGTGAAACAAATATAATCAATAGTTAATGTTTCTTTCTATTTGAAGCGATTTCTTTGTAAGTTTGTTTGACTAAAATTGTTTCATGGAGCAAGGAAATAAACAAATAATTAAAGGGTGGATTTTTTATGATTGGGCTAATTCAGTCTATAATTTAGTGATTTCGTCTGCTATTTTCCCGATTTTTTACGATGCTGTAACAACAAAGCATTATTTAGAACGAGTAGGAAGGTCAGAATTAATGGAGGGAGAGAGTGTTAAAGTTCTGTTTTTTGGAATGGAATTTTCCAATTCGGTATTGTTGTCTTATGTTTTATCTGCTTCTTTTTTAGTAGTCTCATTTTTATCGCCACTTTTATCAGGAATTGCCGATTACACTGGAAGAAAGAAGAAATTCCTGCAGTTTTTTTGTTACTTAGGATCTTTTGCATGCATGTCGCTTTATTGGTTTAGTCCTGATAGATTAGAACTCGGTATGTTTTCTTTGTTTTTAGCAAGTATCGGATTTTGGAATAGTTTAGTTTTTTATAATGCATTTTTACCAGAGATTGCTGCTCCTGAAGAACATGATCGTATTTCTGCAAAAGGATTTACAATGGGGTATATCGGATCAATGTTGTTATTAATCATGTGTTTGGTTTGGATACAAGTATTTCAGTTACCTGTAAAATACTGTTTTATTTTTGTCGGTATTTGGTGGATTGGATTTAGTCAATTTACTTACCGGGTTTTACCAAATAATGTATACAATCGAAAACCTAAAGCAGGATTATGGAGAGGATTTCGAGAATTATGGTTTGTATTTAAAGAATTTAAGCAAACTCAACGGTTGAAGAAATATTTAATTTCTTTTTTCTTTTTTAATACGGGAGTTCAAACAGTCATGTTGATGGCGACTATTTTCGCAAACAAAGAAATCAATTGGCCAGAGGGCAGTGGATCTACCGGATTGATTATTGCAATTTTATTGATACAAATTTTAGGTGCAATTGGTGCGTATTTAATGTCAAAGTTATCTTCTTCGATTGGAAATATTAAAACCTTGATTGTTGGTGTGATCGTTTGGTTAGGAATTTGTTACGCTGCATTTGTAATTACAGAACCGGTTGAATTTTACATCATGGCTTCAGTTGTTGGATTGGTGATGGGTGGAATTCAGGCTATTGCGCGATCCACTTATTCGAAATTCTTACCTGAAACAAGAGACCATGCAAGTTATTTTTCGTTTTACGATGCTACCGAAAAAATCGGGATTGTTATTGGAATGTTTTTTTTCGGTTTTATTGAATCTTTAACAGGTTCGCTCAGATTTTCAGTCCTTTCAGTGGCTTTTTTCTTTTTGGTAGGATTAATTGCTTTGTTTTTTGTTCCAAAACATGAAACAGGATTGTCCAAAGGATATGGTATAGAGTGAGGTATTGCTCTTGCTTTTATGTGTTTTATTTTGAGTTACTTATAACGAGTTAATTAAGTTGATTATGAATTTAAGTTATTGGGAATTACAGACTTATTTTAAAAATATTGATTTAACCATCATTGGGAGTGGTATCGTTGGGTTAACTGCTGCAATTGAGTCCAAGAAAAAATCCCCTTTATTAAAGGTAATTGTTCTTGAAAGAGGGATATTGCCTTCTGGTGCATCGACAAAAAATGCTGGTTTTTCTTGTTTTGGAAGTGTTTCTGAATTGTTATCAGATTTGAAGAATACATCTGAAAATGAAGTTGGAGCCTTACTTGAAAAAAGGTGGAAAGGATTGGAGAAATTACGACAAACCATAGGGGATGTTCCGATGGACTATTTTCAAAATGGCGGTTTTGAAGTATTTAATGATGAAAGTGTTTATGCAGAATGCGAGGCGAAAATTCCTTATTTAAATGAATTAATGCATCGTCAACTCGGTTTAAAAGAAGTGTATCGAGTAGCGCACGATAAAATTGTTGGTTTTGGGTTTGCTCAAGTTCCTTTTATGATTGAAAATTCGTTCGAAGGACAAATCAATACCGGAAAAATGATGAGTCGTTTAATTCAAATCGCGCATGAATTGGGTGTTGTTGTTTTAAATGGATTGGAGGTTACTTCAACAGAGGAGAATGAGAATAATGTAGTTGTTCATTTAACGAATGGCTTAAGTTTTGATACGAATAAGGTGATTGTTGCCACCAATGGATTTGCAAAACAATTATTGCCTGAATTAGATGTCCAACCAGCACGAGCTCAAGTATTAATAACTGAGCCAATTCCAAATTTAAAATTTGAAGGAACTTTTCATTACGATGAAGGATATTATTACTTTCGAAATATCGATCAACGAATTTTATTAGGTGGTGCGAGAAATTCTGATTTTAAAGGAGAAGAAACGTATTCAATGGAAGTTACATCTTCCATACAGAATAAATTAGAGGAGCTACTTTCTACAATGATTTTACCAAATCAGTCGTACATAATTTCTCATCGTTGGAGTGGGATAATGGGAGTGGGTGAAAAGAAAACAACAATCGTGAAACAAATCTCTAAGAATGTTTTCTGTTCTGTTAGAATGGGTGGTATGGGAGTTGCAATTGGAAGTCTTATTGGGAGCGAAGTAGCAGCCTTGGTCTTCGAATAAACACTGTAATTTACAGATCAGTGATATTGTTGGTTTGGTCTGGTTTAAATCCCAATTGTTTGATAGTTTGAATACCTAAATTTGCAGATAATTGTTCCAATTGACTTATATTGATTTGTCCTACAGTAGCGTAAGCGGGAACATATAGATCGAATTCTGTTGCACTAATTGAAAGATCGTAGATAACCTCTTTAAAAACCGCGTCAGAAATAGTGTTTTTCCCAAGTTTTCCATATTTTTTCGCCAATGGATCAACTCCTTCTATAAAAAAATGTCCTTTTTTGTTGATGAAAATTCGTGATAACAAAAAACCAACATCTTCACTTCGGTTCATTAGATAAGATTGTGCTAGAAAATTATAGACATGAAAAACACCAAAAAAACCAAGTGATTCATCTTTTTTTAAGTACGCAGTTTTCCAAAAAGCATGATCAGGAGGCAAGCAAAAAACATTGGTATGCATGTGAAATACTAAAACGTCACTCCCAACAAACATCATTGCTTCGAATTCGGCTTTGTCTTCAAATTTCATTCGAATTCTACTGTCAGTGATGGAATGTGATAATTCTTCCACTTCCTTTTTTATACAGCTTTTGAATTGGCTAAATAAAGTCTTTGTTGAAGCGAAAATTTCTTGCTTCAACAAAGACTTAGTGTTCAATAGTTGGATTAAATGGTTTTTTTCTTCCATTTTAATAAGCTTTAGCAATGATTACCCTTTTGTTAGAAGGTTTTCCAGTAACCATACATACGCCTTGTTCTTCAGGAGCATCTAGTGGTATACATCGAATCGTTGCTTGTGTTTCAGTTTTTATTTTTTCTTCGGTTTCTTTTGTACCATCCCAATGAACAAGATAGAATCCACCGTGTTTTTCAAGTTGCTCTTTAAATTCAGTATAAGTATCCACTTTTCGGATGTTTTCTTCTCTAAATTTTAATGCTTTATCAAACAAGTTTGTTTGAATGGTTTCTAATAATATATTTACGTAGGCAGTAATACCTTCAATTTTTTGAGTCGTTTTTTCTTTCGTATCTCTGCGTGCTAATTCGCAATTACCTTCAGCTAAATCACGAGGTCCTAAAGTGATTCTCACTGGAACTCCTTTCATTTCGTACTCCGCAAATTTCCATCCTGGACGTCTGTTTTCATCAGCATCAAATTTCACTCGAATACCAGCTGCTTTAAATTCTTTTACAAGTTCGTCGGCTTGATTTTCGATAGCAGTCTTTTCTTCTTCAGTTTTGTAAATCGGAACAATTACAACCTGAATTGGAGCCAATTTTGGAGGTACTACTAGACCTTCATCGTCTGAATGTGTCATAATCAGTGCCCCCATTAAACGAGTAGAAACTCCCCATGAAGTAGCCCAAACATATTCTAATTTCCCTTCTTTGTCTGCAAATTTCACATCAAATGCTTTCGCGAAATTTTGACCCAAGAAATGTGAAGTTCCAGCTTGCAATGCTTTTCCATCTTGCATCATTGCTTCAATGCAGTATGTTTCGTCTGCTCCAGCAAATCGTTCGCTTTCAGATTTATATCCGCGAATCACAGGCATTGCCATGTAATTCTCTACGAAGTCGGTATACACATCAAGCATTTTTTCAGCTTCTTCAATTGCTTCATTTTTAGTAGCATGTGCAGTATGGCCTTCTTGCCATAAAAATTCGGTAGTTCTTAAAAATAAACGCGTCCGCATTTCCCAACGAACCACATTGGCCCATTGATTGATTAAAAGTGGTAAATCTCGGTAGGATTGAATCCAATTTTTGTAGGAATTCCAGATGATTGTTTCAGATGTCGGTCGAATAATTAATTCTTCTTCCAATTTTGCATCTGGATCAACAATTATTCCTGAACCATCTTCTGCATTTTTTAGTCTGTAATGAGTAACAACAGCACATTCCTTTGCAAATCCATCCACATGATTCGCCTCTTTACTTAGAAAAGATTTTGGTATAAATAACGGGAAATAAGCATTAGAATGACCTGTTTCTTTAAATTTTGCATCCAAGACGTCTTTCATGTTCTCCCATATTGCATAGCCATATGGTTTGATGATCATACATCCTCTAACATCAGAATGTTCTGCTAAATCAGCACGTCCAACTAATTCGTTGTACCATTTTGAATAATCTTCTTTTCTAGTAGGTAGATTTTTTGACATAGAATCGTTTTTAA
>JBIIKZ010000094.1:0-6260 GCA_044232905.1 Crocinitomicaceae bacterium
AAACTTTTTAAATTGGATTTTTTGAATTTATTTATTTTCGACAACAAATCTTCTTTGTTAGGCTCTCCTGTTTTTTGCTTTGCCCACAATTCGTTAAAATTTATATTACTGTTCATTTTCCTTAAATTTTTGAGTTAATTTTTCTTTTATTCTATGAATTTTCACTCTTATATTGACTTCTGAAAGTCCAACAATAATGGCTATTTCGGATTGTTTTATGTTTTCTAATTCAAGTGAAATAATGATACGGTCTGTTTCTGGCAATTCCGAAATACACTTATATAAAAATTGAATTTGAGGTTCAATATTTTCTTCTTTTTCTTGTTTTAGATTGATTGGCAATTCTGCTTTTAGGAAACGGTTTTGTTTTTCAATTTGTTGTAAGCATTTATTAGAAGCAATTCTAAAAATCCAAGTGCTAATGTTGGCTTCATTTCTAAATTTTGGTAGTTGTTGCCAAACGATAATAAATGTTTCCTGTGCCATATCTTGTGCAAGGTCGTAGTCATTTATATAACCCATACACAAACGAAATATTTTTTTCCAATACGCTTTATAGATATCTTCAAATACCATTTTTATTTCGTTGTAATGAAATTATTCAACTGGCTAAAATACCATTCTTTGTCGTCATACATTATAAAATGCAGTCCTTGGTTGGAATATTGCAAGTTGGCTGTTTTTAATTTTTATATTGCTCTTCTATGGCAGGTTTTACATTTTTAAAATATTCCTCCAATAAAACCAAAGTAGGGCATTTAATATTCTTAATCTTTTCTCTCAAATCTGTGTTTGAAAAATCACAGTACATTTCAGCAAAAGTTTTTCTGTCTGATTTCATACTCCAACCTATTACCAATTCTCTTTTTGAGGTATCTGCAAGAAGTCGTTGAATTGACATTTTTTGCATTTGGTAATATTGTTCATTCGTTGCTGAACTTATCTGATTTAACATTGCTGAACAGTCTTGTTTTTCTACTGTTTTAAAAGTTGGATTCATCAAGGCAGACAAACAAGGAAGTGGATCTACAATAATAATTTTTTCAATGAGTTCTGGATAATCTGATGCAAGTGCCAAAGCCAAACCACCACCCATACTGTGTCCAATAATAATTGGCTTGTCAATTTTATCTTCTTTTATGTAACTTGCAATGCAGGCTTCCCAATTTTTAAATGAAGAGTTTGGTTGTGGTTTTACTCCTGCAAAACCCGCCATTGTTAATGTGTAGCAAGTGTAATCTTTCTCAAACTTTGTTTTTGTTTCGTTCCAAACTTCTCCTGAACAGGAAAATCCTGGAATTAAAATCATTGATTTACTACCTTGTCCGCTTTTAACTACCTCAAAGGTATTTGTTTCGTTTTGTCCAAAAGTATTTACACATAAAGCTATAAATAGAAGCAATATGATTGTGCTTTTTAATCTGTACATTTTACTATTAATTAATTGTTCATCTTTTAGATAGGAGATATTCTAAAATGTTACAGAATTTTAAAAAAAACAATAGCAAATTTTAAAGGTGATAGTTTTTTGAGTGGTATTACTCTTTCTTCGATTAGTTAAATCTTTTCGTTTTTTGTTAACCGAAAATAAAATTCAAAATATTTGTAAGTGTCGAATTGTTTATTAGTTTTGTTAGAGGCTACCTGAGTAGTAACAGGAGTTTTAAATATTTATGAACTATGAAAAACATCAATTTATTCCTCTTGTTTTTGTGCTTTTCAAGTACATTATTTTCTCAAAGTGATTTTGTGTGTAAGCATACATTCGCGAAAGAAAAATCGTATGTTTTACAGAAAAGAGGTGCTAATCCAAAAATGTCCAATTATGATGTTACATATTATAATATTGATTTGAATTCTAGTAATTTATCGACATTTATACGTGGTTTTGTACAAATTGATGTTAAATCAACGGTGGATAACTTGGATTCAGTACTATTTAACTTGGCGAATAATTTTGTGATTGACTCCGTAACGATAAACGAAGTAAAAACTACATATTCGTTTAAAAAAGATGAACTATCGATTTATTTACTGTCCCTTAAAAATAAAAATGACGCTTTTTCTTTAAAAATTTATTACAATGGTAATGGAACAACTAGTAAGCTTTTTGGAGCAGGATTATTAAGTTATAATAAATACATTTTTACATTATCTGCACCATATTACGCTTATTTATGGTTCCCATGTAAACAAGATTTAAATGATAAAGCGGATTCGGTAGCAGTCAATATTACTACCCAGAAAACAAACGAAGTTGCTTCTAATGGAATTTTAGTGGGAACTAAATTAATCAATGATTCCTTGAAACGTTTTTCATGGAAAAGTAATTATCCGATTGATTATTATTTGATTTCGTATGCCACTGGTCCCTTTACGACTTATACAACCTATTCTAAACCGAAGGGATATAATGATTCGATTTTAATCTACGACTTTTATCCAGATCAAAATTTTATCAATTCGAATCAAGCTGTCATTCAAAGTACCAAAAGCCTGATTGAATTATTTTCGGATAAATTTTCCTTGTACCCATTTCACCAAGAAAAGTATGGGCAATATGTAATTAACAATAGGAATTCGAGCATGGAACATCAGACCATGTCTTTGTTAAGTTGGTTTAATTTTAAGGTTGTTGCACATGAATTAGCGCATCAATGGTTTGGAAATCATGTTACTTGCGAAACGTTAAATGATGTTTGGATCAATGAAGGTTTTGCGACCTACTCAGAATATATTGCATATGAGCATTTACAAACACCAACCTTAACGAAGAATTTATTATTGGCTATGCAAAATTATGCTTTTGTAACAGAAGGTCGTGTTTATGTTTCAGACAGTTTATTAGTTTCTCCAAATGCTATTTATAATCCAGCAACCACTTATTGTAAAGGAGGAACAATATTGCACATGTTGCGTTTTGAGCTAGGCGATGATTCTTTATTTTTTCAAGTTTTACGAAATTATCAAACTAAGTTCGCGAACAAAAATGCGAATACCACAGATTTTAAAAATATAGTTAATGAGGTTTCAAAGAAAGATTTCACGTATTTCTTTGATCAATGGATTTATGGCTATGGTTACCCTAAATACACATTTCAATATAACCAGATAGGGGATACCTTGTATGTTTCGAGTAAACAAATAGGTTCTTCTAAAAAAACACCTTTCTTTAAAATGAAATTAGATTTTCGCGCAACAAGTTCACAAGGTGCAGAAATATTTACTGCCGTTCAAACAAAAAATGAAGAGTGTTTTAAATTTTATTACCCAGCCAAAACAATTACGCGTTTGACTTCAAATCCTTCAAAATGGAATTTGATGAAAAACTTAGTGAATGATAGTTTGATAGCTAAAAATAGTTCGTTAGCGATAAATAATATCGAATCTAAGGCAATCGCTGTTTATCCAATACCTACTTCTGGTAAATTACATATTACTCCAGATCCAGCGATAATTTCGATTCGCATTTACGATTTATCGGGGCGAGAGGTTTATGCTTCTGGTAAAAATTTAGCCTATGAGATCGATTTGTCTTTTTTAAAATCCGATATGTATTTATTGAAAATAGATACAGTAAAAGGAATCCATGTGTATAAAATTGAAAAAGAATAAGGTGTCTACATTCATTAAAATTGAATTTACATTACTGTCCTGTTTAAATTCAATTTTTTTTCTAGAACACCTGTAGATATTAAGGATGTTTCAAAAGTTATTAATCGGGGCGGATTAAAAATTCAATACCGGTTCCGATAACCATCGGGATTACTGTTGTAAATGAGGGTGTTAAATTTTTGATTCAACGATGAGTTAGGAGTTTAGCAAAGGTCTTATATTAGTGTTTTTAATTATTTTTCGATTTGAATTTTAAGACCGTAGCAAAACCTTACCAATTCAAAAATCCTTTTTTATACCAAACGCATATATAATATAGAACATCTCTAATCTAATACCAAACAAAAATATAAACTTCTTTAGCACGACTTCACTTTAAATTTTAAATTTGACTATGAATAATGCGGGTTAAAGTTATTTCTTTGCCAAATCCATTAATCTTTCGTGAACGATAACCATTTTCATAATCTCCAGTTTCTTGATGATTGCTTTTCGTTCTTATTTCATTAAAAATTCAAGAGATAACTTCATTATTCTGTTAAATCCATCTTTTTCATTTGCAATTTCTTGCATAATTTCCGTAATTTATTCTTGTGGAAAGTTCATATTTGTGTGTTTTATTGCTTGTAACTTAAAAATTACAAAATATTTACTTTACACACTTTTTTAGTACAGTATCATTAAAAAATTATCACCTACTATCAGCACCGAATTGTAAAGCTTTCCTTTGTAATTAAATAGATACTAGAATTGTCCAAATTGTTTCAATTTATAATTCCGAACCGTAAGATTAGGGTAAACTACTATCTGTGACTTACCAAATTTTTTGGGTGCCCCGACCTTTAATTACTTTTATTTATCAACCTATACTCAACTTTCGGTTGCCCATTTGTACAATCAAACTGATTTAGAATTAATTTGTCTTTCGGTACATTGAAATCGTAATTGCAGTCAGTAGTTTGAAATTGATACCAACCCCATGGACCTTGGTAATCTTCGTCTACTCCATTGGGATTAACCTTAAACCATTCACCTGTACCTTTCGAAGTTTTTTTAGACATGTTGTTTGTCAAGGTTACTGTTGAAATTGTCCAACCGTCATCAATTACAGTTAACTTTAATGTTACCTTATCATTTGAAAATGTGTATTCCCCGTCATCCATTTGGGCTAACGTTGTCTGTACAAAAAACAGTAAACTCATTGTCAGAAGGTAGATTACTTTTTTCATACTTATTTTTTGTTATTGGTTACTGTTTGAATTATTGCTAACGGTTTGCAGATTTGCGAAAGTGGCGGATTTAGAAGCACGATTTTTATTTTACCACTAATGCTAATTAGAAGCATAATGATTGGTTTGCCACTAAACCCGCCATATTCGCAAATGTGTTGTTATAGGATGGTTTTAGTTAATCTCTCCCAACAATACATCCTAAAATTGAAGCTTTAAGAAATTCGGGTATTGTCGCAACACAATCTGATGAATTAGTTGACCAACCTCAATAAACTCTATTTATTCTTTCAATCCTTAATAATTTAAATGTTAGAAACTAATCAATTTTTTTTTATTCTAAAAGAATAACATAGGGGGTTTCTGAATCAAAAATCCATAGATAAAGTTGAGCATCTTCTTGTTCCCAGCCTTTTACATTGTTCAACAAAAATTCTAAAGAAACAACATTTGTCCATACTTGATCTCTGTGCGGCGGCAAGGCAATATTGCTTACACGCTGTTATAGGCAGTTTTAGTTCTTTGCAAATTGTATCATTACGTTTCCATAAATCATTTTTAAACCTATGCTTGTATCGTCAAAAATTTGAAACTTAAATATGTCTCCATTATCATCCAACGCTTTTATGATTTGATAATGTTTGCCATCTTTGGTATATTCTTCTTCTACTCCAGACATCTTTCTGTATATTGCTTTTTCACCATTGGCTTTTATATGCATAATATCACCATTGTCATTTACGTTAATTACAAAAGTGTTATAACCTGATTCAAAATCGCTCCAAGTTTCGGTCTTTACATCGTAAAACGAAACTATATTATAATCAATCCTAAATTTTTCTCCTGAAGAGTTTGAAGTAGTTGATTCTTTAAGTTTAACTCCATAGAAATCCCAAGTTCCAGAAGTTCCTTCAATTAGGTCAAACTGTGTTATGTGTGAAGGAAGTCTTTCAAACCTTGCTGAAAATTCAACTAATTTCCCCGGCATTGCTGCTGTTATTCCATTTGTATTTCCAATATTTTGGGTGCTTAACAGATTGTATGTCTGTCCATTTGCTTTGATGTAATATGCATCTTTATGTCCTGGAAGATTTAGTAATATGTAGTGTCCTTCTGATTTTGTATTTTTATACACAAAAGTAATTTGAGTGTAATAGTCTGTGGTTGTAACTGTCTTAATATAAACGTCTTTTTCTCCTTTTCTGTCTATGTCAGGATAGGATTCAGATTGAGCAAATGAACTGATTGCCATTAGTAATACGGTCAGAAGGATTAATGATTTTTTCATATTTCGTGTCGTTTTAAAATTGCCTATAACGTTTTGGGGCTTTGCGAAGTTGGGGAATTAGAAGTACAAATGTTCAATTTAGCACAAATGTTCAATAGAATTCCAATGCTCAAATTTAGTACAAATGC
>JBIIKZ010000088.1:0-7560 GCA_044232905.1 Crocinitomicaceae bacterium
GATTTAAAAGCCTCCACATTAAAAACGGTGTTTAATAATTCCGAAATATTACTTGAGTCAGTTTCACTAGCAGCCTTGTTAATATCTCTAAAAAATGCAGTATGAAATGCACTTAAATAAAATCCGTAAAGAAAAATACTAGCAGCTATAAAAACTGGCCAATATAAATTTAAATTAAAGTTATTTTTATAAGTACTACTTTTTGCCTTATCATGCTCTATTTCTAAGTTTAAACACTGGCTTTTCAAATCGTTAATTTGAGCATTTTGGCTTGGAATATCAGTTGTTAGTATTTTCTTCAGTTCAGCTTCCTGATTCGTTTTTTCGATATTTAAGGTTTCAATTTCTTTATTAACCTTGTCTTTTTCTTTATTCTGAGTTTCCTCATCTTCATTAGCATCAATAAAATATCCATTGCAGATATCCTGCAATAAATTTTTCAAAGATTCTAAATTTCCACCTGTAGCACCGGCTTTTTTATAACCTAATTCACGTAGGTCGACTTTTACAGATTCAACCGGATTTGCTTGATTTAATTCAGCAGCATTGTTTTTTGTGTTTTTTTCAGAATCCTCGTTCTTGAAAAATAATTTGATAGGGTTGTTCATTGTATAAATTATTATTGGTTTCATCAATTTATAATCGAGCTATAAAAAGGTAACCATGAATAATAAAATATTGTATAACTTGCATTAGATGAGTAGATTGGAATAGCAAAAAATGTTAATAGTATTGATAAGATTAAATCACCATACCATTAATTTTTAAAATATTTTGATTAAATTAGTTTAAACAATAAAACAATGAAAAAACTAGTAAGCTCATTTTTTATCCCTATTTACGATGCCTATTTTTTAACGCTTAAATCTGACAATTCTTTAACGGAAAACGGGAAGATAGCAGATGCGATTTTTCACGAGAGAGAATTTGCTGAATGGCTCAGGGTAAAGTTTAAAGGTAAGTTAACAAGTGAAACATTTATCCAATTTGCAGATGCAAATAATTTTAAATCATACATTACCAAATATAATAAAACAATAAAGGGGGAGGATGAAAAAGAGAAACGCCAAGCTATTTATGATCAGGTTAGACTTTCAAAACTTAAGCCTATTTCAAAGCATGAATATGATGTAGATATAGTAGAAAGTTATTTTAAAATAAAAGAGCTGTTAGAAAATGTAAAAATCCGAAAGGGTGTTTCAAAAGATGATTATTTAAATACAATAAAATATCAAGTAGAAATTCATTGTAATAATATGGATTTACCCGTTACTCAAATTTTACAGATGAAATATCCAATCATTATAAATAGTAACATTCATGGTTTTGAGTCATTTTTGGGAAGAACTCTGCTTGCATTTGATATAAATAAAATTGAAGCAATTCTTAGTTACCAAAATGCAATATGGAAAGGTAAAGGTTTATTTCCCTCATTTGTGGAACATGGTGTATATCGTTTTATAATAAATAATAGTCCATTTGATAACTCTATTCGACTTGAAAGAATAATGAATTGGGTTAACCAAAATCGTATGTTTTTAAAGCCTGAAGTTTCCAAAAATGATGATAATAAAAAATCAAAAGCAACACTAGATTTTGGTATTGAAAAAATAAAAGTTAATAATTATACCTATTGGCCTTATGGTGATGAGGATTTAAAGAAACTACATGACGCTTTAGTTTTTAAAAATATGATTTATCATAACGACTCATTTTCTGAGTTATTCAAAATTTACATTGAATTCCCTAAAGACCCTATAGTTTGGAGATGGTCGCCAAACCAATTAATGTACTTATTGTATTTAATATTTAAAAAGAAAAAGGAATATGATGGTTATAAGGTTCATGATATAGCTTGTAGGATATTTAAAAATTCAGGAGGTAATTTTTATAAAAAAAACCTAAATACAATATTGAATCAAATAATTAGAAATCTTAATGATAAGCAACCGCTGAGTGCTAATCTTAAAACAATTAAAACAATTTTCAACGAGCTCAAACTTGTTTAATTTTCTATCTTGACATCCCTTGACATCCCTTGGCTTTTTTCAACGGGTATTAATTTCATTTCTTTTTATCATTGTAGCACTTAAGAATAGTCTTAATCGTTATAAAAATAAAAAAAATGAACACAGAAAAAATTGATGATGAGATCATCGAAAATGGAAATCGAAAGGTTAATGTAGGCGTAAGAGTTTACCCAGAACAAAAATTTAACTTAATTGATGCGGCAAAAGCGGTCGAAGTATCATTAAGTGAATATTGTGAGAACATGCTAATAACTCATCCTGGCTTATTAGAGGAAGTTAATAATTTGACTTATCAGTTGGATGATTTAAAACAAAAAAACGCCAACCTCGAACATTCCTTGGCAAGTAATGAGTCGCTAAAATTTAAAAGCAAAATAGATGCACTCTCCCAGGAAAATGCACTTTTAAAAAAGAGCATACAAGAACTAAAATCAAATTTACAAATTTACTCCGATCCCCGACTAGCATATTTATATAGTAAGGCAAAGGGTCAGAGTGATACCATTATGACCGATAACGGGCAAATGAAAATCACTTTCAATACGCCAAAAGATGTTCTTTTAGCTTTAATTTATTCACATATCCTTTAAACTCAAAATTATGATATTTAAACAGATTCATACATTGCCAACCAATCCGAATTGGGGCAAAATAACATTAATTTCTTTAGCTGCAATCGGCGCTGGATGTATTGTATATCAAATAGCAAAATCCTATAAATTGAACGTACAACCAATTTCCCAAAAAAAAGATAATAAAAACGATTAGAAAAAATCACTAATAGTGATTTTAGTTTATTGAATTAATTAAAAATGGAAGGAGTTACACTTATAGAGGGTAAGGCATTACTAAGTATTGTTCAGCGGTTAGAAAACATTGAGCAGAATCAGCTTGCTATTATGAAGCAGTTGCAAAACTTGATGCCAACTATAAATCAGAGTACTATTCCGGATTTCATTTCAATAAAAGATGCTTGCAAAAAATACCATACTAGTCATGTAAATATTAACAACAAAATAAAACTCTATAAAGCTCTAAAAAATAGGGACATTGATAGACTGCGGTCTGGAGGTTTTTTGTTAATTAACGAGGCTGAGTTGCAGGAAGCTTTAAGGATAAAAGGTACGTACAAGTTATAAATTATAATTCAGCAAGGAGGCTTTTTTAATTGCTTAAAATTGCCTCTTTGTTCTGTATAAAATATTAATGCTTTGATTTTGATATGCCGTATAAAAGCAAAAGTAAAAAAATTATTAAACTGCCATTAACGAGCACATAAGTTGGCAAAATAAAATTGGTGAGTGCGAAAAATATTTGACTACTTAAATACAAAAGGAAAAATACTGCTCCCACAGTCCTTGTTAAAGTTGTTGTTCTCTCATAATCAAAAGAAATTGAAAATGCTGAAGTGCCAGATATAGTAAGCCCTATAAAACAACCAATGCCAAGGATAAGTTTGTTACCATCAAGTTGGTAACTAGATAAAAAATAGCTTATAATAGCAGCTAATAACAAAGATAGAATTAAGGTAAATGTATTTATTTTCATTTTTTATTTTTTAAAGATTGTTTCCCATGCCTTTTCATCTAAATACACTCTGCACGTGTCATTGATTAAAGCGCATTCTATTTTAAATGTTTCATTTGTTCCAAGTATTGTGCGTTGATAAGTTAATGACCAACTTGTTTTGTTTTTTACTTTTACGCCAACTCGTTTTAATGAATAACCAAAATTAGCATTAGTTAATCTTTCTACTAGTTTACTTTTATTATTTACAGATGAACCATAAAAGAAAGGTAAAATTTTTTCGTATTGCTGATTTTTATGTAATGCCTGTAAATAAGTTAAAATATCGGTATTGTAAAAGCATAAAGGGTTTTTATACAAACAATTATTTTTCTCTTGCGAATAGTTAACTTTACTTATACACAAAGTCAATAAGCAAATAAGATATATTTTTAAAATATACTTCATTATTTAATTGGTGGTGGCACCAAAGCAAATAACTTGTTTACATCCATAACTTGTTCAGCTGGCATCCAACTTGGCATACCTTGAAGCCAAACCATTGTTTGCTTTTGAACTCGCCCAGCTACTATATGTCCAGTTAATTCACTTTCATTAAAAGGACCTTGAGGTATATCATTTACTAATGCATAAAATTGTTTTGGTGCAGGTACTGGCATGTTTACATTATTAAACTGTGGTGTTTGCATCTGGCTCATGGCATGATTCATTGTTTGCATCATTTGCTGTGCAACAGCCATGCTCATACCAAACTCCATCATTTTTTCTATTGAATTAAAATTGTTGTCGTTACTCATCTTATTTATTTATTAAATTAAATTCTAAAAATTGTTCGGCTAATAACCAACCTGTCATTCCTGTTTTCCATAAATAGGTTTGATTATGTATTTGTCCAGAAGAAATAAAATTAAAAATATCATTTTCAGAATATGGCCCTATCCTTTGACCATCTTTTGCATAGTAATATTGAACAGAGTTATTTATTGATTGGTTAGTTCCATTATATGAATTCATACCCATCATGTTTGAAAACATATTCATGAGAGGATTAACTTTAACATCTGATTTTGTTGGTTTTTTAATTTTTTGACTTTTTGAAACTTTATCGGCTTTAATTTTTTCCTTTGCTTTTTCTTGTTTTTCAATTAGTTGTTTTTTTGTGTTTTCTAATTTTTCATTATAAGCAATAAGTTCTTTTGATACTTGGATGGTTGATTCTTTTTGTTTTGGGTATTTTTTATATAACGGAGATTTATTTACACATGCCGTTAATTCCTCGTCAGTTAAAATTCCCATTCTTGATACTGGCGGAGCTAACATTGTTTTTATTACAGGAGTTGGTACTCCATTTTCATTTAAAACTGTTATAAATGCTTCGCCAATCGCTAGGGTGGTTAAGTCCTCTTCAAGATTGTAAAAGTTAGTTACAGGAAAATTTTCCGCCATCAATTTTACAGCTTTTCTGTCCTTGGGTGTAAATGCCCTTAATGCATGTTGAATTTTAAATCCTAATTGCCCTAGAACGCTTGCTGATATATCAATTGGTGTTTGTGTGCAAAAAATAATTGAAACACCTTTGGAACGTATTAATTTTATGACGCTTTCTAATTTAGATTCTATTATTTTATTGGATTCATCAAATAATAAATGTGCTTCATCAATAAACAAAACCAATTTAGGTTTTTCTAAATCGCCAATTTCTGGTAATGTATTATAAATGGTAGTTAAAAGGTATAATATAAACGTAGAGAATAAAGATGGCTTATCTTGAATTTTAGTAAGTCTAATAATTGATAAATACCCTTTACCGTTTTTGTCAAACATCATAAAATCTGCAATATCAAAGCTAGGCGAATTTATAAATTCGTTAGCTCCTTGCTCTTCAAGTTCAGCAATGTTTCTAAGAATTGTGGCAACAGATGCTGAGGAAACACTTCCGTAATTCTCCTGTATTTCTTCATCGTTATTGCATATTTTGGTCAAGATAAATTTTAAATCATGGAGTGTTTTAATAGGTAATTTTTTATCATTACAATATTTAAATACGATGCTAATAATACCGGTTTGAACATTATTTAAATTTAAAATTTTAGCTAATAAAACAGAACCAAAATCTTCTAATTGCGCCTTCAATGAGAGTCCTATATCATCTCCTAAACTCAAAAAGTTAACAGGAAAACCCTCGTAATTAAAAGGGTAATTTTCGTTTAGTTTTATTTTTCGTTCTTCTACTTTTTTGTTTTCATCGCCAGCAATAGCTAAACCACCCAGATCGCCTTTTAAATCCATTAAAATACATGGCACGCCATTACGAGAAAACTGTTCGGCTAACATTTGTAACGTTTTTGTTTTACCAGTACCAGTTGCACCTGCAATTAAGCCATGTCGATTTAATGTTGAAAGCGGTAGACGAATAATGGATTCTAAATTGTCTTGATTTTCAATAATACCTATGCCAAGCGGAACGCTAATTCCGTTGAAAGTATAAGTAGTATTAACAGTTGTTGTAAAATCCATTTTTTAAAAGCTATTCAATTTAAGGCATTGGTGGTGGTGGAGGCGGCGGTGGCATTGAATTAAAAAGACTTTGTAATTCCATTACCTGACCTGCTTCCACCCAATTTGGCATGCCTTGTTTCCAAACAAACGTATTGTTTACTAATTGGCCATTCATAACCATTTGTTGTAATTGTTGCATATTAAATGGACCTGCTTGTTGCCCGTTTACTGATAATAAATATTGTGTTACAGGAGGTGGTGGTGGCATTTGATTGTTGGGAGGTGTTTGTGGATTTTGAGGGTTCATAGTATTACCCATTTGGTTCATCATGCCAGCCATTTGGTTACCCATTGCGCCGCCCATCATCATGCCTGTCATCATTCCTGCTGGGTTCATACCTCCGCCAGAACCGCCACCAAGATTCATAGTACCCATTTGACCTAAACTATCTGCTGCTGCCGTTAAGATTGTTTTTTGTGCATCTGTTTGGATTTTTAATTTTAATAAATCAAGATTATTAGTTTCAGATTGAAGACTTTGTGCTTTTTCATATTGTTCCCTTTGAATACGTAATTGCTCTTCCATATTCTCAGTATTAATTCTCTGAGTATCCTTTAGATTTTTAATATTGGTTTCTGCCTGAGCTTTAAACGTATCAATTTCTGCATCAATTTGTACGTTTTGTGTCTTAAGTCGTTTTTCAATAATATCAGTTGTTAATTCTTTTAATTTAAAAAACTTCTCATCTTCATTTATTCTAATAGAATCTACATTTATCATATTTGTTGTTAAACCAAATACGTTTTCGATTTCACTTTTCAACCTATTGTCTAATTCTATATTTAATGAGTCTAACTGCGATTCAATAGCAATAGCTGGAATATTATTTTGCTTTGGCAAATTTGCTGTAAGTGCTTTTATATTTCTTTCAATAAATGGCCTCAATTTAGTTTTAACTTCATTTATTTCTAAATTCTGTAACCGATGAATTTTGATGAAATTTTGATAATCAGATATTTTAGTTAAAATTTGATAATCAACGGAACATTCAATAGGAAATCTACTTAAATTTAGATCAAAATCATATATATTAAAGAAAGGTACCGTAGCATTGAACTCTATGACCTGAGATAAATTTATAAAATATATTTCAGCTTGAAACGGGCTACCGCCCCCGTAAGCAGCACCTAAGATACTTGACAATATTGGTAAATTAGCTGTTTCTAACATTTTATCAAATGGACCAGTTATAAACTCCTGCATTACCCCATCTTTTTGTTTATATAGAAAAACAGCAACCTCTCCATCTTTAACGCGTAAACTGCTTTTCCATCGAATAGCATTTTCTTTGTTTGTTGAATTTACTTCATTTCCTTCTGGCCTCCATTTCCAAATTAGAAAATCTTTTTCATCACAACGGATAACATCCATCATACCACCTTCTTTTTTGCTGCTAAATAGCCCCATTTTATCTAATTATTTAATTGTAAATACTTATTATTT
>JBIIKZ010000031.1:0-24318 GCA_044232905.1 Crocinitomicaceae bacterium
GTTCGTTACAATCAATCTTATAAACGCGATTTAAAAGAATACATTCCCTATTATAAAAAAAGAATAGATTTGGCACGAGCTGAAGCTGAAAAAATATTGAGAGAACAACGAGTACAAACAGGAATGGGATATGGCCATAAATTACATGGTCTTCAAAAAAGTATTTTAAAGGAGAAGTACAAAATTCGCTGGAAAACACCTGCAGAAATGAATAAACACATTATCTTCGATTAGTAATTGTATATCGAAAGTTTTGAATAGTAAAAGTATATATTCAATATTTAGTCCAATCCAACAACTTGGTAATTTTCCGTTTTTCAGTCAAACAAAACATATATCAAACTCTTTTTCAGAATCATTTAAGAGAACAAACATAAAATTTAGGTTCAAAATCTAAAAAATTAATCCAATTGACGTTGATAGTATATTTTCATTTTAATGTGTTTAATAAAATTTAAAGAGATGATTCTATTATTATCACTTTGCTGTTTCTTTTGTTTATTTCAGTCATTAAAAGACTCTTTTTATTTTCATCTTTTTCATTGAATAACACCTTTTTAGACTCCTCAAACTTCCCTATGTTTCTATATAATTCTGATATGAGAAAATAATTCTTTGGTTGTAATTCTTTGAGTAAACAAATTAGATTTCTTGCATTATCAATAAATATAGTTGTTTCATTTTCAGGTGTTTTATCTACCTTATCGTTATAGTTTTCAAATGGAAATACTCTAATTCTATCATTATATTTTCTTAAAATACAAAGTCTTATATACAACAGTTTACGCATATTTTGTCTTGCGAAAATTAAATTAATAATATTCTTTTTGGAATATTTTTTTTCGAAAAATAAAAGTGCAGAATAATATTCATTAAATGATAATCCTCCTAACATTTGCTTAAACCAAAAAAAAGTATTGCAATGCTGACAAATTTGAAGTTTTGTTTTATTTAAACTGGGTAATTCATTAAAAGTTTCTCCATCCGACCATTCTGTATATGGATAAAGATTAACAAAAAATGGACCTCGATAATATCTATGTTGTTCTCGACATGCAGGACATTTCTTAAATGAAGGTTTACCAATTTGCATAGTTAAATATTGAAGTTATTGTATTAAAATTTACTTCTTAATCTAATTTAATCAAAAACCCGCTAAATAAAATAAATACTACTAAAAAAGCGTGTATTATCAAAGTTTACTTTAAATCTGAAAGCGAAATTCAACATAATCTATTTAAAAAGAGAAATCCGAAAAATTCATAAACATCACTACTTAATTTCAAGTAACATATGCAACCTGTATTATAAACAAAGTCAGAAATAAATGTAAAATACTAAAACACTCTTGTTTCTATTCTACATTTATCTAACTGAAAATATAATCATTATATTAGTTTAAAAATACGAATATGGATTTTAGAGAAACTAATGAATTTAATAGAAATGAAAATACGTCATCACAAAAACTTTCAGTTAGCGTTAGAACTTTAGACTTAAGACAATCAGATTCTGAAACAAAAAATATAATACAGAAATCAGAAAAATTAGCTGATTCAAATTTGAAAAATAATAAACAAGTTATTAAATCTGAAAAATTGAAACCAGAGCGAATCAGTTTTCAAAAATCAAATCTGAATTATCTTTTTCCTGTTCCTTTTATTTCCTGCATTTCGAATATCAAACATGCAGTTAAATATGGAGATACTATTTCTTTTGATGCTCAAATTACGGAACAAACTAAAACATATCTATCAAATTTAATTGAACAAAAAAATGAAGATTTTAAACCATCCTATTTTGAAGAAGTAAATACGAAAGAGTTTGATTTGTCTATCCATGTTTCTGTAACCATTTTATCAGATGGAAAACGCGATTTCTCTATTAGTGACACTAATTATAAATGGTTTATTTCTTATAGAGAAAGTGAAGACAACATATTCATCACTTATCGTTCTAATGAAATACTTTTTACAAAACAGGAGATAAAGGATAATATTTTTTCTGGAAAAGTTTGCTCTTATTGCCAATGCGAAACAAAAGTAGTAACTAATAATGGTAATTATGGCCCAACATTTATTCAATGTTCCATGAATCCAGACCATTATGTGGCCACTAATCAATCTGGAATAGCATTAGGGAGATTAGCTGATCGATCCTTAAGACAAAAAATAACGGCAGCTCATTCAATTTTTAATTCGTTATTGGAAAACAAAATATTTAAGTCTCGTGAAGATGCATATGCTTGGTTATCTAATGTGATGAAATTATCTGAAAAAGAAACCGATTTTTGGCTGTTTAACGAGGAACAATGTGATAATGCGATTCGAATTATTACTCGATATAAAAGAAGAAAAAAACTAATTCAGTCGTTTTTTAACTTTTTCAAAAAAGAATAATATTAATTTAAAAATAGTTGGCATTTAAGTGCCTCAATCTAAATAAATCAATTTTAAGTCTAATTAGAATAATTAATTAAATGATACTTTCCTTATTCGCAAAGCATCCAAATTATCTACTTAAGTTATTTTTCACTTATTATCCTCTGTCCAATGAACAAATTGTGAAATTTAAAGGGGAAATAAAATGGGGATATTTATCTACTAACACCGTAAGAAATTGGGATCAATCTTTCATTGAAGAGTTCGCTGATCAATTAAATTGGGATGCTTTATCTGCAAATCCATCTCTACCTTGGTCAATGTCTTTTCTAAAAGCTTTTCCTGGAAAATTTAAAGGCTCTATTCAATCTACCAATCCATCTTTGCCTTGGTCGTATGAATTTATCACGAAGTATGAGAAATTTTGGAATTTCCATTCATTGCCATTGAATAAAGGGATTCCATGGACTCAAGAACTTGTTTTACACCCAAAAATTATGGATAAAAATCTTTCAACTGTGAACGGGCAAAACCTTTGGACGGAAGAATTTTTGATCCAAAATTCTGCAATATTACCTTGGGAGTTTTTATGCGCTAATAAACATATTAAATGGTCGGAAGAATTAATTGATAAGTTATTACCTTCTTGGAAAAATGCAGAGAAAAAAAGTGGTGAATATACAGTTTCTCCATGGAAAGGACTTTGTGCAAATCCTTCAGTTCCTTGGACAACGAAATTGATAAATAAATATCAAAAATCCTTATCTACATCTCATGGGATTCATTGGAAAGAGTTAAGTAAAAATCCAAATTTACCCTGGCAAGAGGAAAATCTGTTAGATCAATTCCAAGAAAAATGGAACTGGGACGCGCTTTCTGTTAATAACGGTATTGGTTTTACAGTAGAACAAATCGAAAAATACACAGACCTATTCACATGGGACTCCGGCACTGGAAGCAATCAAAATATTACATCTAATACCAATCTTCCGTGGAATACTGATTTAATAGAGAGGTATAAAAATAAATGGCACTGGTGGAGTTTGTCTCGAAATACTGGTGTCAACTGGACAGAGGAAATGATTTCCATATTTGAAGAAAATATAATTTGGCAATCAATGGCGCATAATATGAATCTTCCTTGGTCATTAGATTTTATATTTAAGTACGAGGAGGTCTTATTTCAAAGTTGGACTTCAACGAACAGTGACTTTGATTTACACATTTGGGAAAAAGTATTTGAGCCAATAATTACTGAAGAAATAGCCGAACAGATATTATACAATTTATCTAATCCATTTCAGGCAATCAAAAATTATAAGCCAGCATCGGATGATGCAAATATTCCTCAAAAGAATCTTGAAATATTAGCCAAAATAATATTAAGTATAAATTCAAGAACCACACCTTATATTTCGAATTTTTCCAAAATAGACTTGTTTCTTTCCGCTATTCAAACATTAATGACTCAAATTTTAATAACGGAAGAAAAAGAGTTGAAACTCGACCTACATCTATTAAAGAATCTGTATGACGAATCGAATGAAAATACAAAAGTTCACTTAAACACCCTTTGTGGAGAGGTTCACGAAAATATTAGTGCGCTTTTTGCTGTTTATGGTATCGATAAATATGCTTGGGAAGTTGTTTCGAAACAAAATGAAATGAACGAAATTTACATGGAATTTACTCGCGATGGAGGTCATGTTTCACAAGATTATACGTTCCTTCATTCCTTCATTAGAAAATATGGAAAAAGGCATTTAGAGTTAGCGAGGTTGTGGGTGCTATTGGAAACGTTGCAATTATAAAATTTTTAAATTTACAAATTTCGTAATTTTATAATTAAATGAGTATGATGTTTTAAAAGTAATTTTCTGATGAAAAACAACAAATTAGTACAAATTAATGAAGGTGAATATTATCTTTTTTTTAATTTCTATAAAGGGAGAGAAAATATAACTTTAGGATTTCCTTATAAAAATTCAAGTAGAAACGATGTTTATCTTGGTATCAATGGAGTAGAAAAAGGTCGAATTTCATATGCCGAAGCTAATAAATATTTATCACAAAGCATACTTTCGGTTTTACCTATTCATCGTATTAAAGGTGTTGGTTCTAAAAATTTCGTAAGTCCAACAAAACACTTAGTTGCTTCAGTGCAATGTAAAATATGTGAAAAACTATTGAGAGGAAATCTATCAAAAGTTATATGTACTGAATGCTTTAATCGGTTAAAGCGACCTGAAATTGAAAATTTAGTAGAGTTTCAAAGACTAAGTAAAACGTATTTTGAAACCTTAGAATTAGCTCTTACTGATTATTCCATAAAAGAAATATCTCTTGAACGTGAATTGGGATTTAGTACGATAATTAATCATCTTGAAAAATTAAGTACGTTTGTCAATTTCAAAAAATGCTCAAATTTAGAACCTAGATCAATTCTTATTGGAAAGATAAAAATGGTCATTAAGCAAATTGGAAGAGATAATCTACTTAGGGAATTTTATGATCGATTAAACCAAGGATCAATAGAAGAAATTTCATTCGATGAGATCCGACATTGTTTATTCTATATCGATTTTTGTAGTTAGTGTTTATATGAAATCTTCTCTAAATTATGAGGATTTGAGTTATTCTGATAAGTCCAAAAAGAAATAAAAAATTTGATAAGTAATTCATGATTAATGCAATTAGTTTATAAAATAATCGAAAAAGGGTATATATCAGGATGTATCCGTTGAAATCTGTCATTATTCGCATTTAGACGGATTTATCCGGATTTATCCGTTTATTTTCGGTTGTACGCGGTTTATTTTATTAAATATTTTGATCAAAAAAGGTTCTTTTTAACTAGCATGTTGATTTGATTTTTCATGTACATGTTTTATTATCTGGCATGAAAGCGCCATGAATTAAAAAAAGCGTATTTGTGGTATTTTAGGAAAGCTGATTTCTTAAAAAAAGAATCAATAGATCCCTGATCAATCTAAAGAATCAACGTACATAGTTAAATATAAAAATATCGAATTATTTGTATTAAACTTCTCGAGGCAATATTGTACTTGCAAATAATTAAGTGTTTTGTCCTTTTTGAGAATAGAAAAGAAATGCTTTTTGAAAGATTAAGGCGAGTGAATTATTTCTTCTTTTCCTGTATCTTTTTTGTGTTAAATTCGATATCGAGTATTGAGTTTAAATCCTTATAAAAGTTAGATTTTTCGACATTTGTGGTCACTAAAGCGGAGAACTGGTTATTTTTAACCAGTTCTTCTTTTTTTACCCCATTCAAACTTCCTGATAATGTTTGAATTAAATCAAAAATCACATTCACTACTGAGGATTTAGTATGTCAAGTTTTTTAAACTGAAAACTTGACAATTATTTAGATGTTTAAATGGAGTACCTATTGGCTATATCGTATATAGGTGAGATTTTTAATTGTTAATTGGAACAATTGATTTCAGTTTGAATTTGTCCAGTTTTTTTATGTAAAAACTGGACAAATTCAAAATCAATTTATTCCTCTAAATCCATATCCAAATACGATTGAACAACTTCAATTGCGTTATCAATCACATCACTCAAAGCAGTAATAAACGTTCCTTTTTTAGCCAACGAAAATGCGTGATTCAAAGCTTCAACTTCTTTAGGAATATACTCATACGATTGTTGTGGATTTGAATCGTGAATTCCTTCCACCAATAATTTTACAATATCTTCTGCTTTTCTTCCTCTCAAAAATTTATCTTGACGAATGATAATATGATCAAACATTTCAGCCGAAATTCTACCCATATTACGAATATCATCATCTCTTCGGTCACCGGTCCCAGTAATAATTCCGATTTTATATGGAGATTCTACCGTTGATAGAAATTCCTTGATTCCTTTAAAACCATCCGCATTATGGGCAAAATCAATTAAAACTTTGTATTCTTTGAATTCGAAAATATTCATTCTACCAGGAGTTTGAGCTGCTGACGGAATAAACGTTGCTAAATTCAATTTAATATCTTCAATGGTGAATCCATAAACATACGTTGCAAGAGTAGCCGCTAAAACATTGTAGATCATAAAGGTAACCCTGCCACCAAAAGTTAAAGGTATATGAGAAGCTTTTTCTACTCTAAATTTCCATTCTCCTTTTTGAATCGTTATATAACCATTTTCATAAATCGCTGCAATTCCACCTTTTTTGCAATGCTCTATAATAATAGGATTTTTTTCGTCTATACTAAAATAAGCTATGTTGCAATCAACTGTTTTAGAAATAGATACACAATGTTTATTATCTGCATTTAAGACTGCATAACCATCTCTTTTAACAGCTCTAGCTACAACACCTTTGACACGTGCCATATCACTTAAGGTATTAATGTCAGAAAGTCCCATATGATCTTCTTGGATATTTGTTATCACTGCGACATCACATTTATTAAAGCCTAAACCCGAGCGTAAGATTCCTCCACGAGCAGTTTCTAATACAGCAAAATCAACAGTTGGATCTTTCAAAATAAATTCAGCGCTTACTGGTCCTGTTGTATCGCCTTTTGTTAACATGGAATTTTGAACATAAATACCATCAGAAGTAGTAAATCCAACGCGGTAACCATTGTTTTTAACGATGTGCGAAATTAATCGAGTAGTTGTTGTTTTTCCATTTGTTCCTGTTACAGCAATGATCGGAATAGTAAATGATTTACCAACAGGATATAACATATCAATCACTGGAGCTGCCACATTTCTAGGTAAACCGTTTGCGGGAGCAAGGTGCATTCTAAATCCGGGAGCAGCATTTACTTCCAAAACAACACCACCAGTTACTTCTAAAGGTTCATTTAAATTATTAGCCATTACATCAATTCCACAAATATCAAGTCCGATAACTCTAGATATGCGTTCGAATATGAAAATATTAGTTGGATGAACAATATCCGTAACATCCGTAGAAGTTCCACCAGTACTTAAATTTGCTGTTCCTTTTAAATGACATTTTTTCCCTTTTTCTAAAATGGTTTCCAGGGTGTAATTTAGTTTAGTTAATTCGTCATGTGTTTCTCTATCGATACTAATTTCAGTCAAAACATTTTCGTGACCATAACCACGACGTTCATCCTGATTTTCAAGTGCAATTAATTGCGCAATAGTAGAAACACCGTCGCCAATAACGTGCGCTGGTTCTCGTAATGCAGCCGCGATAAATCGGTGATTGATGACTAAAATTCGAAAATCAAATCCTGAAATGAATTTTTCAACGATAATTTTTCTGGAATACTTTTTAGCATGTTCAAAAGCGACTAATGCTTCTTCCTTCGTTTTTACGTTTATAGAAGCCCCTTTTCCATGATTACCATCCAATGGTTTGAATACCAAAGGAAAGCCAACTCGATTAATAACGGTTTCGATTTCTGATAATTCGCTAATACACATTCCATTTGCAACAGGAATAGCAGCATCCGTAAGCATTTTTTTAGTTTCTTCTTTGTTACTCGCCAAATCCACAGCGATTGAACTCGTTTTATCCGTCATTGTTGCTCTGAAACGAACCTGATTTTTCCCGTATCCCAATTGAACCAATGATTGATTGTTTAAGCGAATAAAAGGAATGTTTCTCGAAACGGCTTCATCTACAATACTTCCAGTACTTGGTCCAAAACGAAATTTTTCGCGCATTTCACGCATCGTTTTAATATCGTTATTCAAATCGTATGCTACACCTTCAATCAACGCTTCAGCAATTTTTACCGCTGCATTCGCAGCATAAATACCAACGTTTTCTTCTTTGTATGAAAAAACAACATTGTAAACGCCTTCTTTTCCAGTTCCTCTCGTTCTTCCAAATCCACATTCCATTCCTGCAAGGGTTTGAATTTCTAAAGCGATGTGCTCTATAACGTGACCCATCCATGTTCCTTCTTTCACGCGCTCAAAGAATCCGCCTTCATTTCCTCTCGAACAACGGTGTTTAAACATGGAAGGAATTAATTTTTCGATTCGTTCAGAAAATCCATCAATTGTATTTGTTGGACGTTCTTCTAATTCCTCTAAATCCAATTTCATCGCAATTAATTTGTTTCTGTAATTTGACCAGTAATTTGGTCCGCGAAGTATTTTTATTTCAATAATTTTCATAATATTTATTTTATAATGTTGAAAAAAAGTCTTTTTAAACAATTCAATAGGCTGTGAGATTTCCTAAAGTCTTTTTGACGTTGATGCACAAATTTAAATTACAATAATTTTTTCAATTCATACTTAAATATAGATATTTCCCCTTAATTTACTAAATTGTTTATAAAAAAGTGATAATCGAAAATTAGTTTTGGATTTTAGAAGTTCTTTTAATTTTAATTTTATAGAAATTTTTAATGTAAACAGGTTTTAAAATGAACAATCCCAAAGGAAAATTAATTATAATTGGAGGTTCTGTGGATAGAGGAAGTTTTTCTGAAAGCAAAGATGATTTAAAGCGTAATTTAATGTTTTTTGAAAAAGGAATTTTGAAAAGAATTACAACAGAATCATTAAAAAAGAATCTTTCTAAAATTGAAATAATTACTACTGCATCTAATATACCTGAAGAAGTAGGTGAAGAGTACATCAATGCTTTCGCTCAGTTAGATGTAATGAATGTTTCTGTTTTAAATATCAAAACAAGAGAAGAAGCGAATGCTCCTGAAAATATAGAACGCTTACAAGTTGCGGATGTAGTAGTTTTTACAGGCGGTGATCAATTGCGTTTGACTTCTATTTTTGGAGGGACAGCCTTTCATCATTTGCTACTTGAAAAATACCAAAACGAAGAATTTATCATTTCAGGAACTTCAGCAGGTGCCGCGGCAAGTTCTAACAATATGATTTATCAAGGGAGTAGTCATGAAGCTTTATTAAAAGGAGAAGTGAAAATTACAGGCGGATTAGGATTTATAAACAATGTTATTATTGACACGCATTTTGTGCAACGTGGAAGAATAGGACGTTTACTTTATGCGTGCGCAAGTAACCCAATCAATTTAGGTATCGGACTAGGCGAGGATACAGGATTATTGATTGTCAATGGTAATAATATGGAAGCTATTGGCTCCGGTTTAGTTATGTTGGTGGATGGAACGCACATGAAAGACACAAATATCACGGATGTTGAAATCGGAGAACCTGTATCCATTGAAAATCTAATTGTTCATGTAATGTCCCTTGGAGATCACTACGATTTAAAATTAAAAAAACTCACTATCCATCACCGAACAGATTTTGCAGTTTAGTGGATGTTTGATTTTTGATGTTGAATTTTTAATTTAAATGCAACATCAAAAATCGATAATTCAAAATTAATCTTTATAAATCTTAATAAAAAGCGCTCCATCCTCCGATTTCTTCGCGCGATACATTCCTTCTGAATTGAAAGGCATTTCGATATTTCCATTTTTATCGATCGCAATTAAACCACCTTCTCCACCAATTTTTACAAGTTTATCCATTACTACAAAATCACACGCTTCTTTTAATGAAAGTCCTTTGTATTCCATCAAACACGAAATATCATGCGCGACAACAGACCGAATGAAAAATTCACCATGACCAGTACAACTAATAGCACAAGTCTCATTATTAGCATACGTACCAGCACCTATTATTGGACTATCACCAACTCTTCCAAATTTCTTATTTGTCATTCCACCAGTGCTCGTCCCAGCAGCTAAATTTCCATGAATGTCAAGTGCTACTGCTCCAACCGTACCGAATTTCTTTTCCCCATTTTCAAATTTATCCGTCGTATGGTCTAGAAAAACACCGTCACTTTGTTTTGCCTGTTGTAATTGGTCAAAGCGCATTTGCTCGAAAAAATAAGCATCCTCCTCAAATTCAGAACCAATTAATTTCGCAAATTCAATAGCACCATTTCCTGCTAAAAAGACGTGTTCCGATTTTTGCATAATCCCTTTTGCTAGCGTAATTGGATTTTTGACATTTGAGATTCCAGCTACAGCACCAGCAGACAAATCCTCTCCATTCATGATACTAGCATCCATCTCATTTTTTTCAGCGTTCGAAAAAACAGCACCTTTACCTGCATTAAATAATGGATTATCCTCTAAAGAACGAATAGCTTTTTCAACAGCATCTAAAGAAGAACCTCCATTTTTTAGAATTGTTTCACCAGCTTCTATTGCATTTTTCAAGCCATCCAAATAGGCTTTTTCTTTCTCTGGAGTCATGGTGCTTTTTAAGATAGTACCGGCACCGCCGTGAATTGTAATTGCATATTTATTCATAATCTAGTACAAATTTTAGGTATTATTTAAAGGTAATAAAATAATCACTTCTCTTTTTTTAATAAAAAATTTTAATTGCTTGATTCCCGCTTCAAATTCCTTCCTCTAGGCTCATCTCCTTCGTATAAAACTACATCCGAATGTAAAAACTGTACCGCATCATGCGAATCCTGTACTTTTACCGCCGAGCGTTCCAACATTTCATGCTCGTATTCAGTTAAAACACTTGCCCGCAAACCTGTTTCACGCCAATGTGTTCCCGGTCTACATCCCTTGTAAATTTTTCGAGCCAGTGATAAAGCATCTAAAAGCGCTTGGTTGGCTCCTTGACCTTTAAATGGACTCATTGGATGTGCTGCATCTCCTAACAAAGTGATAGTTCCTGCAGAATCGAAATGAGAAGGCGAGAGGAGTGCTCTATCGTATACAGGATATCCTGAAATATGATTCACAGGGGTAGCAGTAAGAATTTCTGGAATTGGACTATGCCAGGGGGTTCTGCGAAGTGCTTCGTGTTTAAGTGCTTCAGTTCCTTGCTGACTTAATGCTTTCGCCGCATCTTCATCCAGGGGAAAACTTAATTGCCACATCACTGCATGGGATGTAAATGGCATAATATAAATACGTTCATGCCCATTGGCAGTTTGAAAAACAGTGGCACCATCTAATAGTTCACTCGTAACATTTTGCAGACTATCCAAGGAACAAATACCAAGAATTACAAGGCAACCCAAATAACGTAATGGCGTGATTTCTTCGCCAATAAGGTGTTTGCGAACTGCACTTCGAATGCCATCTGCACCAACTACTAGGTCGGCTTGAATTTTTTTAGAATTACCATTCACTAAAAAGTCTAATTCAACTCCTTTTTCTGATGAAACACTTATATGCTGTAAGGTATGTCCCCATTGAATTTTTTCTGAACCACCAAGTTGCTTTATGAATGAAGCACGTAACAATTGTCTGGCGATGTGTACATTGGTTCTACGCGCGTTTTTCGGAACGTCATTCTCCATCCATTTTCGTACACCCCATTCGCCTAGTAGTTTTCCGTCCGGAGTATGAACAACATGTCTTGTCGATATAATTCCATGTTCTAATCCTTGAATACCAAAACTTTTTATTGCTACACTTGCTTGTTGTAAGGTCAATCCATACCCTTGTGCCCGCGCATCAAAGTTCTGGTCGCGCTCAAAAAGTGTAAATGGTATTCCTCGATGTAGACAAGCAACCGCTAAAGCTACTCCACCAATTCCTGCTCCAATGATTGCAATATGTGGTAAGTTATTTGTATCAATAATAGATACATTGTCAGACGTTTGCAATCCAGAACCGGAACAATTAGTACATTTGGTAAAATGCGCTTTTGGTCGTTCTGGCAGAATACCTTGATTATTACATTTGGTATACGTATCCAATGCTTTCTGGTAATCGATACGTGTCTTTTTACGTAGACGTTGGCTTTTTTTACCGAGTCCATAACATGCTTCACAGGTAGTCCAAGAGGTAGTATTCATTTAATGTAACTTGGAATTATTGGTGCTTTTAAACTGTTGATTTATTGTGTGTTGAAGTGTATATAGTAAGCCGAAATAATTAGTTGTTAAACATATCTATAAGTACATTAACCGTAAATTCAATTTCTTCTTTTGTTGTGTAATGGGAAAAAGAAAACCGAATCGATTGTCGTGTAGAATCACTGTTTATACCTCTTAAAACATGAGAACCTGTATTAGCGCCTGATGTACATGCACTTCCGCCGCTACAAGCGATTCCTTTTAAATCAAGAGAAAATAAGAGCATACCATCGTTTTTAGATGAAGGGAAACTACAATTTAATACCGTATACAAACTTTTTTCGAGACTAGTTTCTCCATTAAACATTACTCCAGGAATACCATCTTGAAGTGATTCTAGCATCTGTTTTTTTAATTCCCAAACTGCATTGATTTTCACATCTAAATCCAGAGTAATTAAATCCAGAGCTTTTGCCATACCAACAATACCCGCAGTATTCTCAGTGCCACTCCTTAAACCTCTTTCTTGAGATCCTCCTTGAATAAACGCCTGAATTCGATTTTGTTTATTTGCATATAAAAATCCTACGCCCTTCGGACCATGTAATTTATGGGCTGAACAGGTGATAAAATCAATGTCTAATTCACTTAAATTTAATGGTATGTGTCCGATACTTTGAACGGTATCAGAATGAAATAAAGCATTATTCTGCCTGCAAAGTCGACTCACCTCATGGATAGGGAGGTAAGTGCCAATCTCATTATTTGCATGCATCAAACTTACTAATGTCTTTTTATCGGATTGTAATAGTTCTGCAAGATGTTTTAAATCTATATTTCCTTTACTATCCGTAGCGACATAACTAACATTTAAATCAAAAAGCTTTTGAAGATATTCTACCGTATGTAAAACAGCATGATGTTCTATTTGTGAAGTAATGATGTGTTTTACATCGAGTTGCTCTACAGCACAACGTAAAGCCATGTTATCAGCTTCCGTTCCTCCTGCAGTGAAGATAATTTCAGCAGAGGAACATTGTATAGTTTTTGCAATTGTTCTTCGTGCATTTTCTAGTAAAGCTTTTGCTTTTCTACCAAAACCATGGGAAGAGGAGGGGTTGCCATAATCTTCCTTAAGTACAGATAACATACTATCAATTACCTCCGGTGCAATTGGAGTTGTTGCGGCATTGTCTAGGTATACTTGCATCCGATTAACCTTTAGCAAGACAAAGTTTCATGCGAATGATACGTTTTACGGCAGTATCTACTTTTTGCTTAAAAGCGGTATCTTTTGTATAGGCACTCAATAATTTAGCATGCGATTTTTCAACATCTAATGGCATTAAAACGATATCACACCCAGCTTCAATCACTTTAATTTCAGCATCAGGTAAAGTATTAATTCCTCCCATATTCATTGCGTCTGTCACAATCAACCCTTTGAAATTCATTTCTTCTCGCAATAATTTTTGAACAATTGCTGAAGATGCAGTTGCAGGTAATCCTTTCGTATCGTATTTTTCATTGTTTACAACTGCTATGTGGGCAACCATAATTGATAATAAACCTTCTTTAATTAATGGAGGGTAGTTACTAATTTCTTTTAATTCTCCATCAATCATTTGTAATGCTTTGTGTGTGTCACCTGAAACTAATCCATGACCAGGGAAATGTTTTGCTGTAGCAATAATACCCATTTCCTGAGTAGTTTTAATAAAGGCATTGGACCAAGGAATAATGTTTTTCGGATTAGCTCCAAACCCACGATAACCAACTGTGCTATTTTTGGAAACGTCTACAACTGGTGCAAAATTATAATTAATTCCAATCGCATTTAATTCGTTAGAAATTGTTGTAGCACAATTAATAACCTCTTCTTTTGTTTGAATTTCATTCGCTTTTTTCACAACTGTTGCACCTGAAATTTTACGATTAAATAAACTTGGTTCAGCATCCGCAGAATATAAAAAAGGCAAAGATTTATGAAGCGGATTTAACGAATTGTAATTTTTGGTCCAAGTAGTAAATTCTTCTTTTGAACCGTTTAATAAAATCACACCTCCGATCAAATTTTTCTTTACTTGTTCGGTGATCATTTCATTACTTAAACCAAGTCGACCAACCGCAGGCATAAGTAATTGCGAAATACGCGTATGATTATCCAGTGTTTGAAAAATAGAATCAACATCGTTTTCCAGTTGTTGATTATCTGTTAAGAAATCAGATAATTTGTAAGAATGTGATAAAGCTGGCTGAATCACAATGCTTTTTTCAGATGTTTCATCCTTTTTTTCTTTTACAGGATCTTGTGCACAAGCATTTAAAATTAAACAAAATAGAGAGATGCTAATTACAAATTTATTCATAGAAAATGGTATTTATGTTATACAAAGTTAAGATTAGTCGTGCATGCGATTAGCCATATGGAAATCTACTTTTAAACAAGGTTATTGACAAGAAATTAGTTGATTATGGTTGGTTTTAAATCAACTTTTTTACTAAATTAAATAAAAAAAAGTGTAAATATGTATTATTGCTCGGAACAGGCTATAAAAAAGCTTCTGCAGTAGATTTATCCAAACAAATTTTACAAGGCGTAAATAATGATTTAGATTTAGTTGCACGAATGAATTGCCAAGACTTGTGCAAAATCAAAGGAATTGGGAAAGCAAAAGCAATGTTACTAATGGCTACTTTTGAATTGGGTAGAAGACGAAGTTTAGTAGCTAATCGTGAAATAATAATAAATTGCTCTGAAAAAACTCACCAATATTTTAAGCCTATTTTAGCAGATTTAAATATTGAAGAATTTCATGTGCTTTTACTAAACCAACGCAATAAATTGATTAAATCGGTGAAGATTTCACAAGGGGGAATTAGTTCAACTTCTGTAGATGTAAGGCTCATTTTTAAAGCAGCACTTGATTTCTATGCAACAAAAATTATTTTAGTACACAACCATCCTTCCGGTAATCTAAAACCTAGTTTACAAGATAATGAGATGACATCTAGAATTGTTGATTTAGGTAAGATGATTGAAATTAATGTTCTTGACCATTTAATCATTACAAATAATGGTTACTTTAGCTATGCAGATAAAAATTTACTTTAAATGATTGTCATTTTTGTTGAAGCGGTAAGTGAACGTTTGGTTTATGTTTTTGATTTCATATTCAAAGACCGTAAAATCGCATACCAAATAACAAATGATCCCGTTTATTTTGAAGTGTTAGAAGGATTCAAATTCAATTATTCAAACCAACATTTCGAAACTGGCTTACAAATACTTCCTTCTGAAGTACTTTTTTCCGAGGAAATCATTGATTACCAGTTGGAAAAAGAACGCTTTCACCAAGAATATTGTTTGTCGTTTAATGGAATTATCGATCCGATAGCTTCTGTATTTTATATCCTTACGCGTTACGAAGAATATGTGATTCAAAAACGAGATTTTCATGATCGATTTGATGCGAGTAATAGTATTTTAATGAAATACAATTGGTTAGATCTATGTATCTGCGATCACTGGTGTGAGGATTTAATTGCTTTTATGGAAAAAGAATACCAAAAAGCAATCCCTTACGAAGAAATTCCACTGACTTTTATACCAACCTTTGATATCGATAATGTACGCGCTTTTCAATGGAAAGAAGGTGTTCGTAGTTGGGTAGGAATTCTAAAAGATCGTTGGAGAAAAAATTCCGATGCTCTTAAAACGAGAGAACTTGTTTCCCAAGGAAAACAAAAAGATCCCTATGATACTTTTGAAGAAATAGTAGCACTAAAAAATAAAAAAATAGAACCAATTGCCTTTTGGTTGATTGGTGATTTTGCAAAATATGATCGAAATATTTCTTCTTTAGATAAAAGACATATCGCATTAATTCAAGATGTAGCTAGTAATATTCTAGTCGGTTTACATCCTAGCTATAAATCTAATTTGAGTTCTTTTTATCTAGAAAAAGAAGTAGTGCGTTTAAAAGAAATTATTGATCCAGAAATTCTCATTTCACGACAACATTATCTTAAACTTACTTTGCCATACACGTATCGTAATTTACTGCAATTTAATATTAAACACGATTACTCCATGGGCTTTGCTACGCATGTTGGATTTAGAGCTGGAACAGCAAGGCCTTTTTTATTTTTTGATTTACCAAAAAACACGATTTCCGATTTGACAATCCATTCTTTTTGTTACATGGATGGGACATTTTTAGATTATTTAAAAATTGGGATTCCGGAATCAAAAAAAATAATCGAAAATTTATACCACGAAGTACAAACGTACGGAGGAGAATTTATACCAATTTGGCATAACGAATCAATTTCAAACTATGGTCGTTGGAAGGGATGGAAAGAATTATACGATTTTACAGTAGATTTAAATAACCGTTAAATGAAATTACAGCTCGACTTTCATCCGGAAATTTCGAATGAAAAAATTCAAATTGGAAATAAAATAACCTTACTTGGTAGCTGTTTTTCAGACGAAATTGCAATTCGTTTGATAAATAGTGGATTTCATGTTGTTGCTAATCCATTCGGCACTATATTTCACCCGACTGCGCTTGCAAATCTTTTACTTACAATAGATGTGGAATCAAGTGTAATCAAAAGAGATGATTTGTTTTTTTCATGGTTAGCAGCAGGTTCCATTTATAGTGCTAGTAAAGAAAATTTAGTAGCTAAACTTTTAGAATTACAAAACTATCTTATCGAGTCGATTAGAACCTCTAGTTTTTTATTCGTTACTTTTGGAACCGCATTTGCTTATGAACAGGAAAAATATGGTTCAGTTGTTGCAAATTGTCATAAATTCCCTGCGTCGAATTTCCAAAAAGTATTAAGTACTGTAAGTGAAATGGATCAAGATTGGAATTTATGCCTCGAAAAAATCTATGAAATTAATCCAAATATTAAGGTCGTTTTTACCGTTAGTCCTGTTCGACATATTAAAGATGGTATCATTGAAAATAATCGAAGTAAAGCAAGGCTTATTGAACTGACGAATCGATTTTCCGAAATGACAAATACTATATATTTCCCAGCTTATGAAATAGTTATAGACGTGTTAAGGGATTACCGTTTTTATAAAGAAGATTTAATTCATCCTACTAATCAAGCGGTAGATTACATCTATAAACAGCTTGAACATGTTTTTATGGACGAGCAAACTCAAAAAATTACAGAACAAGTAAGAAAATTAAAGGCCAACCAAAAGCACAAAATACTTTATCCGGAAAGCATCAAAAGTGTTGAATTTGAAAATGTTAATAATGAAAAAATAGCAGATTTTTTAAAAAACAATCCCCGTGTGTTTTGGTGAGAAATTATTCACAATTAGATGATAATAAAGTGTGTCAATTGATTCATTAAAACATGTTTTTTAGAGATTTACTTTATATATTTGTAAATTGAAATTTAACATGAAGTTATATGGCTACAAAAGCAGTTGCTAAACCAACAAAAACGACAAAAAAAAGTGCTTCTACTAGTACAACTAAATTTTCAAAAGAAACGTACATTAAATGGTATACAGATATGCTTTTAATTCGTCGTTTTGAAGAGAAAGTAGGTCAATTATATATTCAGCAAAAATTTGGTGGTTTTTGCCACTTATACATCGGACAAGAAGCGATTGTAGCTGGAACGATTACAGCGTCTAGACCAACGGATAGTCACATGACAACCTATCGTGATCACGCACATCCATTGGCATTAGGAACAAATCCTCGTGTATTGATGGCAGAACTTTACGGTCGTACAACTGGTTGTTCGAAAGGAAAAGGTGGTTCTATGCACTTTTTTGATAAAGAAAAGAACTTCATGGGTGGACATGGTATCGTTGGTGCGCAAATTCCGATGGGTACAGGTGTTGCTTTTGCTGAAAAATACAAAGGAACAGATAATGTTTGTTTCGTATCGATGGGGGATGGCGCAGTACGTCAAGGAGCATTACACGAAACATTCAACATGGCAATGATGTGGAAACTTCCAGTTATTTACATCATCGAAAATAACAACTATGCTATGGGTACTTCTGTGGAACGTTCAACAAACGTAGAAGATTTATCTAAAATTGGAGATTCTTACGAAATGCCTTCTAAATCTGTAAATGGTATGTCACCGGAAGCAGTACATGAAGCAATTGCAGAAGCATGTGAACGTGCTAGAAGAGGGGATGGTCCAACTTTATTGGATATCCGTACATACCGTTTCAAAGGACATTCAATGTCTGATCCGCAAAAATACCGTACGAAAGAAGAAGTAGCTGAATGGATGGAAAAAGATCCAATTGACCACTGTTTAGAAGTTATCAAAGAAAACAATTGGTTAACGGATACAGAAATTACAGATATCGCAGGTTGGGTGAAAAAAGAAGTAGAGGAATCGATTGAATTTGCTGAAAATTCACCTTATCCAGCTCCGGAAGAATTATACGAAGATGTATATATGCAAAAAGATTATCCTTACATTAAAGAATACTAAAAAAGATAAAGATGGCTGAAGTAATTTATATGCCTAAATTAAGTGATACAATGACGGAAGGAGTTGTAGCAGAATGGCATAAAAAAGTGGGTGATACTGTTTCTAATGGTGAATTATTAGCTGAAATTGAAACAGACAAAGCAACAATGGAGTTTGAATCATTTTATGATGGAACCCTATTACATATTGGTGTTGAGAAAGCTAAAGCTGCTCCTGTAAACGCTATTTTAGCAATTATCGGTGCGCCAGGTGAAGATATTTCTGCATTTTTAGCTGGTGCTCCTGTGGTAGAAGAAAAAGTAGAAACACCTGCTGCGACTCCGACTCCTGCGCCAGTTGCGGAAAAATCAACAGCTGCGCCTGTTGCTGCGCCTGCAAAATCTGCACCAGTAGTTGTTTCAAACGATGGTGGACGTACACTTGCTTCTCCACTCGCTAAAAAATTAGCAGAAGAAAAAGGAATAGATATCAATGCAGTAAATGGAACTGGTGACGGTGGACGAATCGTTAAACGCGATGTAGACCATTATGTTCCTTATACACCAGCAACTGCTGCTACAAATCATACTTCAGTTGCTGGGGTTGAATCGTTTGTTGATGAACCAGTTTCTCAAATGCGTAAAGTAATTGCACGTAGACTTTCCGAAAGTTTATTTACAGCCCCACACTTCTATTTAACAGTAGATGTGAATATGGATCATGCAATTGCTGCACGTAAAGTGATCAACGCAATAGAAGGTGTTAAAGTGTCTTTTAATGATATGGTCGTTAAAGCAGTTGCACTTTCTTTAAAACAACATCCTGCAATCAATTCTTCTTGGTTAGGAGACGTAATTCGTCGTAATCATCACGTACATATTGGTGTTGCGGTTGCTGTTGAGGACGGTTTGTTAGTTCCTGTAGTTCGTTTTGCAGATACAAAAGGGTTATCTCAAATCGGTGAAGAAGTTAAACAATTCGCACAAAAAGCAAAAGATAAAAAATTACAACCTTCCGATTGGGAAGGAAATACATTTACAATTTCTAACTTAGGAATGTTTGGTATCGATTCATTTACTGCAATCATTAATTCGCCAGATAGCTGTATTCTTGCAGTTGGTGGAATTAGTGAAGTTCCTGTAGTGAAAAACGGACAAGTTGTACCAGGAAATGTGATGAAATTGACCTTGTCTTGTGACCATAGAGTAGTAGACGGAGCATCTGGTGCTTCCTTCTTACAAACACTCAAAGGTTACTTAGAGAATCCAGTTTCAATGCTAGTATAATTCTAATAATATACTTATTTTTAAACGTCCTTTTCTTTTGAGAAGGACGTTTTTTTTTTAATACGATGAAGGTAACCTTAATCTTTTGTTTTTTAAGTACTTTGAGTTTTACCCAAGTCTCACCTTTCATCGATTACAACGGATATTTCCAAACTTTTTATAAAGGAAATGTACGAATGTTAGAAATGCAACGAATAACGTCCTTTGATGCGGGAGATAATATAGTTCCATATATCGATAATAGAGGAAATTTTAAAATTTATAATGGTGAAACGGTACAGCAAATTTCAATTCAGGAAGTTGATTACAAACATTCTGATTTTTTAGTTGCTTGGAAAATTGGCTCAGGAATTTTCAGTTATGATAATGGCGTAAAAAAAATGCTAACATTATTTGGAGGCGATTTTATTGTAAAAGATAGTTTAATCGTTTTTCAAGACACACGTTTTAAAACATTAAATGTCCTATATCGTGGAGAAATCACTCAATTAATGCAGCAAACAGGGGATATGTCAATGCCTGAGTGTATCGGAGAAAATATTATTGGATACAAAGATAATGGAGATGTTTATCGGGTTTTTTGGAATGGAAAATTATTCGAAGTAGGAGGTACTCAACTTGAAATTACTTTTCAAGCAGGTACGGATATCCTATGTTTTAACGATGCGATAAATAAAACATTTGCAGTTTTTGAGAAAGGTAACTTTATGGATATTGAAGGGATGTATGTCAAAAATTACAAAGCTGGTAGGGGATTTATAGTTTATGAAGACCAAACAGGAAATTTATGGAAATACCAGAATGGTCAAAAAACTAATATTACCGACTTCAATAGCGGAATTTGGGATGTAAAAGATGATGTGCTTTTATGGAACGAGAATAACTTATTTTTTACATATTATTATGGGGAGAAAAAAATTGTTTGTAATTACAAACCAGATGATTATGTGTTAAAAAACAATGTTATTGCGTTTCGGAATGCACAAGGTGGTGTAAGCGTAAATATAAATGGAAAAAACTCGGTCCTTACAAATCAAAAAGATGCATTATATTCTATTTATAACAGCAATGTACTTGTCGAACTTTTCAATAAATCCTTTCTATTCTTTTCGGAAGGAAATATACTAACGAATTAATTTTATTACATGAAAATCCAAAAGATTAAAAACAAATTATTCATCGCAATATTTTTACTGATTACCTTAAATTCTTGGGGACAAAGACCAATGGGAGGTAATAAAATTGGGGTTTTATCCGGAACAATCATAGATTCAATAACCAAAAAACCATTAGAATATACTTCCGTTAAAGTATATACCCAAGTAGACTCTTCTTTTGTGATGGGTATTTATACGGATGCAAATGGTGAATTCCTATTATATCAAATTCCAGCTGGAAAATACTTTGCAAAAATCACGTTATTAAATTACCAATCAAAATGGATCCGGAATATTTCAATCACCAATGAAAAACCGGATCGAGTTCTTGGTGCGATCAAATTAGCTACCGAAAATGCAACAGAATTAGAAGTTGCGAAAGTTTCAACGAACAAAAAAATAGTAGAAACTTCCTTTGATAAAAAAGTATATAATATTTCAGAGGATTTAACTTCTAGAAATGGATCTGTGAACGATGTGCTCAATAATATTCCTTCCGTAGAAGTAGATCAAGATGGTAAAATATCCTTACGAGGAGATGGAAATGTAACTATTTTAATCGATGGTAGACCAAGTGTAATGACTGGAAATAGTGCGAAAAGTTTTTTGGATGCTCTACCAGCAAATATGGTAGAACGTATTGAATTAGTAACAAATCCTTCCGCAAAATATGATCCGGATGGAACTTCAGGTATTATTAATATTGTGCTAAAAAAGAATAAGTTAAAAGGAATTAACGGAAATGTAAATGTCAGTAGCGCAACTGGTAATATTCTAAATGGTTCTACATCTTTAAGTATGCGGAATTCCAAAATGAATGTGTATGGTACATACTCCTACAGACATTATGAAGGGGAGCGAAATAACTTTGGTGAAATGAATCGCTATTTCACACCGGATTCACTTTTTAGACTAAATCAAAATAGGTTAGGAACAGATTATAACGTTGGGCATACCTTAAAATTTGGTTCGGATTTATATTTGAAAGATCGACATGTATTAGGGCTTAATGTTACTGGAAGTATCGGTGATCGTAACCGAGAAGGAGATTTGGTGAACAAGCAATTGAATGATTTAGGTGCTTTATTTTCTCAATGGAATCGCTTATCCCTAGATCCATCCAAACAAAAAAACATGGATGTAAATCTAAATTACAAATATGATTTTAAAGAGGATAAAGGTTCACTTTCTTTCGATGCAACACAAGCTTTTGGTACGGACACTACGGGTGGTTCGTACAATCAAATTTATGTGCTTCCTACAAAACTACAATTAGACCAAAAATTAGGGAATCTGGAAAATAATCGTGTTTCTACCATAATGCTAGATTACGTAAGAGTTTTACCAAAAAGCATTCGCATTGAAGTTGGAGCCAAAACAATTATCCGAAATTCAGTAATCGATTCACATTCTGAAACGAAAGATACTATAGGGATATTTAACAAAGACACTCTATCCACATTTCAATATAGTTACGATGAACAAATTTATTCTTCCTATGGAAACTTCGCGCAACATATTGGGAAATTTAAATACCAAGGTGGAGTGAGAATAGAACGCTCGTTCCAAACACCAAATTTAATTTCTCAAAATCAATTGTATGCGAAAAACTACTTTAATGTTTTTCCTTCTGCTTTTTTAACATACAACGTGATTAAAGATTTAGACCTAACATTAAATTACAGTAGGCGAATCAATCGTGCTTCGAGTGAAAATCTAAATCCTTTTACGAGTTATGCGGATCCGTATAATTTGAGAAAAGGAAATCCTGAATTAAGTCCTGAATTTATTGATTCCTATGAATTTGGTGTTGGGTATACCAAAAAGAAATTATCTATCAATGGAAGTGTTTACTATAAAGATTCCAAAAGTGTTATTCAACGGTATCGCATGTTTTATCCGAATGGTTATGCTGCTGTTACTTACATTAATATTGATCGTTCGCAAAGTTTTGGTACGGAGCTAATCCTAACGTATAGACCGCTAGTTTGGTTTAAAAATGTACTTTCTTTTAATGGAAATCAGATTAAATATTCTGATTCAAAAATAGTACAAACTCCAACAACTGGATTCAATTGGAGTGTAAAATACATTGGTTCTATCGATTTTTGGAAAAAAACTGCTTCTATTCAAGTAAACGGAAAATACAACGCGCCGATTATTACACCACAAGGTACCGTTCAACCAAGAGCGTCCATGGATATTTCGGGGGAGAAAAACTTTAAGGATGGAAAATGGACCGTTGGATTCAAGCTATCAGATGTATTCAATACACAAGAATTTAGAATAAATGTGGATATTCCTTCGATTCAACAAACTTCCACTTTTAAACAAACTACGCGTCGTTTTTACTTAAACCTTGCCTATAAATTTGGTAAAATGGAAGTATCTAAAAAAGGAAAAATCTCCAACGAAAACGGAGGGGCAGGAATGGATTTTTAATAATGTATGAATTCTTATAAATGTATTCTAAGCTAAAACCTACTTCCTATATGCTAACTCCTAAATGCTAATTTCTATATACTAAAAACTAACTTCTATTTACTATATGCTAAAAGCTAATGCCTACTTCCCCCAAGCTAAATGCTATTACCTAATTCCTAAAAGCTATTTCCTAAATCCTATTTACTATTACCTATATGCTAAATTCCTAACTCCTAAATACTATTACCTAATTCCTAAAATTCGTATAACTTCTTTCGCTTCTTTTGTATCGTGCACACGCAAAATTTTCGCACCTGCTAAAATAGCTTTAGTATGAAGTATCGTTGTACCATTCAAAGATTCTACAGGAGTAATTCCTAGTTTGTTGTAAATCATCGATTTTCTAGAAATACCGATCAACATTGGTCTCCCTAAAAAATGAAAATCTGCTATGTGATCAAAAAGTGCATAATTCTGTTCCAAAGTTTTTGCAAATCCAAAACCTGGATCTAAAATTACATCATGTACTCCAGCTTGCTGTAATTTGTGTAATTTTTGTGAGAAATAGGTTACTACTTCTTTGAAAATGGAAGTATAATTGGTGAGATTTTGCATCGTTTGTGGTGTTCCTTTAGAATGCATTAAAACATACGGACACTGAAAGTTACTAACAACCCTTAGGATACTTGGGTCTATATCTCCACCACTAATATCATTGATAATTTGAGCACCAACTTCAAGTGCTTCTTTCGCAACTTTTCCACGAAAGGTATCACAACTAATAAGTATTTCAGGGAAGGATT
>JBIIKZ010000011.1:0-49483 GCA_044232905.1 Crocinitomicaceae bacterium
CCCTGCACAAAATGCTTTTCCTTCCCCTGTTAAAAGGATTGCTCTAACTTCATCGTTTAACACTGCTTTTTTTAATTCATCTTGCAATGTTAAGGCCATTTCCTTATTAAAGGAATTAAAAACAGTAGGTCTATTTAATGTTAGTGTTAATACACCATTTTCTAATTTTTTAAGAATTGTCATACGCAATAATGTTAATATTTTAAATGTCGTAACGTTCGCTCATTTCAACGATTCTTTTTTTAATCGTATTTCTTAGCGTTTCAGGCTCTATAACCTCTAATTCTCCTCCATAACTTAACAGAGATCGAATTAATTCTTCGGAAATTATCACTTGTAACGAAAAAGTTGTTTTATTTTTTCCTTCTTTCACCATTTTTTGTGATATATGAAAGGGCTGGGAGTCAATATATTTAGAAGCAATATTATCTGCTTTAAAAATTACTAATTCAGGATTAGAATTATTTACTGTAATCCCAATGGCATTTTGAAAAAATTTATCATTCTCAAAAGAAATAGATTCTGTTGCTACAACTTCGGAAACTTCAACGTTTTCCATTCGTTCAAGCGCATACGTAATAATTTCTTCTTTTACACAATCGTGACAAATTAAATACCAACGATTTCTATATTCTTTCAATAAAAGAGGTACAACTTTGCGTGATTTCTTTCTTTCGGAAGTAAAACCTCCATATTCAAAATACGTGTACTTTTTCTGACGAATACCAGATAAAAGTATGGAAAGAAACTCATTGCCTTTTACGGAATGTGCAGCTTCAAATTGAACAAACGTGTTCGATTCCTCCACTAATGGATCATTGGATATAGCAACCTTTTCAACAATTTTATCAATTGCAAACCCAAATTGCTTAAACATTTCAACATCCTTAAATTGCGACAATGTATTCGCTGCAAATCGAATTGCGTCCATATCTTCGTCCGTTAATGGGATGTCATCCAAGGAAAAAGTATCTGAATTATAATAATAGCCTCCATGTCTTTTGCTATACTTGATGGGGGCATCGTGTTCCATTCTCAAAAAGAATAAATCTTTTTCAATGGTAGAATCACAAATATTTTCTCCTTCATCACTTCCGAAAAGTGCATCTTCACACGCTTTTCTAAGTTCTGCTTTCGAAGGGAAAGGCTTATATTTATTGCGAATTGCTTTATCGATTACACGATAACGAATTAGTGCATTCTTTAACTGGCCCATTCGATTTACTTAATGTGTAACTACTTCTTCTCTTTTTACATACCCAAAAAGCTCGAAAAATTTAATCGCTTTCACAACCTCCTCTGGAACATCATTCTCCCAGCTTGTAGATCCAGCGTTTATTTTACAAAGCACATCATCCGAAAGAATATGTAATAACTGTGTATCAAAATTTTGAATCGCTTCAATTTTATTATTTTCTTTCAAGAATTGCAGTAATCCTTTAAATTTTTCTGGAATTTCTAATTTATCCAAGGTGTATAAATCTCCCGTTTCTACATCATTCGCAGGATAAACAAACATTTTAACATTATGTCCAAAACCACGTCCAAACGCTTCTAAAATACCGCCTCGTAAATTGTCATAATAACGCTCATCAAAAATAGCATGCACATTATACACTCCTAAAATGACTCCCATTAATTGTTCGCGAGCAATTGTCGCAAGATAATCTATCATTTTGTAATGTTTCAAATAGTTTGAAATCATTACTGTATATCCTAAAGAACATAGTAATTCAGCGCGATCAATAAAATCCTTTTCTGAAATTTTACCATCCGCCGTTAAATCTTTCAACGTAAGCTCAAAAACTACCGCTACATTATCTTCTTTAACCCCATTTTCATTTAAAAACTGTTTGGTGCCTTGCTCTATCATATCGATATGCACCTTGGTAACTGGTCTGAAACGACCGCGCATCAAAAGAATGTTTTTCTTGTATAAAGCAGTTGCTGGTTGAAGAACAGTCCCGCAAAGATCAAACATTGTTGCATCTGTTACTCCTCGTTTCACCAAATTCATAGCAATCACACGATTATCAATTCCTTCGAATGCAGGCCCTGAAACACGCAACATATCAATTTCAATACGTTCTCTTGGCAGACGTGTAACAATACCTGAAATGAAATCGTCAATATTTTCGTAATTGAAAAAACACGCATAAATTAAATTTACACCAAGAATTCCTAAAGCCGTTTGCTGACTTCTATTATTATTATCATGCATATTTACATGAAGTACAACATCATTATGTTCCTCTCCAAGCGCACGTTGAAAGCGAATACCAATCCAACCTTGACCTTGGTTAGTTCTGTGATAATTTAATGATTCAACCGTATTACAAAATGCAAAAAAACGCGTTGTTTTTTGTTTTTCAGGCAATCGGTATTTCATCGTTTCGTATTCCGTCTCTAACATTGTAAGTAAACGATCTTCACATACATAACGAGAAGCTGAACCATACATCGCATCTGACACTTTCATATCATAGGCAGATTGTGTGTAAGCAATCGTACCAGAACTACCTCCTGCTTTAAAAAAATTAGCCGCAACTTCTTGTCCTGCACCAATTTCAGCAAAACAACCATAAATATCGGCTGTTAAATTAATTTTTAATGCTTTATCTTCTGTTGTAAGTCTTGTACTGGATGTCATAAGCTAAATGTATATAAACAAATGTATGAAAAAAATATGAAGTTTAAACTGCACGATTTATCTTGTTTAAGCCATTAAAACAAATTTTATACTGGAAGTTTAAAATAACGCTTTTGTAATACAAAAAACGTATGCATAGATTTTGTGTAGTAAATTATATTTCTTGTAATTGTAAGGAACCAGTATAAAAAAGAAACCCTTTTACATGCTTATAATTCATTTCGGTAAGTACTTTTTTATACATCGAAATTTGCTTTTCATTCTTTTTGGTCGATAGTCCTGTTTTAAAATCTAAAACAATCGTTTCATTTTCTTTAAAGATTATTTTATCTGGTCGTTTTGTTTCATTAGGTCCTATAATAATCGATTGTTCATTACTAATTTTACTTGTACCTGAAATTAACGTCTGGTAGGGAGCATGATTTAAAATGATAGTTAACTCTTTGGAAATTCGATCTAGAAATTCAATTTCTATTTTTCCATCTTTATACATATACTCTAATGTCACTTCTATAGTTTCGGGTGAGTTAATTAAAGCTAGTGCTTCGTGCAATTGATTGCCATATCTTCGAGCAGCACTTAAATCAGCATCATCTTGTAATAAATTAGAATTCAAAGAAATATCAGGAAACCACAAACGATTACTAAAGTTGATTGGTACAAAATTATCCATATTTACTTTCGGATGCGCTTCAGACTTCGTGGACTTTTCTCCAAAAATAAATTGTACTTCCGATGTGTCAGAAGACCAAATTGTTGGTTCTAAACCTTGTAATGTTTGATGAAAAGTTGATCCAAAGTTTCCTTTTTGATGCAAATTACCAATATACAAGCGTTCCACTGGGCGTGTCATCATCACATAACACAGATTTAATTTATCAATAAAATTTTGACTCTTTTCCTGTTTTGTAAAATTGGATATACTTTTTATAGGACTTTTCATTGATAATCCAGAATAGAGAAAATAGCCATTATCTTTTATCAAGTATTTTGCTTTTTTCGAATCGAGACCAAAATCTAAATTTGGTAAAATCACTACAGGAAATTCTAAACCTTTCGATTTATGACCTGTCATTATTTTAATTGCTTCTTTATTCTCTGGTATTTGAATAGCGCTATTTTTTCCAGTTTTCTCATATTCTTCTAAAAACAATTCCAAATTTGGACCATACAACACATCAAAGTTATGTAGCATATCAGACAAATGATGAAGATACGTATTGCTTAATTCATTTATATTCAATATTTTGAAAAAACTTTGTAACAACATATATAAACTGTCATACTTAAAATAGAAATTTTCTTCCGATCCAAAAATATCTACTATAAAATGTTTAGAATCAAAATAAGTTACCGTTTTGTTCGATTTATTTATATAGGTTTTCCAATAATTATTTTGGCTTTCAATTTCATTCTCCGAAAAACAAGAAAAATATAATTCACAAAATCTTTTTGCTTCTAATTCTCCTTTAGGATTCGTTCGAAATTTTAAAAATGCAATTGCTAATTTCACATAATGATCGGAATTGACTAATAAACTATCATCCGAAACGACTTTATACTTTTTAGATAATTCAATCGCCCAAGCATTACATTCTTTTTTGGTGTTACCAAGAATACAGATATCTCCACCATCATATCCTTCTTCGATGAGTTCATCTACCCATTTCACTAATTGAATGAGCGTTTTCTCTTTAATGTCCTCTGATATTTCTTGCGAAATTATTTCCACATAGCCACCAATACTTCCTTTTGGATCTTGATACACATCTTTGTAAAAATCTTTGTGATGGGATGAAATATACTGCTGAATTTCTTGAAAAAACAAGTTATTAAACTTAACAATTTCTTGCGCAGACCGATAATTACTTGTCAATGGATTTTTAACTCCTAATGCTTCAAAATAGTTTGAAAGCAGCTCTGTTTTTGGATCATTTTCAGGATTAAATAAGGCAGGAAGAGCGACAAACTGTTCAGCCAAACCATTTTTAAAACGATAAATGGATTGTTTTGCGTCTCCAACAATTAAATTATCATATTTGTTAGCTAATGATTCATGTAAAAGTGGAACAATATTTTGCCACTGTAAACGGGAAGTATCCTGAAATTCGTCTAATAAAAAATGTTTAAACCGGTTTCCGATGCGCTCATATATAAAAGGAGCATTTTCATCCCGAATTAAATCCGAAATTAATTTATTAAATTCCGAAATACGTAATATTTTATCTGTTTCACGAACCCCTTCCAATTCTTTGGAAATACATTGTAAAAGGGCCATGTTATAAAAATTCTTATATGCTTCTTTCATTAAGAAATAGGAAGGAACTTTATCGGTGAAAAAAGCATTAAACCTTAGACTTTTTGATTTTAAAGCATCAGGAAATTGTTTGGTTTTATTTCCGTTTTCAATGTTTCTTAACATCGCCTCGGAAAAAAAACCATTTTCAAAACCATCCCCGGCAAACAATTTATTGGATATCAACTTTCTATACGCATTTCCAGAAGTGGAACCACCAGGCAATTCTTTTTCATCAAAGGATTGAAACAGAAGATACAACTCTTTTGCTTGAAGTGAAATAGATTCTTCTAATGTTGTAATTGAAGTTTTAAGTGAAATAAAAGCATTTTTCGAATAATCATTATTTATGAGTACTTCGATTTGCTTAAAATATTTTTCGTTGGTAAGTATTGTTGCAAAACTTCGTAATTGCGATTGAAAATTCCATGTCTCCTCATCTTCCAATTTTTCTTTGGAATAATTGATAATCAAAGAAGCAATCGCATTATTTCCTGATTCATCGATACTATCCATTAATTTTTCAATGATTTCACTTAATACCTCATCCTCGTTTAATACAATTTTAGAATCAATTGGCAAATCTAATTCTTTTGAAAAAGAACGGATTAAACGAAGATTAAATTTATCGATGGTCATCACATGAAAATCTTCGAATTGATGAAGGATCTGTTTAAGTGTCGTTTTAGCACGTTCAACAATTTCTTTTTCAGCAACATTCAATTCCTTTGAAAGTTGTGCAATCTTCACAATTCCTTTCTCTTTTCTTTTTCCAACTTCTATTTCTACGGATGAAATTTCATCGAGCGCATCTAGGATACGTTGCTTCATTTCAAAAGCAGCTTTATTCGTAAAGGTCATCGCCATTACATGACTAAAACTCTTTTCCGTTACTTGTGACAAAATGAGTTTCAAGTATTTTTGAACGAGACTATACGTTTTTCCACTTCCAGCAGAGGCGTTTAAAACTTCAAGGGGTTTGAAAGATTCCGACATAGGTTAAATTTAAAAGGCTGCTTCATAGAAACAGCCTTTTGAAATTACTTAATTAAGTTCACATGACCTGTGAGATAATGTTCTTTCTCGGTCATTTTTTCTTTAAATTGTAGTTTCCAAGTAAAGGTTTCATTGCCTAATAATTTATTCCCGTAGGTACCATCCCATCCAATCGCTGGATTATTAGACTCGAAAACTAAAACTCCCCAACGATTATATATTAAGAAATGATAATTCTGCGCATCAAATCCACTTGTAAAAATAGGTTGGAAGGTATTGTTTTTCTCATCGCCATTTGGTGTGAAGGTATTAGGAATATAATAGATTTGTTCATCATCAATCGTAATCGTTGTACTCGTTGAATCCCAACAATCTTGATTTACATACGCGTACAATTCCACCACATATTTACCTGGATCTGGTAAGCCATTAGATCCTTGACCGATAAATGTGTGTTTTGGATTTACTAAATTAGAGACTGGACTTCCATCCCCAAAAATCCATTTATAATAAACTGCATTGTTTGATGAAGAGTTTACAAACTGAACTTCCGGGTCAATCATACTGATATTTGTGACTTTCGGTGAAAATTGAGCGATTGGTCTTTCTTTAACATGAATGTAGTCCGTTTTCATCATCGTATCCGAACAACCATTTAATGTAGATTTAAACGTAATCGTAAAATCACCCGCTTTTTTAAATGTATAGGAAGTATACCCTAAATCTTTCGAAACAGGTGAACCATCGCCAAAATCCCACTCTACTAATTTATTTAAAGTAGTAGATTTATCGGTAAAAATAACTTTAAACGGATAACAACCAATTGTTTGGTTTGCAGTAAAGATTGGCGTAGGAACGGGAATAACTTGCATACTTACAGAATTATTCAAGGAAATAGTTTTGGAACAACCATTTTTATCTGTTACTTTAGTTAGAATGAATGTCGTATCCACAATAATATCATTTGTAGTAAAGTCATATGTAAGTACACTTGATCCTACTAATGAAGAATCTTGTCGAGCAATACCATCTAAAGTATAATCATATATATATGGTGCAATCCCTTTATTTCCTAGAAATGTTACTGAAATCAATTGACTAGCGCCAACACATAACATCGCTGGGTCTGGGTTAATGGAGATAGAAGCATTCGGCGATTCGTTTACCAAAATTTTAACAGGTAAAGTAGAGTCTTTACACACACCTGTTGCTTTATCTGTCACCACTAATTTCACGAAATTATTGTTCATCAAAAACTTTGTCTTTGGAATGGAAATAGTAGATGGTAAAGTCGTAACGTCAAAATCAGGACCAGAAACATCTGACCAATTAACACCATCCGATGAAATTCTCCATTTAAAACTAGCTGCTACAGAGTTTGGATCTAAACTCCCTACAATACTTAAAGATGCACCTTCACAAACAGCAATCGGTGCAGTTAATGCCAACGGAATAGGTTTAACACAATTTTTATTTATTATGGAAGATATTGCTGAATTAGAACATGCTAATTTGGTTCCAGAAATGTCTTGCGGTGTAATTTTTATATGCGCTGTTTGACCTAAAGGAATATTGTTAAATGTAAATGTATTGCCGTTTCCTCCGGTTGAATTAACTACAGTTCCTGCAGGAACCCATGTAGATGGAGGAATTATAGAAACTAATCTAGCAGTATCTATCCCAAATTTATTTGCAGTTGGAATATCATTCCACGTAAATGTTGAAGCATTTGAAACAACACCAGTAGAAGTAATTACAGGAATGATGCTATCCTTAATAGTTACTTTAATTTCCGCATAAGGTCTACAATTCACATCACTTGGAACAGGATCTAAAATTGCGTAAACATAATAATCTCCAGCAATCGAAACAGGGAAAGAACCAACGGAACCTAATGGAGGTAAATCAATCGTTGCAGTTCCACCAGAAGCTGTAAGTTTGTTTGATATTGCTAGACCTGTAGTACCAATTCCACTATATATAGCTGCAGCATTTGCAGGTTTAAAAACAGCAGGATATACTACAAAATAAATACCATTTGCTGCAGTTTCAGAAGTAGAAACAGTGAAAGGAGCTGGGTCAGAACCTTGACAAAGGACTTGATCAGGCGATGGATTCGAAATGGTTTTACATCCAGGAATAGTTACCGTAACTTGAATCGTATCGTCGCAACCTTTACTATCTGTGTAAATAATATTCGTATTTCCCGCAACAACACCTGTTACGGTAGCAGATTGTCCAGCACCAACAATAGTTGCATTAGCAGTAGAAGAAGAAACCCAAGGATTTAAAGTTGCAGCTGTCCCTGAACCACCTATAACTGTTATCGCTGAGGTTTCCGAAACCAAAATCGAGGTAGGATTAGCAGTAAGTGTTGGGTTACCGTTTATAGTAACTGTAACAGTTTTTGAACAACCAGAGTTATCTTTATAAGTAATATCAGAGGTACCAGCTATTTTTCCAATAATTGTTCTAGATTGACCTGTTCCAGAAATTACTACGTTTGAATTAGATGTCGTCCAAGGGTTATTCGTTGCGCCTGTTCCTGAGCCTGTTAAAGTAACTTGTTCACCAACACACATTACGAGTGTGCCATTGACAGTTGGAACCGTACATGGACAATAATATTTTCCTGTAACTTGTTTTGTACAACCAACACCATCTGTAATAGAAAGTGTAAATTGATCGCCAGAATTTAATCCAGAAAGATAAACAGAACCACCACTCGTAGTTAATGTACTAACATCAAGCGTACCTTTGTTCGTTGTAATTGTATAATTAGAACCAGCAACAAACTCTGGAGATCCACCTGAAATAGTTAATTTAAATTTTGAATTTGTACAATCAGTTGCTGTATCTAACTTTATATCATTTAAATAAGTTACTTTATATGCTTCATTTTGATAATCCATGTGATAACAAGCAGGATCATATCCACCAACATTCGAAGTAGCGATTGGTACCCACCAAATAGTATTTTTTAAATAACTTAAACTTTGAGTTTTTAAGAAAGCTAATACAGGACTATTATCGCCTGTTGAAGTTTCGGAAAGTGCATTTAGAGTTTCTGCATAAAATCCAGTATAACAAACGTCTGTTGAAGGATCATTTTTTGTAGGTGCACATTTGTAAATTGCATAATCAGTACTAGGATTAGCTCCTGTAGTAGTTATTTTTATATTATCTGTATTACATAATATATATTCTCTAGTAACAGGATTTTTGGATGCTGTAGGTGTGGCATTGTTAATCGTCACAGCATGAGTACCATTTGTTGCAGGACATATAGTTCCAACGTTATAATAGCCTATTCCATTAAGTTCAACGGTACTACACAACATATAAGGATCTGTTTTCATAGTAAAACAAAAAGTATAGTCTCCTGGTGCGATATTGTCCCATTCAGGATTAAAACCACTAGACACTGGCTGAGAATTTGTTCTTGTAGGAGATTTTACTGTCCCGCAACCAACTGGTCGTAATTCATAAGTTACAATTTGGTCTGCGGGTTTGCCACATCCGGCAGGAGCTAAGGCTGTTCTCATTTTAAACCCTAAAGTTGTAGACCCTTGAGGTACGGTAACAGGCATACAAATGGTTGCCGTCTCATCTGGAACGAGTAACAAACCGCCATATTGATCCCCTGCTGTAGCTAAAGCTGTTGAAATGTTAGCCCTAGCTGTTGTAAGGGATGTTTCAGTGATTGAAGTAATGGAACAAGTCGCTGTGGAACAAGTTACACACGAATTGGTAACTGGTGGAATATACGTTATATGAATCGGACTTCCAATTGCGTAACAACCATCTAAATCTTCATCTATTCTATCTTTTCCATCAGCCAAACTAACATCCGTATCGAAAGTAACAGGAACAACCCATAACTCAGTTAAACCAGAAAAAATTTTAGACTCACCTGCAACATTTTGATCTGTCGCTGTTTTTGAAGTACCTTTAAAACATCCTGCTGCGACACCATTGGCAGGATTAGTAATATCAATTGTTACGGGTGGCTGACAAGTATATACTAAATACCCCATAAAACTACCTCCATTCCCTGCTGGTGGAAGAACAAAATTGTTATGTGTTATTGACCAAGTATCCCCTGAATTAACTGACAACTCATTACCCGTTCCTATTAAACTTGACAAAACTCTTGTACCTACGGATGCAGAACAATTAGTAGTAGCAGGAGGATATGTAGATAAAGATACACTTGGAACAGAACAATCATTACTAAGATTCATGGTTATCACCAATGTATAGGTTGCATTTGGTGTTAATTTAGTCCATTCAGGATTAAATGTTGCACTCAAATTTGTATTTTTCAACTTCGTATCGTAGGGAATACTTGCAATCCCAGCGCAAGCATCTGCCGGTAAAAACAATTTACAATCTCTACTTGCACGTATAGTACCTCCGCAGGCAAGTAATTGAGATTCTGAAATGGAAGAACCATCCGGGAACAAACAAGTTTTCGATGGATCATCAAATACAGATGGAGATGGACAATCATGAACCACAGACATAATAACGCCAAGCGTACCATCAGCAGAAGCTGTTACTGTATAATAAAAAGTTACTAAAGTCCCAGGACCTTGTTTTACTGTAGGAATTTGTTTTAATGGAAGCCCGGTAGTCCCTGCTGAATTAATCGCTGTACGCCAAGCGGTTGTATCTGCGAACTTGTTAACATCAGTATTTGGTGCCCCACAGTTGCCTTCTTGCGCTTTCACACTAATAAAAGTCAATAAAACCAGCAATAAACTTATATATTTCATAGCATAGAATTGAATAAATTATTCTTTACATTAGAGACTTAAAAACTCTAATAAGGTTGCCAAATTTACCAAAAAAACTTATAGAATTACGTAATATCACATACTCAAATGTAGATAACCCTCTTTTATGTATAAGTTTGTAGGTGAATTGTTTTCATATAATCCACCTGTACCTAAACCTTGCGGTAGTGAATTATCAAAAGTAGACGCGAATTGAGCCACGCAATTTAAACCTACATTCGATTCTAGAGCAGATGTCATCCACCACGGAATTTTATGCTCCGTCGCAAGGTGAATCCATTCCGTAGTCCCTAATATACCTCCATGTAAACTCGGCTTTAATATAATATACTGAGGTTGAATAGTTTCCAACATATCTGATTTTTGCGCGCTTCCAACAACCCCTATTAACTCTTCATCTAATGCAATTGGTAGTGGAGTTACCTTACAAATTTTAGCCATTTCATTCCATTGACCAGCTTTAATCGGTTGTTCTATCGAATGCAACTGAAATTTAGACAATCTTTCTAATTTATCTAAAACATCTGAAGTAGAAAATGCACCATTCGCATCTACCCGAAGTTCAATATCAGATGCCGTATATCTTTTTCGTATCGAGGCTAAAACATCCAATTCCGTTTCAAAATCTATTGCTCCAATCTTCAATTTTAAACAGGAGAAACCTGCCTGTAATTTATCTTCTATTTGCTGCAACATAAATTCTTTAGAGCCCATCCAAATCAAGCCATTAATGGGAATCCCAACCTCCCCTCGTGTAAATGGCGTATCAAATAATAGTTTTTCATTTTGACTTTTCATTCCTAATATCGCGGTTTCAAGACCAAATAAAATGGATGGATATACCTCTAATTCAGAAAGATGTTCAATGTAAAAATTTATGTTGTCGCATATTTGTTTTATTTTATTTTCATAGGATTCAAAACTCTCGAAATCAGGAGATAATCCTGGGATGATAGAGCATTCGCCGAGTGAAGAATGAAGAGTGACGGGATAGTTAGTGTTGAGCTCAGAAAGTGTAATAAACCAAGCATGTTTTTCGGTCAGTACACCTCTAGAAGTTCCGCTAGGTTGTTTGAAAAGAAAAGTTTGTTTTTGGAAGGAGGCTTTGTAAGTCATTAGATTATAGATTGACAGATTACAAATTAACAGATTAATAGATTAGAATATTGGAATTAGTGGATGAATGAGAGTATTGCGTAAAGGATTGAAATTCCAAATGTTGTTAGTGCTACTTTTTTTAATTCTGGATCGAAATCTTTCTCTTCTTGTGTAGCAACAACCTTTTTTAAGTGCGCACTTAACAAACCAACTGGCAACAAAAATATATACTGATAATAACCAAAGTGACTAATGGAAAAAATTAAAGCCACGATAGCTATAAAAACTATAAACAAATGATATTTCTTTGCACGCTCCTTTCCTAAATTAACAACGATAGTATTCTTCCCTGCATTCGCATCGTTAATTCGATCACGCATGTTATTTAAATTGAGCACTGCTGTACTTAACATTCCTATAGTAATCGCTGGGAAAATAACCTCTAAATTAAATTGTTTGGTATACAGCGTGTAACTACCAAGCACACTCACTAAACCAAAGAAAATAAACACAAACACATCCCCAAATCCATGGTAACCGTAAGCACGTTTACCAACCGTATACATCACCGCGGCAGCAATAGACAAAATCGCTAAAACACCATATGTGAAAATCATTTCTTGCTGCATACCAACCGCACTTATTTTAATCAGAAATGCAGCGGAAAACAAAGAAAGAATCGAAAATATGATAACTGCTATTTTCATTTGTGATTGGGTTATCTCTCCAGACTGCACCGCACGCATAGGACCTACACGATGTTCATTATCAGTACCCTTCTGAGAATCTCCTAAATCATTTGCTAAATTGGACAACACCTGAAAAAATAAAGTTGTCAATAATGCGAAAATAAAAATAGATAGATCCCAATACCCATGTTCCCTCGCTACAAATGACCCTAAAATAATTCCGGATAATGATAAGGGGAGCGTGCGTAAACGAAATGCACGTATCCAAGATTTAATTTTCATAGTACTTTTTTGTTCAAATGTACAAGTAATCGATGTTATACACAATGTACATCCCTAAAACTTATACCAACATAGGGGCTGATTAACATTCTCTTTTGTATTTTCGTAGTCTGTTCACTTAATATAGGTATGAAAAATAGAATTTGCACATTATTAAACATACAATACCCTGTCATTCAAGCAGGTATGATTTGGTGTTCCGGATGGGAATTAGCTGCTGCAGTTAGTAATTCAGGTGGACTTGGAATTATAGGTGCTGGATCGATGTATCCGGAAGTATTAGATAGTCAAATCTTACGTTGTAAAGAAGCAACTGATAAACCTTTTGGTGTTAACCTTCCAATGTTATATCCCGACATAGAAAAACATATTGAAACTATCATAAAACATAAAGTTCCAGTTGTTATTACTTCAGCAGGAAACCCAAAAATTTGGACAAAAAAACTGCAAGAAAACGGATGTATCGTGATACATGTGGTTTCTAGTTTAAAATTTGCTTTAAAAGCACAAGATGCTGGAGTAAATGCAATTGTTGCAGAAGGTTTTGAAGCTGGAGGACATAATGGAAGAGATGAAACAACAACCTTATGTTTAATTCCAAATGTATCGCAACATATACAAATACCATTAATTGCAGCTGGTGGTATTGGAACAGGAAAAACAATGCTTGCAGCAATGAACCTAGGTGCAGACGGCGTTCAAATTGGAAGTAGATTTGTAACTTCCACGGAATCCAGTGCACACCCCTCCTTTAAAGAAGCGATTCTAAAAGCAAATGAAGGAGATACTCTCTTAACGCTCAAAGAATTAACTCCGGTAAGACTGCTTAAAAATGCATTTTTTGACCAAGTAGAAGCTGCCTATAAACAAGAAGCATCTACCCAAGAATTAGAAGAAATATTAGGAAGAGGTCGCGCAAAAAAAGGCATGTACGAAGGCAATCTCGAAGAAGGAGAATTAGAAATCGGTCAAATTTCTAGCTTAATCCATGAAATAAAACCTGCAAAAGAAATTATTACCGAAATTATCACCGAATTTCAGCAAACAATAAATGAACAACAATCTTCTAAATATCAATTTTAATGATTCAATTTGAACGATTTACGCTAGAAAATGGATTACGCGTTATTTTCCACAAAGATATTACTACACCACTTGCGGTCGTAAATACCTTATACGATGTTGGCGCAAGGGATGAAGATGAAAACAAAACCGGATTTGCCCATTTATTCGAACACTTAATGTTTGGCGGATCCATAAACATCCCTGATTTTGATGCACCACTTCAAAATGCTGGAGGAGAAAGCAATGCGTTTACTTCTAACGACATAACAAATTATTACGACATAATCCCTGCACAAAACTTAGAGACGGCTTTATGGTTAGAATCCGACAGAATGCTTTCACTAGCTTTTACAGATAAAAGCCTGGAAACACAACGAAGTGTTGTTATGGAAGAATTCAAACAACGTTACTTGAATCAACCCTATGGCGATGTCTGGTTGGAATTAAGACCACTAGCCTATGATGTACACCCGTATAAATGGGCAACAATTGGAAAGGAATTAAAACACATCGAGGACGCAACCATGGATGACGTGAAAAGTTTTTTCAAAAAACACTATTGTCCAAGTAATGCAATTCTATGTATCGCAGGGAATTTTGACGTAGAAACGATCAGAACACTAACTGAAAAATGGTTTGGAAATATTCCAAGTGGGATAAAGCCTGCTCGCTTGTTGCAACAAGAACCGAGACAAAGTATAAAAAAAGAAAAAACAATCGAACGAAATGTGCCATCGGACGCATTTTATTTCGCGTTTAAAATGCCTGAACGTAAATCGGTTGAATACTACGTGGTAGATGTACTTTCGGATGCATTAGGTCGTGACAAATCTTCTAGGCTTTACACTAAAATACAAAAGGAACAAAAATTAGTAACCGAAATAAACGCATACATTTCTGGTTCGTTAGACAATGGATTATTAGTGATTGAAGGAAAATTGTCCGAAGGAAAAACATTCGATGAAGTCGAAAGTGCAATTTGGGCTGTTTTATCTGAAATTAAAAACATGCAATTATCGAACGAAGAGCTAAATCGATTAAAAAATAAAATTCGTACCGCAAAAGAATTTCAAGAACAAGGTTTGTTAAATAGAACGATGAATCTATGTTACTTTGAATTACTCGGAGATGCAAATGGCATCAATGAAGAAGCTATACTATATGATGAAATTCAAGCGGAACATATACTTGCAGTTGCAAATGAGATCCTACAAGAAAAAAACTGTACTTTATTAAAAGTTAAAGCAATTTGATATGATAGATAGAACATTACAACCAGCATTATCTTCAATTACTAAAATTAATTTCGTTGAACCGAAAATTATTAAAATCAATCCTTATGCAAAATTGTATTGGATGAATGCAGTTTTGGATGAAACAACACGTATTGAATTTCATTTTAATGCAGGATCCATTAGAAGTGCCGAAAAAATAGCAGGAAGTGTTAATAATTTAATATTCTCAGGTACTCCATCCAAAACAAGCACACAAATTCATGAAGAATTGGACGGATTAGGTGCTTTTATCGATCAAGAATTGGGACAAGAAGTTGCCATTATTTCGCTTTATTGTCTCCGAAAAAATGCTAAATCTGCTGTTGAAATAGTAATTGATTCAATTCAAAACGTATGTTTTCACGAACAAGAAGTAGCAGATACGATTCGTGAGAAAAAACAACAATACTTAATTTCAAGTGAGAAAGTAAATATTTTAGCCCGAAGAGAATTTCAAAAACAACTTTTCGCGAATTCACCAAACTATGCACGTCAAATTGAATTAAAAGATTACGATGCAATTACACTAGAAGGTCTTCAAAAATTTCATCAAGAATTTTACCTTAATGGACTATTAAAGGTTGTACTAGTAGGAAATATGGAACAAGAATTTGTAAACTACTTACAAAGTAAAATTACCCCATTTGCCATTCAAACAACAACAACATACGAACAACAATTCATCAACAATAAAGGTACTTTTCATGTTGAAAAAGCAGATGCAGTGCAAACTGCAATTCGCATAGGAATGCCGCTTTTCAACAAAACCCATCCTGACTTTATTGATTTTCAAATACTACAAACCATCCTTGGAGATTATTTTGGAAGTCGATTAATGTCCAACATTCGGGAAGATAAAGGATATACCTACGGTATTGGAAGTGGACTTTCAGAAGCGAACAAAACTGGCTATTTTATTATCGCTACCGAAGTCGGAAAAGAATTTGTTTCTGCTACACTACATGAAATAAAATTAGAAATTGAGCGTTTACAAAATGAACTAGTAGAAGAAGAGGAATTAACCTTGGTAAAAAATTATGTGCTAGGTCAATTACTGAAACATGCGGATGGACCAAATGCAATGATGGATTTATTTATGGCAGTTCAACTACAAGGTTTAGGTTTTGAATTTTATGACACTTTTATACAACGAGTTAATACGATCACTGCGGAAGATTTAAAACAAATAGCAACAAAATATTTATCTTGGGATTCATTAACGATTATTACAGCTGGTTCTAGTAACTAATTTCATGAAACGTGTGTTAGAAAAAATATGCATCCTATTCGTTTGTTCTTTGTCAATTTTCTCGATTGCACAAAGTTCCAAACCATTGCGAGGGTGTGCTTTACCTGGACCGATTTCGACCTGTACGAAAATGGAGTCCAATGGTGATCTAACACTTTCCTGGACTAAACCTTCGGATCCTAACAATATTTTTGTTCGGTATGAAGTGTATCGATTAGGTACGAATGGTGCTATTGTTTCTATTCCGACTTTCACAAATAACAATACTACTACTATAAATAGTTTCTTTGCCAATAGTGAGTTTTATGTAGGAATAGTTTCTTTATGTGGTGGCGCAGAAGTAATAAACTTTGGAGATACGGTTAAAACAATTGATTTAAAATTAAGTAATCAAATGGATGGGCGCGCTTCTTTGGAATGGTCTACTCCATCGACAAGAAACACTCGTTACTTTCAAGTAGAACGTGAACATCCAAAATTTGGATGGAGTGATCGAGACTCTGTGAAGCATTCGCTTTACTCCTATAAAGACACAATTGATGTGTGTTCTGCTCTCCTCAATTATCGAATCTCCATAAAACAGGTGGGATGTATTTCCTACTCCAATAGCATTGGAGATAACTTCAAAGATGTTATTCCTCCAACTATTCCGATAATAAAGTCGATTTCTTACGACACTTTATTAAAAGGGATCACAGTAAACTGGTTTAAAAATCCAGCAAGAGATGTTCAAGGATATCTTCTGAAAATTGGCTATGATAATTCTCCACTTTCATTTTTAGATAGTGTAGAAACAAAAAAGAATATAGAGCCTTTATCCTATAATTTAGTGAATACGCCTTATAATTCAGCGATAACATTTAGTATAGCAGCGTATGACTCCTGCTTATCTTCTAGTCCTCCAAACAATCAATTATCAGGAAATTCGCAACCACATACTGGCTTCAATTTAAAAAACAGCTACACCATTTGTAATCGCGCGATTTCACTTAATTGGTCCAAATATGTTGGTTGGGATGAAATTAAAAACTACAAAATTTACTGTAAAATTGATAATGGTTATTGGAAATTAAGAGATTCAACCCTAAATCAAAGTTATAGTGACACATTAATTGGATTTAAAAACTATGCATTTATTATCGAAGCAATAAATAACGAAAATGTAAAGGCTTTTTCAAATCCAATTTTTTTATTCGCACAAGCGCCTAGCCTTCCAAAATTCAACTATACGAAAGTTGCAAAGGTGATGCAAAATGTAATTCAAATTGAACACCTGATCGATAAAGTTGGTGGTGTATCTAAAATTATTCTAGAACGAAAAAATAAATCAGGTGTTTTTAAAGAAATTGCACGTAAAGATGTCACGAATCCGACACTGTTTTTCACCGATTCTGTCGTAGAAACAAATTTCGAAACTTATACGTATCGTACTAGAATTATCGATAGTTGTGGAAATAAAACAACGTATGGAAACGAAGTGACAAGCATGTTACTGAAAATTGAAAACAAACAAAATGAGAATGAAAATTTAAAAGTAAACCTTTCCTGGTCTCCATATATAGGCTTTAACGGGACTATTCTAAACTATGCTATCTATCGAAAATTAAATGGTGTATATGATCCAAATCCTTTGGCGATTTTACCAAATTATCAATTAACCTACCAAGATAATCTTATTAACTTAAGCGATTTTAAAGGGAATGTTTGTTACTATATCACAGCAATAGAATCTGAAAATAATTATAAACAACCAGCAATTGCAAATACAAATGAAATTTGTTGCACTTTTGACCCTTTAATTTTTATTCCAAATGCATTCACGCCAAATGGAAAAAACCCTGTTTTTCTTCCTGTTATTTCTTTATTTGAACCAAAAGATTACAGTTTAACAATTATCAATCGATGGGGACAGCCGGTATTTAAAAGTGTAGATTGTAAAATTGGTTGGGACGGAAACTTTGGAAATGAAATGTCGCCAAATGGAAATTATATGTACGTAATTCGATATTTAGATGGAGATTATAAAGAATTCATCGAACATGGATTTGTAACTTTAATCAATTAAAATGAATCAAAAAAAACAATTGTCAATTCTGAAACTTGTTGCAATCTTAGAAGGTATTAGCTACTTACTATTTGCAATTACGGTACCTTTAAAAAAAATATACCACTACCATTGGCCAAATAAAATTGTTGGTATGAGCCATGGAATATTATTTATCCTTTACATACTTCTCGTGTATGTTAATTCAAAAACACAAACATGGTCTTGGAAAACAAAGGTATTGTTATATCTTGCTTCAGTGATACCAGTTGGAACGTTTATAGCGGACAAAAAGATTTTAAAAAATGAGCAAAGAAACTAGAAAACGCATTGAAGTTTGCTTCACGCCAGGTGGATACGAACATTTTAAAAAGGATTTTAACATTGTAGTTGTAATTGATGTTCTTCGTGCAACATCTGCAATTTGCGCTGCGTTTGAATATGGTGTGAATTCAATTATTCCAGTACCAACAATCGAAGAAGCTTGGGAATATAAACAAAAAGGATTTTTAGCCGGGGCAGAACGAAAAGGACAAATTGTAGAAGGATTTGATTTCGGCAATTCACCATTTAGTTATATGAATCCTGATTTCAAAGGAAAAGATATTGTTTTAACAACAACCAATGGAACACGGTCTCTCGATGTAGCAAAAGATGCTGAAATTGTTTTAGTTGCCTCATTTTTAAATTTAGATGCAATTTGTAATTGGATCATAAAACAAAATAAAGATGTTGTTTGTTTATGTTCCGGATGGCAAGATAATTTCAATCTAGAAGATACCATTTGCGCTGGAGCGATAGCAGAAAAATTAATAAAAACTGGAAATTATTACTCAACAGAAGACTCTTCCATCGCTGCTAAATATTTATTCCAATCTGCAAAAAAAAACCACCTAGGATTTATAAAATCGAGTTCACATCGAAGAAGACTGAAAAATTTAAACCTAAATAAAGATGTTCATTACTGCCTGACTCCAAATCAAACGTCTGTAATTCCAATACTGAAAGATGGCAAATTGGTCAAACTCTAAATATGTTTTAGTTGCACTAATAGTATCCTTCACTAGTGGATTGATAAGCATATCTTTACCCTGGGGATTTTATGGTCATAAAAAAATCAATCGACTAGCAGTATTTACTTTGCCTCCGAGTATATTTCCGTTCTATAAAGAAAATTTAAATTACATTACAGAACATGCCGTTGATCCTGACAAACGAAGGTATATCGTCCCAACGGAAGGTCCTTGTCATTTTATTGATTTAGACCACTACCAAAATCCTTTCGATAGTATTCCGCATAAGTGGAAAAAAGCAGTAGAAAAATTTTCGGAAGATAGCTTACGTAAACACGGAATAGTGCCTTGGCACATTTACAGCACAAAATTAAACTTACAAAAAGCATTCGAAGAAAAAAATCTAGACAAAATATTAAAATATTCTGCAGATATAGGTCATTATATCGGTGATGCCCATGTTCCGCTGCATACAACACATAATTATAATGGACAATTAACCAATCAAAAAGGGATACATGGATTATGGGAAAGTAGGTTAGTAGAATTATTTTCAGAAGAATACAATTACTTTGTAGGTAAAGCATCCTATATTTCTAACATCCATAAGGAAACTTGGAAGATCCTAAAAGAATCTCATCTAGCGCTTGATTCTGTTTTTAAATTTGAAGCTGAAATTAGTGCTGAAAATTTAGTTCCTAAATATAGTTTCGAACAACGAGGAACAACAACTTTAAAAGTCTATTCTCGCGAGTTTTCACAATCGTATCATAAGCGATTAAATAAAATGGTTGAACGAAGATTAACTGCTGCGATTCACATGACAGGAAGTATTTGGTATACTGCCTGGGTAGATGCTGGTCAACCAGACTTAAGTAGCTTAATTAACCATAAACCTTCTAAAAAGTTTTTACAAGAAATGGAAAAATTAGAAAAGAAACATACTACGAATCATCTCTCTGGAAGAGATTGTGATTAATAAAAAAAGGCTGATTCAATGAATCAGCCTCTAATCTATTAAAAATTAATTTACTTTGAGATTGCAACAAAATTTTCATTTACTGCAAACTTCAAAAACTCACGATCTCTAATCATTTTCGCTTTGAAAGAAGCGTCTTTTGCGATAGAAGCTTGTAAAGCTTTAACACATTCGTCTACTTTATCTTGGTGTGCAAATGCAATAGCTTTCAAATAATAACCTTGTGCAGAAGAAACATCTGAAGAAGCATTGATCGTTGTAATAGCAGCTTCAAAATCCTTATTTAACACTTGTGCTAAAGCTTTGTTAAAGGTCTTACTATCCCCAAAACTAGAAATTGCAGACGAATAATTTCCTTGAACAATACTAATAATTCCTTTATTATAATTTCCTTCAGCTCCAGCACCACTCGATTTTTCTAATAATTCTTTTGCCTTTTTCAAATCACCCTTAGCTCCAGCAAGAGCTGCCAAGTTATTTTTAGTTATTCCACTTTCTTGAATCGAATTAGATTTTTCAAATTTTGATTCCGCTTCCGCTAATTTACCCTGAGTAAAATATAAAACACCTTCATTATTAAAAGCTCTACTATCTGATGGATACAACTTTTCGCAAGCAGTATAAATCAATGCTTTTTCCGCTAAATTGGATTGTAATGAAGCGGCATACAAAAGTTCTTCAACACCTAATTTCTCAGGATTTGTTTTTGCTATTACTAAATAAGTTTCATCGGAATGTCCTGTTGTTTCATAGGTTACTTTAATTTCAGCACGACGTAACTTTGGAAAGATTGTTTTATCTAAAAAAGTAAAGGTTTTAGCCATGTTGCGCATTTCCGTTTCTCGTTGAATAGGATCTTTATACATTTCTAAAACACGGATAACCAATTGTTTTTCATCTTGATCCATTGCAGACTTTTCTAACTCTACTTTGAATCCATCAAAATCTTCTCCACGACCAAACAAGGAGTATATTTCCTTATTAGCAGCTTCATTTTTAGCGTTATTAGCAAGTAAAAGCGTAGTTGTTTTACCCGTATTTGCTCTATCTGAAGATAAGGTGTTATTTTTATTTTCTTCCCCCTCAGGAGATGCATACCCTACAATTTGAATGGATTTAATTTTAATTTTAGGATTATTTTGTGCTTCAACAAGCCATTTTTCAAAAGATTTCAATGATTCTTTATCTAATTCTCCTGCTTGTAAATCCGATTTTCCTTTTAAAAAATTGATTTGTGCAGTGTAAACTTCTTCCCGAACATTTACATGCTTATCTTGCTCGATTGCAACTTTAAAATCTTTGTTTACTAGGTATGGAGTAATAATTGTACCATCCGCTATTTTCTTTGTTGGAGTCATCATTTTTTCAACTCCACCTTTCATTACGCGACCTGAAACTGTTAATTCTGCATTTTCCATGTCCGGTTTGTAAGCAATTACATCTTCGTAAATTACTACACCACCAGGCTTGTATAAAATTGTAGTACCATTACCAGTAGATTTTTCACCCATAATTAATACAGAGTTCAATGCATTATTACCCAACATTGGTGTAATTTCAATAGATGCTTTCTTATTTAATCCTTTTTGAGGAAAAGTCACATCTACTTTTACACGAACACTATCACCATGTACCTCTAAAGGACTAGGAGTAACAGTATAATTAACATCTTTTATCAAGCTACAGCTTGCAACTAGTGAACTAGCAATCGTAAACATTGCTATACTTTTGATACTAGGATTTTTCATACTCAATTTATGAATCTTAATTTACTTATTTACAAACTATTAATTATTAATCGTCAAGTTAACAATCAATAATAACTGACTAATTTAGTATTTTTTTTAATAATGAAGCGTCTGAACACATATTTAATAGTTCTTTCATTGATTTGTGCGTACTAATATCCTTAAAATTTGGCGCAATTTCAACCATAGGTTCAAGTACAAAACGACGAGTATAAATCCGTGGATGTGGTATTTCTAAATCGTTCATAGTAATTATTTTATCTCCATAATACAAAATATCCAAATCAATTAATCGATCGGTGTAGAATGTGCTGGTTTTTTCTTTACGTCCTAGGTCACGCTCAATCTTTTTTAAACCAGCTAATAGTAGCTCTGCAGAAAATTTAGTGCGTATTTCTAACACACCATTCACAAACATTTCTGATGATTCAAACCCCCAAGGCTCTGATTCATAGAGTGAAGACTGACGCACTATATAGCCTAATTCATTATTAATCAAATTAGTAGCAAGTTTGATATTTGCTAATTTATCCCCTAAATTCGACCCAAAACCAATAAAAACTTGCACCATATACTAGCTATTTATCAAATGATACGTTCTTTATAAAACTGGGTTACACAATTTCAAAATCGTTATGTACATTTGCTCTAAATTAAGGTTTATGATAGAAAAAAGATTTTCTTTTTGGAAGATATTTTGGCCAACTTTCACCGCGATAATTGTCGTTTCTGCAATTTACGCGTTGATTTTCTTTGGAGTAATTGGAGCGATACTGGCAGGAGTATCTAACGAAGAAGGAGATGAAAATTCATCTAAAACAATTCTGCACATGACTTTAGATGGAGTTATTTCAGAAAACAGTTCCTCGAAACTAAATGCCTCCACTTTTTCAATTGAGAAAAAAATTGGATTAAGCGACATTTTATTTGGACTTGAAAAAGCGAAATCAGATCCAAATATAAAAGGACTTTATATAGAATTAAAAGGGATAAATTGCGGTATTTCTACTGCTCGAGAAATTCGAAGAGCAATTGCTGACTTTCAAAAATCCGGAAAATTCGTTATCGCCTATACCAGCGGTGAAATGATATCACAAAAACAACTCTACCTAACTTCTGTTGTGAAAGAAAATTACGGTTTTCCTGGTACTATGGTAGAATTTTTAGGACTGGGAACCGAACCGATGTTCTTCAAAAACACTTTGGACTTACTAGGTGTAGAAATGCAAGTAATTCGTGGTCGTAGCAATGATTTCAAAAGTGCTGTTGAACCATTTTTATACACCAAAATGTCTGATTCCAGCAGATTACAAACTACCTTATTATTAAAAAATATTTGGAAAGAAATTCGTTGCGAAATTGCAAACGATATTCATACAGACACTGCTACATTATCTAAAATTGCAAATAAGGCACTCGTATCATCTGTGAAAGAAGCAGTGAAATTTCGATTCTTCAAAGCAAGCAAATATAAAGATGAAATTTTAAAAATTTTAACCCGAAAAGTCAATGTTGAAACATCCGACGATTTAGATTTGTTAGCATTTGAAAAATACGCACATAAAAACTTTTACAACCAACAGATTAGCAACAATCTATCCAGACCTAACATAGCCGTTATCTTAGCGGAAGGAGAAATAAGTGTAGATGGAGATGAATTAACGTCCGACAATGTTGCTAACTATATCCGGGAAGCGCGACTAGACAATAATATTAAAACGATTGTTTTACGCGTAAACAGTCCTGGAGGTAGCGCACTAGCGAGTGATATTATCTGGAGAGAAGTTGTTTTGGCAAATAAATCCAAAAAAGTGATTGTATCGATGGGGGATGTAGCTGCTTCTGGCGGGTATTATATTGCAACAGCTTCTTCCAAAATCTTTGCAGAACCAACAACAATTACAGGTTCTATTGGTGTTTTTGGAATCATTCCGTATACAGGTAAATTCTTTCAAGATAAATTAGGAATAACGTTTGATAAAATAACAACCAACAAGCATGCTTCTTTATCCTTAAATCATAAATTATCTTCTGAAGAACTAATGCTTATCCAAAAACAAGTAGATAAGATATACACGGATTTCATTCGTAAAGTTTCGGATGGAAGAAAAATGAATCCCGATCTTGTTCATCGTTATGCACGTGGACGAGTTTGGACGGGAATTGATGCGAAAAAAATTGGGTTAGTAGATGAATTAGGAGGATTAAATGATGCTATCGCATATGCAGCAAAACAAGCAAAAATAAAGAAGGTTATACCACGTTATTGGCCGGAAAAAAAATTAGAACCCCTCGAAGAAATTTTAAATCAATTAGAAGATTTAAAAGAAAATAAAACTGCTACAAATACGGTGACTACAAAAATCCCTGCAAGTATTCAAAAATATTACACTGAATTACTAAAATTAGAAAATATGCAAGGAATTCAGATGCGTATGCCGTTTAATTTAGAAATACATTAAAAAAAACGATGCAAAGAAATATTGATTTAAAAGACTTTACAACCTTTGGAGTTTCTGCTAATGCGAGTCATTTTGCAACTTTTTCAACAGAAGAGGAGGCGCGTACATTAACAACAAATAATACAGAAGAATTATTGATTCTAGGGGGAGGCAGCAATTTATTGTTAACTCAGGATTTTCATGGACTTGTTCTAAAAAATGAAATAAAAGGGATTACGGTAAGCGCGAAAGAAGATACTTCTGTGGTATTGAAAGTCGGTGCAGGCGAAGTTTGGCACGACTTAGTACTTTACACAATCGAACAAGGTTATCACGGCCTAGAAAACATGTCATTAATTCCAGGAAGTGTAGGAGCTAGTCCAATGCAAAATATTGGCGCATACGGTGTGGAAATTAAAGATGTGTTTGAAAAATTAGAAGCACTTGAAATTCAAACTGGAGAAATGCATACTTTCTATAGAGATGCATGTGCATTTGGATATAGAGAAAGTGTATTCAAACACGCATTAAAAGGAAAATACATAATTACACACGTATATTTTCGTTTGTCCTTATCGGAAAAAGTAAGCACACATTATGGCGCAATCGAAAGTGAATTAACCAAACAAGGGATTTCGAATCCAACTAGTAAAGATGTTAGTAATGCCGTAATCGCAATTCGTTCAAGTAAATTACCTAATCCCAAGGAACTTGGTAATGCTGGAAGTTTTTTTAAAAATCCAGTTGTTCCAATTGAAACGTACAATAGTATCAAAGAAGTATACCTAGACGCTCCATCCTACCCTATTGACGAAAAATCCGTTAAAGTTCCCGCAGGTTGGTTAATTGAAACTGCGGGTTGGAAGGGAAAACAAGTAGGTGCATGTGGAGTGCATAAAAATCAAGCGTTGGTATTGGTAAATTATGGCGGGGCAACGGGCCATGAAATATACAAACTTTCAACTGCAATTATAGAAGATATTGTGCAGAAATTCGGTATTACACTTGAACGTGAAGTGAATATTTTATAATGGAAACACAACGTTATTCGATTGAATTAGCATATAATGGCAATGATTTCTTTGGTTGGCAAATTCAACCCAGGCAAATCAGTGTTCAACAAACAATTGAAAATGCCCTTTCAAAATTATTTGATGCGAAAAAAATTGACATCATTGGTTGTGGAAGAACAGATACAGGAGTTCATGCAAAACATTATATAGCCCATGTTGATTTACCATCAAAATGGGAAGAAGAAGTATTAACGTATAAACTTAATCGTATTCTTCCGGATTCCATTGTAATCTATACGATTCAAAAAGTAAATGAAGACTTTCATGCGCGTTTCCATGCAAAAGCAAGAACCTATCGTTATTTCATTCATACACAAAAAGATCCATTCTTAAATAATACTAGCCTTTACTATACAAAAACGCTAGACATGGATAAAATGAACAAGGCAGGATTGTTGTTATATGGGAGAAAAGACTTTACTTCATTTTCTAAACTACACACCGATGTTTTCACGAATATATGTACCATAAGTAACGCTAAATGGACTAAAGTAAATGAACATGCATTCTATTTTGAAATAACCGCAGATCGATTTCTACGCAATATGGTTCGTGCAATAGTAGGTACATTACTAGAAGTAGGTGAAGGAAAAATAACCCCAAATGAAATTACAAGCATATTAGATAAAAACGATCGTTGTGAAGCAAAAATGTCTGTTCCTGCACATGGTTTATTCCTCTGGAAAATAAGCTATTAAAAGTATAGAAAGATATAAAATTTGATTATTAACAAAATTATACCTTTATTTATACTTAGTTTTTAATGATATTTCAAAAAAATCAAAACGATAATTGAATTGATGAAAAATTTAGTAGTTGTATTTATTCTATTTTTAGTGAATTTTGGCGTTTCTAGTCAAACTGCCATGGATTTTTATAATGCAGGGAACGATAAATTAGACCGAAAAGATTTTAAAGGTGCTTTAGAAGAATATTCAAAAGCAATACAATTAAATCCTAGCAAAGCAGAATTCTTTATAAATCGAGGTGTTGTTAAATCTGAATTAGGAGAATATAAAACTGCTATTGAAGATTTTAGTATTTCCATAAATTTAGATACTACAAATAAACTTGCCTATTTTAATCGAGGGAATACACAACACATGTTACGAAATTATACAGGTTCCATCGAAGATTTCGATAAAGCAATTGAAATAGACACGCTTTTTGTTCCTGCCTATTTTAATCGTGCACAGGCAGAATCAGAGATCGGAAATTACAGGGATGCCATAGAAGACTATGAAAAATGTATTTTGATTGACTCAGCGCATGAAAAAGCATTTAGAAATAAGGGAGCGTTATATATTAAATTACAAAAATATGATCTAGCTGCAGAAGATTTCACCTATGCCATTCAGCTGGCTCCTAAGGATCCTACTGCTCACTACAATCGTGCATTAGCCTACGTTGAATTAGCAAATATCCGCGCGGCTTTGATTGATTTAAATAAAGTAATAGAATTGGATCCAAAACACACCTATGCATATTTTCATAGAGCAAACATAAAGTATAAATTAAATGATAAACCCGGCGCAATTGTAGATTACAACCATATTTTATCGGTAGATCCAACATTTGAAGATGCATTAATTGCCCGTGCAGACATCAAAAAAGAATTAAAAAATTACAGTGAAGCAATACAAGACTACACGCAAGTTTTATTGCAAGACACATCCGTTTTAGAAGTGTATTTAAGTCGTGGCGATGCTTATTTAGGAAGTGGTGATACTAAAGCTGCAAATCATGATTTTTTATACGTCTTAAAAAATGACACTGCAAATTCAAATGCTGCATATTACATGGGGGTTTTAAAGTGTAAATTAAATGAGTTTGCAGAATCTATTGAATACATGAATAAAGCAATTACTCGTGATTCAAATAACGCACAAGCTTATTTTGGTAGAGGAAACACATATCATGCAATGCGAAATTTCTCCGGAACGATTGAGGATTATTCGAAAGCAATTGAATTAAACCCAAGCTACATGGAAGCATACAAAAACAGAGCAATAACACGTTCTGAACTTGGTGATTATCGTGCAGCGATTATGGATAATAACAAAGCGATAGATTTAGATCCATCCAATTTAGAATTATATTCAAACAATGTTAATTTGAAATTAGCACTTGATAAATTTGCGGATGCAATTGTAGATTTAGATAAATTAATTGAACTAGAAGCCCTTAATCCTTTAAATTACATGAAACGTGCGGATGTCAAAATCAAAATGAATGATAAATCTGGCGCTTGTAAAGATTGGCATAGTGCTGTAGAACTTCGGTACCAAGAAGCTGTACAAAAAATTCTAGATAATTGTAATTGATTTAAGAAAGAAGTACAATTTCTTCAAAAAACAAATCAAAATTCTTAAACATCCCTTTTTCCGGGCGTGTTTTAAAAATCCCATACATCGTAGATCCACTTCCTGACATGGCAGCATAAACTGCACCTTTCTCAAAAAAGATAGACTTTATTTCATGTAATATCGGATAACTATCAAATACCGAAGATTCAAATGAATTTATCAATTCATCCTTTATTTGATCAAACGGATTCTTTATTAGTTCTGAAATTTTTTCTTGCTTCTTATAAAATGCAACCTTAGAAAATGCCTGCGCAGTAGATACATGTATCCCAACATTTACCATGTATAAATACATCCCTTGTAGGCTAAAATTAACAGCAGACAAAACCTCTCCTCGTCCAGTAGCAACTTGCGGTAAAGCCTTTACAAAAAAAGGACAATCACTTCCCAATTGTGCTGCTAATTCTTGTAAACGTTCTACCGTCAAGTCAAGATTAAACAAATCATTTATCGCACGTAATGTGTAAGTGCCATCCGAAGAACCACCGCCTAATCCTCCTCCCATTGGGATGACTTTATGTAAATGAATTTTAATAGGAGAAATTGCATATTCATTTTGCATTAAATGAAACGCTTTAATGCAAATATTCATTTGTCCATCCCCTGGTATCTTAATCCCGCTGTTGGTAAATTCAAAAGTCTGACTTTTAACAACTTCAAGTATATCACAAATGGACACAGGATACATTAATGAATCTATGGCATGATAACCATCATTACGTTTATGCAATACATGTAATCCAATATTAATTTTACACGGTGGAAATAATATCATAAAACAAAGTTAATCGTTCGCAACAAAATTTGTACCTTTGCATCCACAATTTTATAGCTATGAGTACCTATTTAGATTTTGAAGAACCGATCAAAGAACTTGAAGAGCAAATCGCTCAAACAAAACAAATTGGGTTGACGACAGAAGTAGATATGACAGAACAAGTCAAAAAACTTCAAGAAAAATTAGACCTTAAAACAAAAGAAATATTCTCAAACCTTACTCCTTGGCAACGTGTACAATTGTCTCGTCATCCAGACAGACCCTATACATTAGCGTATATCAATGCGATCAGCGATGGTACTTTCCAAGAATTACATGGAGACAGAAGTGTTAAAGACGACAAAGCAATGATTGGTGGTTTTGGTTTATTGGATGGTAAATCGGTAATGTTTATTGGGCAACAAAAAGGAATCAATACAAAAATGCGTCAGTACCGAAATTTCGGGATGGCAAATCCGGAAGGTTACCGTAAGGCATTACGCTTAATGAAATTAGCGGAAAAATTCGATAAACCAATCGTTACAATAATTGATACACCAGGTGCATTTCCAGGTTTAGAAGCAGAAGAAAGAGGACAAGGCGAAGCGATTGCACGTAACATTTATGAAATGATGCGTTTAAAAGTCCCTGTGATTTGTATCGTAATTGGTGAAGGAGCTTCTGGTGGCGCATTAGGTATAGGTGTTGGTGACAAAGTTGTTATGCTTGAAAACACATGGTATTCAGTCATTTCTCCTGAATCTTGTTCTTCAATTCTATGGAGATCATGGGATTTCAAAGAAAAAGCAGCAGAAGCACTTAAATTAACCTCTACGGACATGAAAGATCTAAACTTGGTAGACGAAGTTATTCAAGAACCAATTAATGGTGCACATCGAAGTCAAGATGAAATGTTTGAAATCACCAAGCAATACATCAAAAAAACTATTGCTGAATTAGAAAAAATAAAACCAGAAGTAAGAATTAACGATCGTATCGATAAATTCTGCAAGATGGGAGTTTGGAAATAATCCAAAATTAGACGCATAAAAAAAGAGGGTTTTCAATTTGAAAACCCTCTTTTTTTATGCGCTCAAGAGTAATTTATTTTAGTGTGAAACTATCCGTTCCAATAACTTGCCCATCACAATATATCTTCACTTTATAATTACCTTTTGTTGCTTCATCCTCTTTTAAATCATAGTATATAGAAACATCCACATTATTATTCGTGTATTCAATTTCTTTACGATCTGAAAACGCTACAGAACTTCCGTCTATCGTAACTAGATTATTTTCGCGCGCTTGCAATACAACACCATCTGGAGATGTAATTTGCATATATAATTTCTTCACACCAGCTCTTGTCAAAGGATTAGCAGATATAGTGAAAGAAGATTTTAATTGAACCGCACTTTTAGACTTGTTGGTTGGTTCAGTCGTATTATTTAATTTCATACGCAATGCGCCAGAGTTAAAACCTAAAGCTTGTAAACGAGAGCCTTTTTTTACTAACTCTGTGCTTTCCTCTGCTTGTTGTCTATATTGATCTCTTTCGGAAGCTGTAGAAGTTAATTCTTGTGTTTTAGTATCTAAATCGGAAGATAATTTCACATTCATCGTATTCAAAGAGTCAATTTGTTTAACATAACCTTTCATAATACTTCGCAAAGTCTCATTTTCTTTACGTAAAGTATATAACTGTCTAGCGGTTAATTTCTTCCCGCTCTCAAGTTGCGATAATAAACCTTTAATTTTTTGTTTTTGTTCTTCAACATTTTTAGCCTGAACTGAATCTTTCACTTTTAAAGCATCATATTGATTTAACATTTTTTGAAAATCATTCTTTAAATCAACACCTACATTCCCTGTATATCCAGACATCATTTCATTCATCCCTTGCATATCTGCTTCTAACTCTTTATTGAAATTAGAACATTCATTTAATTCTTTATTTTTCTTTGACCAAGAATAGGACATATATGCTAATGCAACAAGTAGTGCTAATAATATCAATAATAAAGCACCATTACTTTTCGGAGCTGTTGATTTTTGATCTTGAATTTCAGACATAGAAGTAAAATTTTGTCTAACAAAAATAGAAATAATTACTGAAAACTTATGGAAAAGTAGAAAGTTATAAAATTCAACATTACTTTTGCATAAACAAAAACAACATCATGACAGTAGATGAAATAATCGAATTAGCCTTATTAGAAGACATAGGAGATGGAGACCACTCAAGTCTAGCTTGTGTGCCAGAATTCGCTAAAGGTAAAGCTACTTTATTTATCAAGGATGATGGAATCTTGGCAGGCGTTGATTTGGCTGTGAGAATTTTTAAAAAATTAGACCCTACTCTAGAAATAAATATTTTATTAATTGATGGTACTCCAGTAAAAAAAGGAGATGTAGCATTTACAGTAATCGGATCTTCAAGATCAATTTTAGCAACAGAACGTTTAGTGTTAAATTTCATGCAACGTATGAGTGGAATTGCTACACAAACACATAAAATAGTTTCTTTATTGGAAGGGACAAATACACGCTTACTAGACACAAGAAAAACTACGCCTTGTATACGATATATGGAAAAATGGGCAGTTCGTATAGGAGGTGGTGAAAATCATCGTTTTGCACTGTACGACATGATAATGTTGAAAGATAATCATATTGATTATGCAGGAGGAATTAAACCAGCAATTGAAGGTACTTTAAACTATTTGAAAAAAACTGGTAAAAAACTAAAAGTAGAAGTAGAAGTACGAAATCTAAATGAGTTAAAACAAGTACTAGAAGTTGGCGGTATTGACCGAATTATGTTAGATAATTTTACCCCTTCAGAACTTGAAACTGCATTAAAATTAATCCCTACCAACTACGAAACAGAAGCTTCTGGGGGAATTACTTTAGAAACAATAAGAGAATTTGCTGAAACGGGCGTAGACTTCATATCTGTAGGTGCTTTAACACATAGCTTTAAAAGTCTAGATATGAGTTTGAAAGCAGAATTTAAATAGTGTATAAAGTTCAAAGTTTAGGATTTAAAGTACTCCAAATCTTTCGAATTTCAATTTTTGACTTTTAACTTGCTATTCTCTTTATGCCGTTGGAAATCTCTTCCAGTTTTTTTGTCTAAATTCTTTTGAAGTGCCTTCGTAAGATTTACACCTGTTTGATTCGCTAAACAAATAAGTACAAATAATACATCTGCAAATTCATCCCCTAAATCCTTACCTTTATCACTCTCTTTTTCTGATTGTTCTCCATATCTACGAGCAATTATACGTGCTACCTCTCCTACTTCTTCAGTCAATATGGCTAAATTTGTCAATTCATTGAAATAGCGAACTCCATGTTCTTTGATCCATTGATCAACAATTACTTGCGCTTCTTTGATTTCCATTATTCCTTGTTTTTTGAATCCATTATAATCGTTACTGGTCCATCATTCACTAACTCAATTTGCATATTTGCACCAAAAACTCCTGTTTGTATCTTTATATCATACTGTTTTAGTTCATCTATAAATTTTTCATACAGTGGTATTGCCATTTCTGGTCTTGCAGAAGCGACAAAGCTAGGCCTATTTCCTTTTTTAACAGAAGCAAATAAAGTAAATTGACTAACTATTAAAATTTCACCGTTTACATCTTGAATCGAACGATTCATTTTACCTAGTTCATCTCCAAATACGCGAAGGTTAATTATTTTCTGTGTCAACCATTCAATATCTTCGTTCCTATCGTCATCGCAAATACCTATCAAAACTAAAAATCCATAATTTATTTCACTATGTACATTTCCAGCAATTGATACGGAGGCTTTTGAAACACGTTGCACTACAATACGCATTACATTTCTTTTTTTCGATGAACCTCGTTTTCATCCTCGGTCATTAACTGAATATAAGTCTGATACCGAGATTCAGAAATAACACCTGACTCCACCGATATTTTAATATTACAATGAGGCTCATTCAAATGTTGGCAATTATGATATTTACATGTCCCCAATAAAGCACGCATCTCTGGGAAATAATGTGATATAACTTCCTTATCCAAATCAACAATACCAAATGCACGAATACCAGGTGTATCAATAATATAACCTCCAGATTGTAATTTATGCATTTCTGCAAATGTTGTAGTATGCTGTCCTTGTTGGTGATATTCAGAAATTTCTCCAGTTCTTAAAGATAAGGTGGAATCTAAACGATTAATAAGTGTTGTTTTTCCAACACCACTATGACCAGAAATCATTACTTGTTGATTTTTGATTTGTTCGTGGAGAAAAACAATATTTAATGAATTTTCTGCGCTTATTTTGTGACAGGGATAACCAATCGATGCATATAAATCAATTAAAGCTTCTAAATAAAACAATTCATCCTCTGAATATGTATCTACTTTATTGAATAATATTGTAACGGGAACACGAAAAGATTCTGCTGAAACCAAAAACCGATCAATAAATGCTAAATGAGTTACTGGTGATTTCAGGGTAGCCATTAAATAAGCTCTATCAATATTGGCTGCTAAAATTTGAGACTGTTTACTCAAATTTGTTGATTTTCTTGCGATATAGTTTTTTCTTAAATCGACCGAAACAATAACCCCTTTACCTTCTTCATCGCGGTCACTAGAAATCTTCACTTGATCTCCAGTGGCAATCGGATTCGTTGTTCTAAGACCATCTAAACGTATTTTACCGCGAATTCTACAATTAACGATAGTACCATCCATTAATTCTACGATATACCATTTTCCAGTTGATTTTAAAACTGTACCATTCTGTAAAGTCATATTACTAAAATAAGCAATTAAATTAATATTTCCGCATAAAAAAAGCCGCTTCAAAAATGAAGCGGCTTTACTTAGAAATTTATATTTAGTAGACTATTATTTTGACTTAACAATAAACTCAACACGACGATTAGCAGCTCTTCCTCTTTCAGTATCATTAGATAATTTTGGATTAGCAATACCAAATCCTTTTGTTGAAATTCTTGAATCAGAAACTCCTTTTGAAACAAGATAATCTTTTACAGATTTAGCTCTATCTTCAGAAAGTTTATTGTTTAACATATCCTCTCCAACATTGTCACAATGACCATGTAAAACAAAAACTAATGAAGTATTCTCATTTGCAATTTTAGCTAATGCATCAAGTTGTTTTTTGAATGCACCTTTTACAGTTACATTTTTAGTATCAAAATTGATATCTTTCGTAAGTGCAGCAACTTTATTTTTCAAATCTCCTGACAAATCAGCTCCTGTGATTTCGTTATCTACCGCTTTAACTTCTTGAAAGAAAGCAATTGGACATCCTTTAAACTCAGTTGTTCCTTTAACAGTTGGACAGAAATCTTCTGAATCAACGATACCATCTCCATCCATATCTACTATCGCTTGACCTTTAGCGTTAACTAAAGAACCTGCAGGAGTGTTTGGTTCAATATCTAAAAAGTTTGCAACACCATCGTTGTCTGTATCTACTAATTTAGCTTCAGTTGCGCTTAATTTAGCACGTAAAGCTTCTAATTCTTTTTTAGACGCATTTTCTTTTGGAGACCAATCAGCATGTGTTTTAGATTTGTTCTTTCCAATACCATAATAAGAAACACCTACAGTAGCATAACCGAAATTATTAGCTAAACCTGCAGCTGAAGATCTTCCAGCTAAATCAAATGATCTTTGTTGTTTTAAATTCAAATTAAAACCTAAATCTAAATTGATAGATAAATTGTTATTCAATTTATATTGTGGTGTAATACCACCAATAAAACTAATAACATTATCACGAACTTTGATATTATTTACCTTTCCATTCATTGTACTTAAACCAGCACCTGTATGAATAAGTAATCCAAATTTATCTGTAAATTCAGAAAAATTAAGTAAATTAGTTAAACTAGCATACGCTTGTAAAGTAGAGCTTATATTGTTTGTTTGAAAATCAATAGAATTTTTTGATGAACTGATGTTATCATATCCTAAAACCCATGCTGCACCAAAGATATTGTTAAACATATATCTAGCTCCTACTCTAACAGAAAGTGGATCAAAAAGGTTTTGACTATAACCTTTTGTGAAATTAGGTGACAAAACGTTACATGCTCCAACACCTAAATCAATAGACAACTTATTATAAGAAGTGTCTTTTTGAGCAAATGCAGAACCACATAATAAAAGTGCTGCAGATAAAATAATTTTTTTCATAAATTAATAGTTTAATTCAAAATTTCTTATGCAAAAGTAATTAAATAATTGAACTTTAAATTATTTTCGTTAAAAAATAGTGTTTTGTTATATAAATCAAATGATTATTCGATTCGAGTAGGAATTTAATCGTTTGTAATTTGATATAAATTATATTTGCACAAAAAATGTTTGATGCTATTCCCATTATCTAAAACACCAAATTGGATTATTTTTCTAATCGATATTATATTATCTGTAATAGCATTGATTTTAGCTTATTTTATCCGATTTGAATTTCAATTAAAAATTATTGAAATTGAGTTTTGGCATACATCTTATTTTTATCTTGCTACTTTCATTCTAACTAAGTGCATTGTTTTCTTTGCGTTTAAAATTTACCAAGGTCACATTCGACACACGTCTATTCTTGATGTTAAAAGACTTCTACTAACAATTGGAGCATCAACCAGTATTCTATTTCTGATGAATCTAATTAGAATAAGCTTTATAGATGATAGGTATTATTTGCCAACTTCTATCATCATAATGGAATTTTTTATTAGTTATTCTTTAATTATCGGATTTCGATTTGCAGTCAAAATCTTTTACATTGAATCTATACACAAAATAAATGCAGAGAATAAAGAACGAGTTTTAATTTATGGTGCTGGAGTATCTGGCTTGATTACGAAACGAACTATTGAAAAAGATTCTCAATCACCTTTTGAAGTTATAGGATTCATTGACGATAATATTAAATTAAAAAACACACGACTACAGGGAACTAAAATTTTCAATAGCAAGGATATTGAAAAATTAATTCTCACAAAAAAAATCAATAAATTAATCGTTGCGATACAAAAGCCAAATTATGAAAGCCAAAAAATTATTTTAGACATATGTCTTAAAAATTCTGTTTCCGTTTTGCAAGTACCTAGTTCAAAAAGCTGGATAAATGGTGATTTTACTACTTCGCAAATTAAAAACATTAAGATAGAAGATTTATTAGGTAGAAATCCTATTTACTTGCAACCAGAGAAAATACAACAAGAATTAAACAATCAAATCATTTTAGTATCAGGTGCTGCCGGATCCATTGGAAGTGGCATTGTAAAACAGTTAGTCCATTACAACCCCAAGCAAGTTATCTTACTTGACCAAGCAGAATCTGCTTTATATGATTTAGAACAAGAACTGCTTTTTAACTATCCAGATTTCAACTTCTCGATTGTTGTTGGCGATATAAGTAATTTCAAACGCATGGAAAGGCTTTTCGACTTCTTTAAACCAAACTATGTTTTTCATGCTGCAGCCTACAAACATGTTCCGTTAATGGAAGACAATCCCTCAGAAGCAATCTATACGAATATTCTAGGCACCAAAAATTTGGTCGACCTATCCATCAGCTATTCTGTTAATAAATTTGTAATGATTTCTACAGATAAAGCAGTTAACCCAACCAATGTAATGGGTGCTTCTAAACGCATTGCAGAAATTTATGCACAATCAAACAAAGGGGCAAAAACAAAATTCATTACTACTCGATTTGGAAATGTTTTGGGTTCAAACGGTTCTGTAATTCCGCTTTTCAAGAAACAAATTGAACAAGGTGGACCTATTACAATTACGGATAAACGCGTTACCCGATTTTTCATGACTATTCCTGAAGCATGTCAATTAGTATTAGAAGCATGTTCTATGGGTAATGGTGGGGAAATTTTTGTGTTTGACATGGGAGAATCCGTTAAAATCATTGATTTAGCAAAAAAAATGATCAAACTTTCTGGATTAATCGAAGGTAAAGACATTGAAATAAAAGTCACAGGATTAAGACCAGGAGAAAAATTATATGAAGAATTATTAGCAAAAGATGAAAACACTATCCCTACACATCATCCTAAAATTTTAATTGCTAATGTAAGAGAATCAAATGACGCTGTAAAACAGAAAATAGAAGAACTCATCAGTTTATATGACATGCAAAACAATCAGAATATTGTTAAATTGATGAAAGAAATAGTACCTGAATACATAAGTAATAACTCAGAATTTACTACACTCGATAAATAATGAAATTAATCATCCTATCATTCCTTTTAGGAATTTCTAGACTCATACTAGGACAAAGTGATATAGAAGGAAAAAAATGCTACCAGGGAAATTTAAAAAATGGACAAAAATATATTGAATGGCAATGTGGAAAAACCGCAGGAGTAGTAGACTGTAATGCTAAAATTGAGTTTGACGACCGAAGTAAAACATTCGTCTCTGCCTCAGGTGGAAAACCATATACTGGCAAATGTGAAACATGCTATGAAAATGGAATTAGAGAACGTTTCATTAATTTTTTGAATGGAAAAGAAAATGGAACTGACACAACTAAGTACATGTCTGGATGTCCAATGGTTGTAAGAACACATATTGAAGGATTTGAAAATGGAAAATGGACATACTATTACGATAGCACAAACATAACTGCCTGGGAAATGAACTATTTGATTGGTCAAAAGCATGGGAAATTTGTGTATTTCAATCCAATTGGAGACACTACATTACTTGAAAATTATGCCTTAGATCAACTACATGGAGAGAAACGTATATTTTATTCCAATGGGAAAATTAAACGATCTATCCATTATACAAAAGGAAATATCGATGGAAATTTTATAAGTTATAACAAAGAAGGAAAAATCACAGAAAAATTGACGTATAAAAACGGAAAAAAGGATGGGATGTTAACATACTATTATGATGACGGAACATTATTGAAAACTGAATATTGGTTAAACGATATTAAAAATGGACCATTTACTTCCTATTATTATCAAGGATTTGTTCAAACCTTAGAAAATTATAAAAAAGGGATTAAAGACGGATGGTTTGAAGCCTATTTTCCTAATAGAAAATTAAGAGTTCGTTCACTTTACAAAAAAGGTACTTTGATAGAAGAGCATGAATTTAATGAAAAAGGTAAAGAAATAAGAACATTCCCAGAAGTACAAAAAGAAGAAACGAAATCTGAAGATGATGAGATTCAATTAGAAGAAGAAAAACCAAAAAAGAAAAAAAAGAAAATTAAAGAAGAAGAGGCTAAATAATTATTCTCTTCCTAATTTCCCAGTCTTCCAAGAATTTATAAAAGAATTCCAAGAAGCTGGATTAAATAAATTATTAACTGGACTTTGACCCATCGTATATATTTTAGTGTATTGCTGGTTTTGTTGCCAGGAGTATGTCAATCCAGGATCCGTAGAAACACTCGCAGCTATAAACGCCAAATTAGCGCCTGACAATTGTTTTTGTGCACGCCTAAGTGCATCGTCATATGGATGCATTTCTAAAAAAGCCTTTGCAAACGCCTCACGTGATGGCCAAGGATAAATAATTGCTACTGGTAATTCTTTATAATCCCCTTGCAATACATGAATAATAGAGTATCTATCCTCTTTTAATGTATCCGGGACTATGTAAGAAGAAGTTTTAAATCCATAATTTTTGAATAAAAGTGTATCTCCTGGCATAACTACAATCGAGAAATACCCATAATAATCAGAGACCGTTCCTCTTTTGCTACTTTTATGAAAAACAGTGGTAAAAGGAAGATTTTCTAAACTATCCGATGATACAATTACTCCAGATAACTGAATAAGTGAATTTTCATTTTGTTGTCCAAAAACAAAATTTGACACTAGAAATAAAACTAAAAAATACGACTTCATCGGTTAATAATTTGATAACACTACAATATTACATTGTTTTTTGTTTATTAATTGTTAAAATCAAAAAATGATGAGAATTATTAATAAATTTGCAAGAATTTTATATTTAATATAGGTTCTATGTCTTTATCAAACCTCAACAAAGTTCGTGAAGGATTAACTTTCGATGATGTTTTGCTAGTCCCAGCATTTTCTCAAGTTTTACCAAAAGATGTTTCTCTTAAAACAAAGTTTACAAGAAACATTGATTTAAATACACCAATCATATCTGCTGCTATGGATACTGTAACGGAATCCCTTTTGGCTATTGCAATTGCTCAACAAGGAGGAATCGGAGTAATACATAAAAACATGACTATTGCTGAACAGGCCTTAGAAGTACGTAAAGTTAAACGTTCTGAAAGTGGTATGATATTAGACCCTGTCACACTTTCTGAAAATGCTTCTGTAGGTGACGCCTTAAAATTAATGAAAGAGAACAAAATTGGCGGAATACCTGTTGTTGATGACTTAAAAAATTTAAAAGGCATTGTTACAAATAGAGATTTACGTTTTGAAAAAATTAATGATAGACCTATTAAAGAAGTAATGACTTGTACGAATATTGTAACTGCAAATGAATCAACTGATTTAACAACAGCAGAAGGGATATTACAAGCAAATAAAATTGAAAAACTACCAGTTGTTGATGCTAACAATAAATTAGTTGGCTTAATAACCTACAGAGATATAATTAAGGTAAAACAGTATCCAAATTCATGTAAAGATTCTTTTGGAAGATTACGAGTTGCAGCTGCCGTAGGTGTAACGCATGACACATTGGATCGTGTACATGCATTAGTTGAAGCAGGTGTTGATGCAATAGTAATAGATACTGCGCATGGACATACAGAAGGAGTAGTTGGTAAGCTAAAAGAAGTAAAAGCACACTATATTGATTTACAAGTTGTAGTTGGAAATATTGCAACTCCAGAAGCTGCTAAATATTTAGTAGAAGCAGGAGCAGATGCAGTAAAAGTTGGAATTGGTCCAGGATCCATATGTACAACACGTATAATAGCTGGTGTTGGAGTTCCTCAATTAACTGCAGTAAATGAAGTCGCACTAGCATTAGAGGGTACTGGCGTGCCAGTAATTGCAGATGGAGGTATACGTTACACAGGGGATATTGTTAAAGCCATTGCCGCTGGGGCTGATACTGTAATGGTAGGTTCTATGTTTGCAGGAGTAGAAGAATCTCCTGGTGATACTATTATCTATGAAGGAAGAAAATTCAAATCATACAGAGGTATGGGGTCGCTTGAAGCAATGCAAAAAGGTTCAAAAGATCGCTATTTTCAAGATGCAGAAGATGATGTTAAAAAATTAGTTCCAGAAGGAATTTCAGGAAGAGTTCCATATAAAGGTAATTTAGTAGAAGTGATTTATCAAATTGCAGGCGGACTTCGATCTGGAATGGGATACTGTGGCGCTCCTTCAATAGAGAGTTTAAAAGGTGCTGAATTTGTTAGAATTACAAATGCAGGTATGAAAGAATCACATCCGCACGACATCACAATAACTAGAGAAGCTCCTAATTATAGTATACGATAAAATGAAAAAGAAAATTTTAGTGTTCATTACTTGTGTTGCATCCTTTATGTTGCAAGCACAAAATCAAGATTATGTAATTGAGGTTAACAATAAAAAAATCTCTAAACATGAATTTCTTCAGATCTATTTGAAAAATAATCAGAAACCAAAATTTGACAAACAATCAATTGATGAATATTTAGAATTATACAAAAAATTCAAATTAAAAGTATTAGAAGCGGAGTTCCAAGGATATGATACGCTTCCAAAATTGAAAAAAGAGTTGTTAGGATATAGAAAAAGTTTGTCAACCCCCTATTTAATTGATAAACAAGAAAATATAAAAGTAGTAGAAGAAGCATACAAACGACTTCAAAAAGAAGTTAAAGCTTCGCATATCCTCATACGTTTAGACCAAAACGCGAGTCCTGAAGACACAATGAAAGCGTATGCAAAAATTGCTGCTATTAGAAAGCGTATAGAAAATGGAGAGGATTTTTCAAAAATAGCAAAGGAAGTTTCGGAAGATCCATCGGCTGTAACTAATGGTGGTGATTTAGGTTATTTTACCGCTTTTCAAATGGTTTTTCCATTCGAAGAAGCGGCATATAATACCAATGTTGGTCAACTTTCTTCCATTGTTAGAACACGCTTTGGATACCATATATTAAAAATAACTGATCAACGTTCGGCACGAGGTATTCTGAAAACTGCACATATCATGATTACAGTAAAACGTGACGGAAACAGTGCTGATATTGAGGCAGCTAAAAAGAAAATTGATGAGATTTACACCAAATTAGTTGCCGGAGAAAAATTTGAAGATTTAGCTTCAAATTTCTCAGACGATCCTGGATCAAGTGAAAAAGGTGGTAAATTACCTGAATTTGGTAGTGGAACTACTACACGAATGGTTCCTGAATTTGAAGAGGCTGCATTTCTGCTAAATAAAGATGGGGACTTTTCGAAACCAATCCAAACCGATTTCGGGTATCATATTATTAAAAGACTAGAATTAATTCCTTTAGCATCTTTTGAAACAATGAAAAAGGAACTTCAATCGAAAGTGAATAGAGATGATCGTTCTAAAAAGACCCAAACAGCATTAATCAATAAATTAAAACTAGAATACAATTATTTGGACTATAGTAAAAAAGGATTAAAATGGTTTGAAAAGCATATAGATAGCAATTATTTCAAAGGTAAATGGACAGCTTCAAAATTGAAAAAAGATAATGTACTTTTTACATTAAAAGGACAGAATTTCACACAAAAACAATTTGCTAATTATATTATATCTAATTATAGAGTTCCAAAAACAGATGCAAAAGATTTGATTAACAAACAATACAATGCTTGGGTTTCCTATGAAATACTTAAATATGAAGATTCACAACTTGAAACTAAATATCCAGAATTTAAAGCATTAATGCAAGAATATCACGATGGTGTATTATTGTATGAAATCATGACCGATAAGGTTTGGAATAAAGCAAACAAAGATACGATTGGGCTTAAGAATTTTTATGAAAATAATAAAGCTAACTATCAATGGAAAGATCGCATTGATGCAATGGTTTATGAGTGTTTAGATAAAAACATCGCAAATCAAGTTATGAAAATGTTGAAAAATGATACTATTACTTCAAAACACATCATAGAAAAATTAAACGAAAAATCAGAACTAAATTTAAAAGTGAAAACCAATAAGTATGAAATAAACGAAATTTCATATTTAAAAGGAAGAACATTTAAAAAAGGTACAAATCCATTGTATGAATTTGGAGGTAAATATTATGTTATTAAAGTCAATGAATTAATCCCTGCAGGTACAAAATTATTAATTGACGCTAAAGGATTAATAACATCTGATTATCAGAATTATTTGGAGCAAGAGTGGTTAAAAGAATTAACTATCAAATATCCATTTAAAATCAACGAGAAAGTGATTTATTCTCTCGATTCCAACTAAAATAGACTTACTTTACGTATGAAATATACTTTTCTCTTATGCTTAATTACTTCCATTAGTTTTGCACAACAAAAACCAATCGTATTAGATAAAATTGTTGCTCAAATTGGAGAAAATGTAATTTTAAAATCGGATATAGAATCGCAAAAATCGCAAGAAATTGATAGTAATCAAAACAAAAATGCAAATAAAGATTGTGCGATATTGGAAAAATTACTAATGCAAAATCTATTTTTAAATCAAGCAGAGTTAGATAGTATTAAAATTTCAGACACGCAAGTAGATGGCGAGATGGAAAATCGCTTACGTGTAATTGAACAACAAATTGGTGGACGTCAAAAAATGGAAGAGTTTTATAACAAAACCGTTACACAAATCAAAAACGAATTTCGTCCGTTAATAAAAAACAGATTAATGACCGAGGAAATGCAACGCCAAATTACTGGAGCGACAAACATTACACCTAAAGAAATTGAAGAATATTATAAAAATTTACCAACAGATAGTATTCCATATATTAATGCAAAAATTAGTATCCAACAAATAGTTATTTTCCCAAAGATCACACAAGAAGATCGTCAAATTACCATTAGCAAACTTAAAGGAATTAGAGAAGATATAGTTAAAGGCAAAAGTTTTGAAACACAGGCACGAATTCACTCGCAAGACCCAGGAAGTGCATTGCAAGGCGGAGAAATGACAGCCTCAAGAGGAATGATGGTACCACCGTTTGAAGCTGCAGTATTTGGTTTAAAACCAGGAGAAATTAGTAATGTGTTTGAAACAGATTATGGTTACCATATCGTTCAGTTACTAGACCGTAAAGGAGATGATTATACCTGTAGACACATTCTATTAGTACCTGAATTTAATCGGCAAAGTTTGACAGATGCAAGTTCAAAAATGGAAGAATGTTATGCGAAACTAAAACAAAATCAAATCACATGGGAGCTAGCTGTAATTCAATACTCTAACGATAACAATACAAGGCATAATAAGGGAATAATTACAAATCCTATTACCGGAGAACAAGGGTGGAGTATGGAAGACTTAAATCAAATTGACCAACAGATTTTTATTTTAACAAATGCATTAAACGCTGGTGATTTAACAACTCCTAGTTTATATTTTGATTTTAACGAGAAAAAACAAGGAATACGAATTGTGCGTTTAATGAATCGAGTTGGTCCACATAAAGCGAATTTAGAGCAAGATTACACTTTAATACAAAGAGCAACTGAAAACGATAAAAAAGAGAAAATACTTTCTAATTGGATAAAAAATAAAATTGGTAATGCCTATATTCGAATTGATAAAGAATATGAAAATTGCAATTTTAAATATTCTTGGAAAACAAATTAAATCAAATTATGGGAGATGTTGAATTAGCAAAAACATTTGTAGAAGATTATCATCGATTAAAAAATGAAATTCACAAAATCATTGTTGGACAAGATGATGTTGTAGACCAAGTACTAATATCCATTTTCTCTAGAAGTCATGCACTTTTAATTGGTGTTCCAGGATTAGCAAAAACCTTACTTGTAAATACAATCGCACAATCCCTTGGGTTGGATTTTAATCGAATTCAATTTACTCCAGACTTAATGCCTTCTGATATTATCGGTTCTGAAATATTAGATGAAAGTAAAACGTTTAAATTCATTAAAGGTCCTTTATTCAGCAATATCATTTTAGCGGATGAAATTAACCGAACACCGCCAAAAACACAAGCAGCTTTACTAGAGGCTATGCAAGAAAAATCGGTTACAGCAGCAGGGATAACCCATAAATTACCAAATCCATTTTTTGTACTTGCTACACAAAACCCTATTGAGCAGGAAGGTACCTATCCCCTACCTGAAGCACAACTAGATCGATTTATGTTTAATATTTGGGTTGATTATCCTTCTTATCTAGAAGAACTTGCCATCGTGAGAGCTACAACAGAAGATAAAGAAGTAATCGTTAATCAGGTATTAAATGCGGAACAAATAATTTCGTATCAAAATTTAATCCGAAAAGTTCCGGTTACAGATAATGTTTTAGAATATGCTGTTCAACTTGTTTCAAAAACAAGAAAAGATAACCAATACAGTACTTCTATTTCAAACGATTATATAACTTGGGGAGCAGGACCACGTGCCTCACAATTTTTAATCATAGGAGCTAAATGTCATGCCTTATTGAACGGGAAACTTTCTCCAGATATTGAAGATGTAAAAGCTGTTGCAAAACCGATTTTACGCCATCGTTTAGTACGTAATTATCGTGCCGAAGCAGAAGGGTATACGATGGATAAAATCATAGAAGCATTACTTTAATTTCCAATTAACAACATTACTTTTATAAGTAAATCTTGTTTAAATAAATAAGAAGTATAATCGTAGTACTTTTGTTTCATGTTAAACAATGATTCTATACAAGCATTAATTAATCTTCTCGATGATCCAGATGAAGATATTTTAGTGCATATTCAGTCTAAAATTCGGTCCTATGGAATAGCTATTATCCCATATTTAGAAAGTGCATGGGAAAATAACGAAATGAGTACTTTACATCAAGCGCGAATTGAACAAATCCTCCATGAAATTCAATTTTCTACGATAAAAACAGCGTTAGAAGATTGGAAAAAATCAAAGGAATTCGATCTAATAGAAGCATGGACTATCATTAGCAAATGGCAATACCCTGGTATTATAGAAAAAGCACTTCGCGCAAAAATTGATGAAATTCGGCAAGATGTTTGGATGGAAATAAATGATAAGCAAACTGCATTTGAAAAAGTAAAAATTTTAAATAAAATATTTTACACACGATACCTATTTAAGGGGGATAATAAAAATTATCATTCACCTCTTAACTCTTTTATAAATACCGTCTTGGAAACAAAACACGGAAATCCTTTGAGTTTAAGCATACTATATAGTACTATTGCCCAAAGTCTAAAAATACCAATTTATGGAGTAAATCTCCCAAATCATTTCATCCTTGCCTATATGGATGAAAACCATGTAAATCAGTTAATTGGAAACAACACTAATTCCGGTGTGTTTTTTTATATAAATGCCTTTTCTGAAGGAAGTATTCTATATGAAAATGATATCCGTAAATTTTTAACGGATTTAAAACTTCCTGACGAAAAAGGATTTTTCGAACCATGTAGCCATACTACTATTATTCAACGCATTATAATTAATTTAATAAGTTCGTATCAATCTCTAGGGAAATCGGATAAAGTGAATGAATTATTAGAATTAAAAGACATTATTACTGCATAAAAAAGGTCGTACCAAATAGTACGACCTTTGAGTAATTTTAAGAAACTATTATTTTTCTAATTTCATCGCTAACGCATTATCGAAAATATCTTTTGCTTCGTGACAGAAACCATAATGTTCATCATCAACAACAAATTTTCCTTTTGTTACATGACCAAGCAACGTGAAGTTAACACCACTTGTAAGCATAAACTCAATAAATTCTTCTTCTTGATCTTCAGACAAAGCTACTACTGCTCTACCTTGAGATTCGCCAAATAAAAATGCATCTTCGCGTATTTCAGAGTCGGTTACAATATCAAACCCTAATCCTCTAGGAAAAGACATTTCTGCTAGCGTTACAAACAAACCGCCATCGGAACAATCATGCACTGCATTTACTAGAGCGTTATTGATTAATCCTTTAATCGATTGATGTAAAGCATATTCTTTCTCTAAATCAAAATGCGGAGCTGGTGAAGCTTGAATTTTATGATAAGAAGCCAAATATTCAGAAGAAGCGATATCTTCCACTGTATCTCCTAAAATAAAAATTAAATCTCCTTTTTGTTTAAAATCAAGAGTCATTAATTTAGATTTATCGGCTAAAACACCAATCATACCAATTGTTGGTGTCGGGAATACAGGAACCTCAACTCCACCAATTACAGATTGATTATAAAAAGAAACATTTCCACCAGTAACAGGGGTAGCAAATTTTAAACAAGCTTTAGACATACCTTTAATTGCACCAACAAATTGCCAATAAGATTCTGGATTATACGGATTTCCAAAATTCAAACAATTGGTAATAGCACTAGGTTCTCCACCTGCACATGTAATATTTCTAGCTGCTTCAGAAACAGCAATCATCGTTCCAACTTCAGGGTCTGCATTTACATAGCGTGAGTTGCAATCTACTGTCATCGCCAATGCTTTGTTTGTCCCTTTAATATTTACAACACCCGCATCTGAAGGTTGATTAGTCACCATGTTTTTAGTCCCAACCATCGAGTCATATTGCTCATATACCCATCTTTTAGATGCTATATTTGGATGTTGTAATAAAAACATTGCAACCTCTTTTAAATCTTCAGGTTGTTGAACGTTATTAATATTGAATTTTTTATATTCTTGGTAATAAGCAGGTTCAGAATATTCGCGTTGGTTTTGCGGAGCTCCACCACCTAAAACTAATGATTCTGCTGGAACGTCTCCAACAATTTCACCATGCATGTGGTATCTCACGCGACCAGTATCTGTAACTACACCAATTTCTTCCGCATGTAAATCCCATTTGTCAAAAATTGATTTTACAACTGCTTCCTCCCCTTTTTTAACAACTACAAGCATTCTTTCTTGAGATTCAGATAATAAAATCTCGTATGGCAACATATTTTCTTGTCTAGTTGGAACTTTATCTAAATAAATTTCCATTCCTACACCACCACCAGCACTCATTTCACAAGTTGAACAAGTGATTCCAGCAGCACCCATATCTTGCATTCCAACAATCGCATTTGTTTCCGCTAATTCCATGGTAGCTTCTAACAACAATTTTTCTTGGAAAGGGTCGCCTACTTGAACGGAAGGTAAATCAGATGCAGAATCTTCTGTAATATCTTTTGATGCAAAAGCTGCACCTGCTATTCCGTCTTTCCCAGTTGCAGAACCAACAATATAAACAGGATTTCCTGGGCCTTTCGCCTTCGCTGAAATAACTTTTTTTGTATCAATTAATCCTGCAGAAAATGCATTAACTAATGGATTTTGATTATAGGAACTATCAAAGAAAACTTCGCCTCCAACAATTGGAATACCAAAAGAATTTCCGTAATCACCAATCCCTTTTACAACCCCTTTTACCAACCACTTTGTTCGTTCTGAATCAATATCTCCAAAACGTAAAGAATTTAATTGCGCAATAGGACGTGCTCCCATTGTAAAAATATCACGATTTATACCTCCAACACCTGTAGCAGCACCTTGATAAGGTTCTAGTGCACTTGGATGGTTATGAGACTCAATTTTAAAAACACAACCAATTCCATCTCCTAAATCAACAAGTCCAGCATTTTCCTCACCTGCTTTCACTAACATATGTGGTCCATCTTTCGGCAATTGTTTCAACCAAAAAATAGAATTTTTATAGGAACAGTGTTCCGACCACATTACAGAATACACACTAGTTTCTGTAAAATTTGGAGTTCGACCTAGAATTTTCTTAATCATTTCAAATTCGTCAGCGCGTAATCCTAGTTCAATCGCTTGCTCTACTGTTGCTTCTTGATGTAAAGTACTTTCCATGTTATGTTTTTAAGAGTAACAAAAATACACATATAGTATTTTAATGCTACCAAGATTTTATAAAAATATACACAGAGTTATTAAAAAATAGCGAAATGAAAAGTTCTTTCTAACTTTGAAAAAAATAATAATTGTGGAATACTTCATCTTTCTTATTAGTATCATCTTTTTCTCTACCCTTATAATTAAAAACCAAGCTTTTAAAACAGATGATGTTTCACTAAAATTCATCCTATTATCTTTTCTTTTTAAACTAATTTCAGGAATTGCACTTTGGTATATTTACACCTATTATTATTCAGATACATCTGTAAATGATATTTATAAATACTTTATAGATGGTAAACAATTAGCGGACATATTAAAAAAAAATCCGTCTGACTTCATAGCCATAATTCGAGGTAAAAACATTGAAAACCAACAAAATGTATTACTATATCAAGAAATGATTTTTTGGGTAAAACCAAACTCCTACGGATTTTATAATGACAACCAAACAATTATCATACTATCCAGTTTTTTAAATTTAATATCAAATAACAATCTGCTTATTGCAATTTTATACATGAGTTGTATTTCATTTATAGCAACATTTACACTGTATAAAAAACTTTCCCCATATTTAGACTGGAAAAAATTATTTTATCTAATATTATTTCTTTCGCCTTCTATTGCATTATGGACAACAGGCTTACTTAAAGAAACAATCATTTTATGCTCACTGTCGATTGTTGTCTATTTTACCACGAAATTACTTGCTAAAATAAATACTTTAAACGTAGTTGGTTTTGTTGTGGGCCTACTATTATTATTGCTAGCAAAACCTTACCTTTTTGGTTTTATACTACCTTCGGTTTTATGTTTTGGGATTATAAAACTATTTAAAATAACACGTATAAAACTAGTGTTTTTATCGGCTTATGCGTTTTTTATGTTATCTTTTATAACATGGAGCTATACACACAATCCCGTTATTTACAATTTCAAAAACAAAACAGAAATAGAAAAAAGAAATGAATACAAACGGGTCAACCATATTTCTTATGAAAAGAATGTGCTTGGTAATAATTACAATATTCTAGAAATGTTACGCTTCAAACAAGCTGATTATAAACATGAAGCAAGATTAGCAAAAGCAAAAAGTTTAATCTCCACAAAGAAATTGGATGGACAATTATCCAATTTTTTCGCATGTCTGCCTTATGGGATAAGCAACGGATTTGCAAGACCACATTTATTAGAATTACATGCTTCAAAACTAATTTTACCCGCATTAGAAAATTTTTTATGTATAATACTTGTTTTGCTTATGGTTCTTTTTCCAAGGAAATTAAATATGAAACAGCGATTTCTTATATTTTACTTGAGTACTTTTATCGTCATTACTTTTATTTTTTTAGGATTATTAGTACCTGTATTAGGTAATTTAGTGCGATATAAAGCACCTTTATTACCTCTATTGTTTTTTTGTTTGTTAACCCTGATTGACAAATCGAAAGCTAACTTATTTTATAAAAAAACAATTCAACGTATTCAAACCCACTTTTAAAAATAAAAATGCATGCTATTTTAGAACTTTCCTGTGTCCTTTTCTATTATTCAATGCTTTTATTGATTCTAAAAAAATGGTC
>JBIIKZ010000066.1:0-12384 GCA_044232905.1 Crocinitomicaceae bacterium
TTTAAAAATTCAGATATTCCATTCAAAACATTAAGTCTATTATTCACGCTTAAATTTATTTTTGGATTAAGTATCTATTACGTTTATACCTACTATTATACAGACCGGAAAACAGCGGACATTTTTAAATATTTTGATGATGCAAAATATCTATACGAAAATGTATTTAAAATTTCACCGATCCAATTTTGGAAGATAATCTTTGGAATTCAAAATGAATCCACTGAGATACATAATTTATTAGTTAAAACGAATTATTGGTTCAAACCTTTTACAAGTAATATTTTTAACGATAATACAACCATCATTCGATTTAATGCAGTAATTTATCTTTTCTCTTTTGGTTGTTATCATGTACACACATTGGTATTATCAATGCTTTCATTTATAGGGCTAACTAGTATTTTTAGAATATATAATGAAAAATTTAATACACGTAAAACAGAACTAATAATCGCCTGTTTTCTAATTCCTTCCTTATTGTTTTGGGGGTCAGGGGTATTAAAAGAAAGTATTTTATTATTTGGAATTGGCATATTTCTTTTTGCTTTAACACGACTAATTTATACAAAAAACAAAAGCATATACATTGGCATAATTGTTCTAACAATAGGTCTATTGGCAATTACAAAAACCTATGTGCTAATTTTGTTGATTCCTAGTATATTTTCCTGGATTTTATCGTATTACACAAAAACGAAAAAAGTGGGATTGGTATTTATCCTTGTTAATATTGGACTAATTTTAATTGCTTTCAACATAGGGAAAATTGATACTAGACTTGACTTTCTATCGGACTTAAAATACAAACAGAAAGATTTTATAAATGTTGCTAATTACACAAAAGCAGGTAGTACGATTCATGTAAAAGCGCTTACCAATTCTTCTTGGTCATTTGTAAAAACGATGCCAGAAGCATTTATTAATGGATTACTTCGTCCCACAATTTTTGAAATAAAAAACGTGTTTTTTGCGTTTTCAGCATTTGAGAATCTCAGTATTTTAGTACTTATTCTTCTTGTGTTTCTATTTTTTAGAAAGCCGACGCGCGCGCAACTTCCATATATCTATTTTGGCATATACTTTAGTGTCTTACTATCGATACTTATCGGTTGGACTGTGCCTGTACTTGGAGCAATTGTAAGATATAAAATCCCCTGTTTACCATTTGCATTCAGTTCCTTATTACTTTGCATAGACTTTCACAAAATAAAAAATTATCTTAAAAAACAGATACAATGAGACTAACAAACATGAATTATTTAATCCTTTGCCTATGCGTACTTATAACTAGTTGTATGAAAGGTAAAAAAGTAGACCAATTGTTTCACAATGCATCGATTATTTGTTTAGATGATAATAACACTACAGGCGAAGCGATGGCAATAAAGAATGGAAAAATTGTTGAAATTGGCCCTGAGCGCCAAATATTGAACAAGTATCGATCCGAAGAAACAATTGACGTTGAAGGAAGAGAAATAGCACCTACTTTTTCGGATTGCAATATACATTTGGATTCAACAGTGAAATTAAATACAACCATACTAGAAGAATTTGAAAAACAAGAACTAGAACAAGGAATAATAGAAGTTTTTGTTCATAGCATAAGCTATAAACAACTCGTTGAACTTGTCAAATTCTCTGCTAAAATGCAGGTATTATGGCACATTTATTTAACCCCCTCAAAAGAGAATATTCAGTATGTAAGGGGCCTAAAAAAAATAAAAAATAAAAATCTTACGATAGCAGGATTCACGCTTTCGAACGCGGAAGAATCAACTATTTCAGAAGCGTGTTCAATTGCTAAAAACAAGTTCTTACAAATTGGTCTTGACTTCAAAAATGGGCAAAAAAACATACCAACAATTATACAATCACTTCAAAGCCATAAACAAGATCATCGATGGTTTGTATTCAATATCGATGAAAATCAAACTAATGCATTAAAATTGTTAGAAGAAAATAATTTTTTTTTATGTTTTAACGAAACAAATAGAGCTACACTTTCGATTTATACATTTGGTTCAGGCAGTACAAAGCATGGCTTATTAGAAAGACTAAAAAAATATAGCCATTTAAATGGATTAGAATTATTAACAACCCTAAAATCAATTACAAATTGGGCGCAATATCTATCCTATTCGGAATTAAAAAATGGAACACTTGAAAAAGGTAAAAATGCAAATTTTACAATTTTAGAAACTCCTATTAATAATAGCCGCCCAATTTACGCAAACACAACTTTTTTGAACGGGAAAAAAATATATAGCATAGAATAACAAGCTATTATAAATAAAATAATTATATTTATTTGAACCGTTAAATTAAAGCTATGAAACGACTATTCGACATTCCTTACCATCAATTAAACAAGTTTCCGAAATCAGATATGTTTTCGACAAAAACTAATGGTATTTGGAATCCTATTTCTACAAAGGAATTTATGGAACTTGTTAGTAAAACAGCAAAAGGGTTAGTGGCTTTTGGGATAAAACCCGGGGATAAAATTGGGATAATTTCAACAAATCGCTATGAATGGGATGCTTTTGATATAGCCGTATTACAAATTGGCGCCATTGTTGTTCCAATCTATCCAAATATTTCTTCGGAAGATTATAAATATATTTTTAATGATTCTAAAATCAATTTGTGTGTTGTTGGTGATACAACACTTTTCAATAAGATAAACCAATTAAAATCTGAATTACCAGCATTAGAACATTTATTTAGTTTTACAAAAGAAGATGCGATTCCGCATTGGACTGAATTACATGTAAATGAATCAACTATTAGCGATACTATTATCGAAGAAAGGAAAGCTGGAATTCAAAATTCTGATTTAGCAACCATCATTTATACTTCAGGAACAACAGGAAATCCAAAAGGAGTAATGTTGTCCCATAACAATATATTATCGAATGTTATCGCATGTATTGACCGTATGCCTTGTGACGAAAACTCGCGTGTATTGACCTTTCTACCTGTATGTCATGTGTATGAACGCATGTTGCACTATTTATATATCTACATGGGTTGTTCCATCTACTTCGCTGAATCCATGGATACAATAGGAGAAAATATTAAAGAAGTAAAACCTCACATGTTTACTGCTGTTCCTAGATTAATTGAAAAGGTATATGATAAAATAATTTCAAAAGGCGAAGAATTAACCGGGATAAAAAGAAAATTATTTTTTTGGGCAGTAAAAATAGGCGATCAATACGATGTAGTAAATCGATCTTTTTGGTATAACATCAAACTTACAGTTGCACGAAAATTGATTTTTTCTAAATGGCAAGAAGCATTAGGTGGAAATACACGTGCAATCGTTTCCGGTAGTGCAGCATTACAACCAAAATTAGCTAGAATGTTTTTAGCTGCAAATATCACTATTCTAGAAGGATATGGATTAACAGAGACATCTCCCGTAATATCTGTTAATTGTATAAAAAATGGCATTCGAATCGGCACGGTTGGAACTTTGATACATGATGTTCAAGTGAAAATTGCAGAAGATGGAGAAATATTAGTAAAAGGACCAAATGTAATGATGGGTTACTACAATTTACCAGAAAAAACAGCAGAAGATATTGACAAAGAAGGTTGGTTTCACACAGGGGATATCGGTACTTTTGTTGAAGAGAAATTTTTAAAAATAACAGACCGTAAAAAAGAAATTTTTAAAACTTCAGGTGGAAAATATATTATTCCACAGGCAATGGAAAATAAATTCAAAGAGTCTCGTTTTATTGAACAAATAATGGTTGTAGGAGAAGGAGAAAAATTTCCTGGTGCACTTATTATTCCAAACTTTAACTACATAAAAGAATGGGCTAATAATAAGAAAATTCAGTTAAAAGACAACTCGAATACCGGCTTAATAAACAATCAAGAAATTCAAGCACGAATTCAAGTAGAGGTAGATACGTTTAATCAACATTATGGTGGATATGAACAAATTAAAAGATACACATTAATAGACCACGAATTTTCAGTAGAACAAGGAGAATTGACACCTACTTTAAAATTAAAACGAAAAATAATACTTGCGAAATACGCAAAAGAAGTTGAACAAATTTATACCTATTAAAAATGAATGGAGTTGAACTTATTTTCAAACATTTTCCTGAACTTTCTGAAAAACAAAAAAATCAATTTTCTAAATTAGCTGAACTATACAATTTTTGGAATGAACAAATAAATGTAATTTCAAGAAAAGATATGGATCAATTCTACGAAAGACATGTACTTCATTCACTTGCCATAGCTAAAGTACAATCTTTTAAAGATGGTTCTCGTATTTTAGATATTGGAACAGGTGGAGGTTTTCCTGGGGTACCACTAGCAATTTTATTTCCAGCATGTAATTTTATTTTAGTAGATTCTATCGGGAAAAAAATTAAAGTAGTTAATGAAGTTTGTGAAGCGCTTGAAATTAAAAATGTAACTACCTACCACTCCAGAGCCGAAGAAATAAAAGAACAATTTGATTTTATAGTAAGTAGAGCTGTTACCGCTATGCCAGAATTCTTAAAATGGGTAAAGGGGAAATTTTTAAGCGAAAATAAAAATAAACTTAGAAACGGTATTTTATACCTTAAAGGTGGTGATTTAACAGAAGAAATGAAGCCAATCAGACAAAAACCAAAGTATAACAATATTACAAAGTTCTTTGATTATGAATTTTTCGAAACCAAAAAGGTAGTTTATTTAGACATGAATAAGTAAAAAATATCTTTTAAAGCTTATACTTTTTAAAGAATACATCCCAATCCCAAATAAAGTTACTCATAACTTCATCCATCCGCTTTAGAAACAATGGATTTGGTGCCTGCATACGCTTAAAATAATCATCCTGAAAATCATTCAGATTATATTTATGGAAAATTGCTTTTGACATGCCGTAAAGCATGTTTTTAGAAGGATGATTTACCCTAGAAATAAAATTTTTATAATCTTTAATCAAATTTTCGAAACTCGTTTCATCCATTGAAAAAATGGTAGCAAATTTTTGGTAAATTAGTTTCTCTACTCGAAAAGCTTGATCAGAATCAAAGCTCGATTCAAGTGTAACTAAATTACCAACAATTATGATTAACGTAAATTCAGAATTGGATTCAGAAGTTATATTTGGTGTAGATTCAAAAGCAGGATCTTCATTAATTAATAAAGCAACATCTTTAAATCCGTTATCAATTACTTCCAACAAACCATTAACAAAAATATTTGCTAATTGATTGTCTGTTAATTTACGTTTTAAAAATGAGCGTATCATCCCTTAATAATCTAGTTAAAAACTAATAAACACAAAATTACATTAAAAAAAGGGACTAAACGAATTCATAAAAACCGATTAATCAACAAGTTATTAACACATTTAAGGGACTGACAATCAGAAATTTAAAAAATACTTGCTATGCAAAAAACAAGTCTACAATTTAATACAAAAAGCTAAAAATTGTATGAATATTATTAAATAAACAAAAAAAAGTATCTTTAAAGTAGAATTAAATCCGTGAAACTAAAAATTTACATATCAATCTTTTTAATTATCCCTTTAACTGGTTATACACAAGATATACATTGGTCACATACAAACGAAAATGCACTTTATCAAAACCCAGCAAATAGTGGGTTTATATCCGAAGATTATAGAATAACTTTAACTACTAGAGATCAGTGGAGAAGTGTTACAAAACCATTTCAAACACAAGCATTTACTTTTGACATGGTAAACAAATTCAATCGTAAATTAGGATATGGCGGAAGTATATTACACGATGTTACGGGCGATGGTATATTTAGAACGATTGAAGGACGAATAAATGTTGCGTATACTTTTCTTGAAGCTAAAAATCAAAAATATAAACTTAGAATTGGTCTAGATATAGGCTGGAAAAACAATCAAATGAACTTTTCCAACTACATGTTTGATAATCAATTTGATGGATTTATTTATTCTAGCTATATTCCAAGTAATGAAAAATATACTACACAACAAAAATCAAATTTAAATGTAGGAACTGGTCTACTTTTCAATAACGAAATTTCCGATAAATTTTCATTTATAATTGGAACTGCTATATTCAATATTAATAAACCAAATCAAGGCTTTTACAATGTAAATGTACCTCGATATAGAAGATTTAATAATTACATTCAAGGGATATGGTCGATAAACAATAAAATGAAAATTTATCCTACGATCAATTTCACAAAACAAAATTCGTATTCGGAAATAATTATTGGCGCTAAATGCACTATAAATTTATCGAATACAAAAAAGAAAAATGAACTCTTATTTGGAATTTATTCCCGCAACAAAGACGCTTTATTAACGCAAATAGGTTTGAAAATAAATAGATTAACAACATCTATTAATTACGATGTGAATACTTCTAAATTAGTAAAGGCAAGTAATGGAAGAGGTGCCTTAGAGATTAATGTCCAATACCTTTGGTCGCGAAAACCAGAAAATAACTTAATGCATAAAAAATGTTTAGATTATTTATAATAGTACTTTTTTTAAATTTATCATTTGTTGTTTTAGGGCAAACAAGCAAACGCGTATTAAAATACCGCGCGGAACAAAATATTGAACAAGAAGATTATATAGAAGCGGCAAAATATTATGACTCAATTATCCAAAGAGATAGTACTGATTATCAAACATTACAAACATATTCTGAAATATTAATTAAAACAAAGTATTTTGTTAAAGCCGAACTAATTTTAAAAAAAATAATCTCCTTATCGAATAGTCAAATAAATAAACAAAACACATTATTACAACTCGCATACGTAAACAAACAACTCGGAAAATATACGGAAGCATTAAATTATTTGAATTATTGTTCAAGCGAATTTAAAAAATCAAATGATTTAAAATCATTAAACAAAGTCACTCGTGAAATAGAATCTTGTCAATGGGCAATGATGAACCTTCCTGACACATTAAAATATAGTATTCATAAAATACATGGTATTTCTAATGAAGATTCAGAATTTGGCCATGCAGTGGTTGGTCCTCTTCTAATAATAAGCGCTTTGAAATGCGATAATTGTAATGACTCAATCGGATTTTCAAAAGAAGGATACACCAATAAATTATATTCGATTTTAAAAGAAAATGGAAGCCAATTAAAAGAAATTAAATCCATTAACTCTAATATCAATCACACTTCCAATGGTACTTTTTCGAGTGACAAAAAGAAATTCTACTTCAGTTCTTGCACTATTTTACCTGAAAATAAAAAATGCAAAATACTTGTAAGTAATTACATAGATGGCAGTTGGTCAACTCCTGACACCTTAAAAGGTGAAGTTAATAACAAAGAATATTCTTATTCAATGCCTGCATTTGCAAAAATACAAGGTAAAGATTATCTGTTTTTTTGTTCGGATAATAAATACAGTCAGGGTGGACTAGATATTTTTTATGGATCAATTAATCAAAACACGATTAAAGAGGTAAAACCAATAAATTATATTAATTCCATAGAGGATGATATTGCTCCGTTCTATGATGACGCCACATTAACCTTATATTTTTCTTCTACTTGGTTTAACGGATTCGGAGGATACGATTTACAGAAAACAAATTTCAAACCGAATAAAACAAGTAAAATTGAAAACCTAGGAATTCCTTTTAATAGTTCAAACAATGATACGTATTTGGTAAAAGATTCTATGAACTACTTCATCTCAAGCAACCGAAATCATGCATCTTTAAACAAGAATTGCTGTACGGATATTTACCAATTAAAACCACAATTGATTATTAGTGAAACGATAAAAATAGACACCACTTTTAATCGTTTGAAAGAGTTAACCAAAATGAATTCAGAAAAAAATATCGGAAAATTAGAAAAACTAATACCAATATCACTCTACTTCCATAATGATATTCCTAATCCAAAATCATCCGATTCAACTACTCATGTAAATTATTTAGAAACCTATGAAAATTATAACCAATTAAATATAGTTTATCAAACTAAATATGGATTTGGATTAGAAGAAGATAAAAAAAATATTGCCAAAATGGAGATAAATGAATTCTTTATCGAAAATCTTCAGAAAGGCAAAAAAGATTTAGATGAATTTTTAGATATTTTAGTAGAAGAACTTAAAAAAGGAGAGAAATTTGAATTAATATTTAAAGGGTATGCAAGTCCATTAGCTAAAAATGATTATAATAAATTCCTGAGTAAACGCAGAATTAATTCTGTAAGAAATTACATAGCAATCTATAAAAATGGTATACTGTTAAATTACTTAATTCCTGACAATAATAATATTATAGCTTTATCTTTCAAAGAGGAAGGTTTTGGAGAATTTTTATCCGACAAATTAGTTAGTGACAATCCAAATGACAAAAGAAATTCAATTTATTCCAAAAAAGCGGCGCTAGAACGAAAAGTAGAAATTATCGGATTTAGAATTCGATAATCTTACAACTTTTTCTATATTTATAATTATGGAAAAACCAAAAAGAATATTATTTCTTGATTTAATGCGTGTTTTAGCATTATTTATGATGATTCAAGGTCATACTACCTATGATTTTTTGGATTTATCTATTCGCGATGGTCATAGCACTGGAATCAAAATATGGACAATGTTACGAGGTTATACAGCACCTTTTTTCATGATGGTGTCAGGAGCTGTATTCACATTCTTAATGCTTTCACAAGAACAAGAGGACGGTTCTAATCCAAGAGTTAAAGCAGGAATTAATAGAATATTTACCCTTTTATTTTGGGGCTATTTATTAAATTTTCCTATTTATGAAATTGGGCAAATTTTCACAAAAGAAGGATTAAATCACTTTTTATCAGTGAGTATTGGAGAAACATTTTTTACTATTTTTTGGATTTCCTTGTGTATATACATCTACAAATCCATAACGAATAAAGAAGCTGTTTACCAAGATAATGAAATTAAAAAATTATTTAGAGAAGGTGCCCTCAAACATATTAGATTTAGAGAAACGCTATTCAATAAGAACTATTTTGAACAAGAAGATAAAAAGAAAAGATTACTAACATCCGTTTTTGGAGGGGTTATAATAAGTATTCCATTTTTAATCATATCTAATGTTTTAACGCTTGAAGAGAAACAAAGAGCACTACGCGTAGATGTACTTCATATTATCGCACTAGGTTTACTTACAATTATGTTTGTTTACTTTATTTCTAGACACAAAAAATGGATTATGACATCCGTTTACTTTATATTAATGCTGATAATAATATCCTCATTTCCTTTACTTAACAATGTTGATTTATCGCACCTACCAATATTTGTAGCTCCTTATTTAAATGATTTTGAAACAAAATCAATGTTTCCTCTAACTCCCTGGCTTGCATATATTTTCGCTGGCGCTCTCCTCGGTTTGTGGCTAAATTATGAAATTAAAAAACCAAATTTCGAGAAAATAATTGGAATAAAATTAGCCTTTGTGGGACTTGGATTTATTTTTTTATCGGAAATAGGAAATCATTTTGAGATGTATTATTATGGGAAAAGTTACTTTTGGCACGATAGTCCAAATCTAATCTATCATAGGATAGGCATTGTTTTAAGTGTTGGAGCTATTATGGCGTTTTTAAGTTTAATTGTAAAAGACCTACCAAAGTTTATGAAACAAATGAGTAGAAATACTTTATGGCTGTATGTAGGGCATTTGATAATCATCTACCAATTTGTAAAACCAATAATCGGATATAAAACAAGATATAATGTACCAATAACACTTGTTTGTATAACACTAATGTTTGTTTTAATGTATCTACAAACACGTATTATACTTTATGTACAAAAGAACAATGGTTACGCAGATACGATCAAGAAATTAATCAGATACAAAACAAATTGATTAAAAAAGCTACACTTGAAGTAGACTTTAATTGCGATACTGGTAATGTAATTCTGATTATTAGAATGATCTTATATTATTTGCAATTTGTTCTAATTCTAAAGAATCAAGTTTCAATTTAGCTGCTGAAAAATTCATATCTAACAAAGCATTCATTGGTACTAAATGAATATGCGCATGTGGAACTTCTAAACCAATTACGGTAACTCCAACTTTTTTACAAGGATATGCTAATTTAATTTTACCTGCAACTTGTTTACTGAAAATCATCATTTTACCCAACAAATCATCTTCAATATCAAATATGTAATCAACTTCAACTTTAGGTATGACCAAAACATGTCCCTTTGTCAATGGTTGTATATCCAAAAAGGCTAAAAATTCATCGGATTCCGCAACTTTATAACATGGGATTTCACCATTAACTATTTTAGTAAACAACGAAGCCATTATCTAGAAATATCCATTATTTCAAACTGAATAATTCCATTAGGAGTTGTAACATCTGCAATTTCTCCTATTTTTTTTCCTAATAAACCTTTACCTATTGGAGAATCAATGGAGATCTTTTTTGCTTTTAAGTCTGCTTCGTTTTCAGCAACAATTGTATATTCCATTTCAACTCCATTAGAAATGTTTTTTATTCTAACTTTCGTAAGAATAAAAACTTTAGAAGTATCAATTGTTGACTCATCAATTATACGCGCATTAGATAAAATACCTTCCATTTTAGAAATCTTCATTTCTAACAAGCCTTGCGCTTCTTTTGCTGCATCATACTCCGCATTTTCAGACAAATCACCTTTGTCTCTTGCTTCTGCAATTTGATCAGAAATAGATGGGCGCATTACAGTCTTCATTTCGTGTAATTCATCACGAAGTTTTTTTAAACCCTCTTCTGTATAATAAGTAATTTGAGACATATGTTGAAATTATATAAAAAACGAAGAGAGTCATACGACTCTCAACAGTTAACAAAATTATAAAAATTATTTTAAACTAATAGAAACTCCAAAACTGTGAATCAATCCAAATGGATTTGACATTCTAACAGCGTATTCTAAACCAATAGCTGATTGCTTTTTAACTCCTTCAGCTGTTGTTTTTCTAGAAATCAAGTCAACAGACATACCAGCAGTTAATCCGGATAAAGCATTAGTCCTATTAGCGGAATTTGTAATGTTTTTTTCATAAACATATCCAGCACGTACATTGAAAGCAGCTATACCTGTATTAAAAAGATAATCTAATCCAAGTCTATATTGATCATTTGAAAATGAATTTGCTGTAAAAGCAAATGCTGCGGTAAATTTATTGTCACTAACAGTATCATTTATAATATCATAAGAAACACCCATAGACATCATGGAAGGAAGCTCATATTTTTGAGAACGTTGATCCGTCGTAATATTTGTTCCATTTTTAATTACTGTAACCTGTGTACCTAAACCATCACCACTCATTGTCATAGGAGCACCAATATTTTTCAAGGTAATCCCCATTTTCATACGATCTAATTTACCAGTAACATATTTGATACCTGCATCAATTGCGATACCTGTTGAACCCAAGTTTGAAATTGACTCGTTTAATACTTTAAGATTAAATCCTCCAGAAATAGAAGTCGTAAAGGACTTTGCATACCCTAAATTAATAACGGACATTTTAGGGGAAAATTTACCTATACCTCCTTCTGGATTATCTACTGTAGTAATCATAAGATCACCAAAACTCATTGATTGAACACTTAATGCAATTACACTAGAAGAACTAATTCTCTGAGCAATACCAGCACTTGAGAATGGAATCCCTGCACTTCCTAACCAATTTGTAAAGTTAAATTTTAATTGGGTTTTATCCGTTTGAGCTAGACCAGCAATATTGGTAAAAGTAGCCTCCAACCCCATCGAACTAGCAACATTTGCATCGCCTAATGCTGAAGATCTACACCATGGATTAATCAATAATTGAGATGCTCCTGCTGAACCAGCACGGTCTTCATTTCCTGCAAAAATAATGGAAGAAATGGAGAACAAAATGGAAAAGATTCCGATTTTTTTTATGTTGATTGAATTTTTCATACTAATCTCATTTTACAATTAAATGTTCTCTAAATCGATTTGTCTTACACCACCAAAGAACTTAATGATGGTTTCACCAACACCAGGAACTTCTACGTGAATTAAATAAACACCACTAGCAATTGGAATAGCTTGATTATTTTTCATATCCCAGTCAATGTAATAAACACGTTTTTCTGTTTCATCCGAAGTATGATCAATTTTAAATGATCGTACAAGTTTACCACTCAAATTATAAATTGAAATATTACATTTAGCAGGCAAGTTTGTTATTTTAACTCTAGTATCTAAACGACTTTTTTCATATTCAGAATAAGCATAGTATGGATTAGGAACTACATTAACTAATGATAAAGCATTTTTTTGTACATCTTGACTAGCAACAGTTGTAGCTATTTCATACATAGACCATCCATACATCGG
>JBIIKZ010000032.1:0-23596 GCA_044232905.1 Crocinitomicaceae bacterium
GATACTTGGGTCTATATCTCCACCACTAATATCATTGATAATTTGAGCACCAACTTCAAGTGCTTCTTTCGCAACTTTTCCACGAAAGGTATCACAACTAATAAGTATTTCAGGGAAGGATTTTCGTACTGCTTCGATAACGGGTATTACCCGTTTAAGTTCTTCATTTTCGGATACTTCGGCAGCTTTTGGTCGTGTAGAATATCCTCCGATATCCAAAATATCTGCTCCATCTTGAATATGTTTTTCCGCATGAAATAAAGCAGTAGAAATAGAGTCAATTCGACTTTCACTATAAAATGAATCAGGAGTACAATTTAGGATACTCATTACCTTGGGTGTTACTAAATCAACCAAGTTTTTGCCTATACGTATATTGTCAATCATCGGAAAATTATTATCTTCAACGTCTATTTTTAGCTATTCAAAATGTCAAAAACTACTGAGCAATATACTAAAGTAATTTCATCTTGCAGAGATATTTTTTCAAAGAAAACAAAAGATTATGGAACTGCATGGAGAATTTTAAGAGCAAGTTCACTGACAGACCAACTTTTCATCAAAGCGCAACGCATTCGTACCTTGCAAGAAACAGGTGAAAGTCTTGTTGGGGAAGGGGTTTATGAAGAATTTCAAGCGATTGTAAACTATTGTATCATGGCACTAATTCAGTTAGAGCAGAAAGAATTAACCGAATTAGAACTAGGGGAAGAACGCGCTATCACTTTTTATGACCATTATGCAAAAGAAGCTTTTGAGTTGATGCAACGTAAAAACCACGATTATGGGGAAGCTTGGAGAGATATGCGTGTAAGTTCATTGACGGATTTAATTCTCATGAAAATATTACGTGTAAAACAAATAGAAGACAACCAAGGAAAAACAATTATGAGCGAAGGAATCGATGCAAATTATTTTGACATGTTAAACTACGCAGTTTTTTCTTTAATACATTTATCTGAAAATTAATTATATATGAAAGCAATTTTTGATTGGAAAGGACAGTCGCTCGTATTAAATGCTGTTTTTATTTTAGTGAATTTATTCGGGGTTACTCTTGTCACCATGGGGTTTCACCCAAACTTCGAAACGGTTAAACTTTCGTTGATTATCTCTGGAATTGGAATCCTTGTCGTGAGCATAATAGGACTTATTATTTTCAAAGGGAAAATATTTATGTCTTTAGTTTCCAGAATTTTGGTTGGTGGTTTGTTTATTGTTTCCGGATTAATCAAAGCAAATGACCCAATTGGATTCAGTTATAAATTAGAAGAATACTTCGAAGATGGCGCACTTGCATTTCGCATCAAAGAATGGTTCGGAATTCCTGGTTTTTCACTAGAATTTTTAATTGATTTCGCATTGTTTTTCAGTGTGTTAATCTGTATTATTGAAATAGTACTAGGTGTGTTAGTGCTCATCGGTGCTAAAATAAAATTCACTGCTTGGATGCTATTGTTAACCATGTTGTTTTTCACTTTTTTAACTTGGCATACTGCTAATTGCGATCCGAATAAAAAGTTTTTAGACCGAGATACCTACAGTTATAACGATCCAATTGGTATCTCCAAACGCGAAGAAGCTAAAACAAATAAAGCAATCAAAATTGTTTCGGATACGAAAGAAGAAATTGTAGTTGACGAAATGAAACAACCACAATGTGTTACTGATTGTGGGTGTTTTGGAGATGCAATGAAAGGTTCTGTTGGTAGATCTTTAACGCCTTCTGAATCGCTTTGGAAAGATTATTTACTGGTGTATTTTGTTATTTGGATTTTCATTACACAGAAAAGAATTTTACCAAATACGACCAAAGAAAACATGTATATTCTTCCAATTTCACTTGGAGTAATTTTGTTTTTCTCTTTTGTTTTTGGATGGTATTTCCCAGTTTTATTTGGATTTATTACACTAGTAACAGCTTTATGGATGAACCGTATGGGTGGTAAATACCTTGGGAATTACTGGGGATCGGCATTGGCTGTCGTTCTGATTTGTTTACTTTTTGTTAGTTATGTTTTACGTTATGAACCTTTGAAAGATTATCGCCCATATGCTGTAGGAAATAACTTACGTCAAAAAATGTATGACGGGGAAGAAGGTAAATATATTAGCCTACTCGTATATAAAAACCTTAAAACAGGAGTAACCAAAGAATACGATGCTTCTGGACAAGCGTATATGCAATCTAAAATTTGGGAAAAACCAACGATTTGGAAATACGACACGATGATTACCAAAGAAATAATTGCGACACGTTTACCTTCGATTACATCGCAATTTAATCCAACCATTGCTACTTCGGAATTAGGTATAGAGGAAAAAACACTGAAGTTTGTGAAACGTTCATTACGAAAAGCACAACTTGCAAATACCGAACTTGAAGAAATAAGTTTACGAGATTATATAACCAAAGCTCCTTTGATTTATGTACTTTTCTCCAAAGACCTTACAACTATTGATCAAGGTGAATTAACCGATTTGAAAGAAATTTTCTACAAAACTTCCAAAAAACACATTCCTTTCGTATTTGTTTGTAATGCCTTAAGACCACAGATAAATTCATTTAGAAAAAGAAATCATTTTCCTGTTGCTACGTTTAGTAACGATATTACGGAATTAAAAGCGATTGCACGATCCAATCCTGCGTTACTCGTAATAGCAAATGGAAAAGTAATTGGGAAATTTCCAGGAAAATCCATACCTTCTTACGATTGGATTATTAAACACACATTAAAAAAATAACGATGAGAAAAAACATTGTAGCGGGTAATTGGAAAATGAATCTTTATGAAAATGAAGCAATTAATTTAGCAAAAGAAATTGCAGAAATAAATCTTGCAAATGCAGAAGTTATTATTTTTCCACCAGCAATTTTTATTCCAACACTTAAAAAATTAAATCTGAATGTGAAAATTGGAGCTCAAAACTTTTACCCTAAAGACAAAGGCGCGTTTACAGGCGAGATATCTATTACACAACTAAAAGAGGCTGGGGTAACATACGTGCTTATTGGTCATTCGGAACGTAGAACCATTTTGAAAGAAGATAATGCCTTCCTGAAAGAAAAAGTAAACGCTGCTTTAGAACAAAAGATACACGTTATTTTCTGTTGTGGGGAAGAATTGGATATCCGAGAACAAGGAACGGAAAATGAATTTGTAAAACATCAATTAGTAGAAAGTTTATTTCACCTAACACCAGCAGAAATCGTACATGTAACAATCGCATACGAACCTATTTGGGCTATTGGAACAGGTTTAACTGCAAGTGCAGCACAAGCAGAAGCGATGCATTTATTTATACGTGAAACATTTACAGATCAATATTCTCAGGAAATTGCAGATTCTATCTCCATTTTATACGGTGGAAGTTGTAATCCTTCAAATGCAAAAGAACTATTTGCTAATCCAAATGTGGATGGCGGTTTAATCGGCGGCGCAGCCTTAAAAAGTGCAGATTTTAATAGCATAGCAAATTCGTTTTAATGGTAAGAATTGAATTAAACATCGAAATTTATCCAAAAGAACCTTGGACAGACATTTTAATAGCACAACTATCTGAAATTGGTTTCGATAGTTTTATGGATACGGAAACTGGAGTTCTAGCTTATATCAATGAAGCCGATTTCAAAGAAGAAAATATGCAATCCGAAACTATTCTTGGGCTTGAATCTGATGATTTTACCTCAAAAGTAAGTCTCGAAAAAATTCCACATCAAAATTGGAATGCATTGTGGGAATCCGATTTTCACCCAGTATTTGTAGAAGATAAATTAACAATCATTGCACCATTCCACGATCCAAAATTGGTAAAAGGAATGGAAATAATTATTCAACCACAAATGTCCTTCGGAACTGGTCACCACCAAACTACCTGGATGATGACAAAAGCAATGTTAGAATATACTCCCTTCCCTAAAAAAGTGCTGGATATGGGAACTGGTACTGGGGTGTTAGCAATTTTAGCAGAAAAATTAGGAGCAAGCGAAATTACAGCGATTGATATCGAACCATGGTCCGTTGAAAATACCATCGAAAATTTAGAAAGAAATAGATGTACGAGTTCCACTTCCTTGTGTGGAGATATTGACCTAATTGATGGTATGGAATTTGATATTATACTAGCTAACATCAATAAAAACATCTTAAAAGCACACATGATTTCGTATGCAAAACACCTTATTCCTAATGGTACATTAATCATCAGTGGCTTTTTTGAAACAGATGTGGATGAATTAATTGAAGTCGCAGGTTTACAATCGCTTACATTTGTGAAAAAATTCACCAAAGAAACTTGGGCAGCAGTTCAATTTATAAAATAATAAAGTATGAATAAAGTAGTAGGGATTTTTGTAGCTTTTCTAGTTTTAACGTGTTTGTCGTTTACCAACGCACAAACCTATTCACAAAATAGAGAAAAATTCGTGAAAGAATTAATGAATGCTTTGGCAGACATTAAAACTTCCGATCCACGTGATTTCGTGAAAAAGGAATTACAAAACATGTTAATTGAAACCTCTGATTTCCCGGATGATTATTTCAAACGAATGGTGGAAACTTGTAATTTACTTGAAACTAAAAAACTACATGCGTATCCAGAAATATACAACTATGTCTATTCGATGTATTCTATTATTGAAAAGAAACAATCTTCCGCAAGTTATAAAGCATGGCATACAGCTGTTGATCAACTTTTAGCATCCAAAAATCTAAATAAATTTAAAGATTTCATCGAACTTTCCTCCGACTTCTTTTCGAAAGGTATTATTTCCGATGCACCAAACCATGTATGGTATTTTAAAGGAGGAAAATTTTCGTTTGATGTAACCGATAAACCAGTAATTAAATTTGAAAATGGAAAATTAGCGTGCTACGCTAAAAACACGAACCACGAAACAAACAAGAAGAAGCCATTTCACGATAGTATTGTTGTGGATGGAACCTCTGGTATTTACGACCCTGTTTTCAAAAAATTTGAAGGAAACGGCGGTGTTATCAATTGGTTAAAAGTCGGGATGGATAAAACAACCAATTACGCAACCTTAAAACATTTTGCAATCTCTTTGAAAATGGCGAACCTAGATTGTGATTCAGCTATTTTAGTAACTCCGTATTTTTCCAAACCAATTTTAGGGAAATTAAACGATAGAGCATTCGTAGTGACGCGCGAAGTCGATCGAACGTTTCCTGCTTTTATTTCTTTCGATAAACGCTTATTTATCAAGAATATAAAAGAAGACGTAGATTATAACGGTGGTTTCGCGCAACGTGGCAATAGTTTCGAAGGACTTGGAACGGTGAAAGAACCTGCTACTATCACCATCTTTGAAAAGGGAAAAGCTTTTATCAAAATGAGCGCGCAAATGATTTCGGTCGATCCTAGAAAAATCATTTCTCCGAATAGTCACGTAGCAATATTTATTGGTCAAAGTGATTCTATCTCCCATCCTGGTTTAGATATTATATACAATTTAGAGAAGCATTCGATCGATTTTACACGTGGTAAAAATGGTGCTTCTTCAGCTCCTTTCTCAAGTTCCTACCATAATCTGGATTTTTATGTACCTAAAATCTCTTGGGAAAAAGGGAAAGAGGTCTTAAACATGGAATATGAACATGGTTTAAGTCAAGAACAACGCATTGCGCGCTTTGAATCTAAAACGTTGTTTGATGCACGTTTATACGAACGTTTACAAGCTATGGAAAAGGTACACCCTTTGATTGGAATTTCTAATTTCTGTAATGAAAAAGGGTCGACAACAATTACAGAAGGTGAACTTGCAAGCGGAATGAACAAAACCATCGAACAAGCAAAATCCATGATATTAGAACTGAATTCACTTGGATTTATTAGTTACGATTTGGACACAAAAATGGTCACAGTAAACCAAAAAACATTCAATTTCGTGCAAGCGCGTGTGGATCAAATCGATTATGACAACCTAATGTTTGTTTCGGATATGAGACCTAAAAAAATTGAAGGAAAAACGCAAGAAGAAATAGATAAAGATGATAATTTGCTTCGTTTGCAACGTTTATACAACAAACAAGCAGACGAGCGTAGAAAAATCCCATACTTCGGTTCCCTGAATTTAAATACTTTAGAATTAAAACTCGAAGCAATCGATCAGGTAGCACTATCGGAAGTACAACAAATTGCAGTTTTCCCTAAAAATGCTACAGTTACCATTCAAAAAGATAGGGATTTTCTATTTAGTGGCTGGATGAATTCTGGAAAAATGGAAATTAATGTCTTAGAAGCTAAATTTGTATATGTCGACAATAAAGTTAATCTTTTAAAAACGGAGTCTAGTTTATTTAGAGTTGCACCACTTAAAAAAGAAGATGGTGAAAGACCAATTGCAACAGGATCCGTTATTTCTGGTATTACAGGGGAACTTTTTGTTGATGCACCCAGTAACCGTTCGGGTAAGTCTAAAGCAGTGACAGATTTTCCAAAAATCACTGTATTCAATAATGTAAAAGTATACTACGCTCAAAAATCGATTCATAAAGGTGCCTACGATAGCGCCCGTTTCTATTTTGATGTATATCCATTTACAATGGATAGTTTAGATAACTTCAAAGAGAAAGCATTCCGTCTAAAAGGGGAACTTAACTCCGCAGGTATTTTTCCAATTATCAAACAAGAATTAAAAATCATGCCAGATTATTCTTTTGGATTTAGTCAAGATGCTCCAAAAGGAGGGTATGATTTCTATGGCACTGGAGCAAAATATGATAATAAAATTGTGCTTTCAAACAATGGTTTACAAGGTTCTGGAAAAATTGATTTCGTTCATTCCTCCTCAGTTTCGAGAGCCTTCACATTTCTTCCAGATTCAACAGTTGGATATGCTGTTTTTGACAACAAACCAATGGAAATGGGCGTGCAATTTCCAGACGTAGTTTCACAAAAAGCATATATCTGCTATATCCCGCGTGGAAATAAATTAAAAGCATACTCCACAGATATACCTTTATCATTCTTTAATAACGAAGCAAAACTCAACGGAATGGCTTTGGTAACTCCAAATGGTATGACTGGAAGTGGAATGATGAATTTTGCTGTTGCTACTATGGGATCTTCACTATTTAAATTCACACGCTGGGATATGAATGCCGATACTTCATTCTTTAACCTTTTGAATAAAGAAGCTGTAGATGAAGAAAAAGATCAAAAGTATTCATTAACCACTGAAAATATTAAATCACATATTTCGTTTAAAGATCGAATCGGAAATTTCGCTTCCAATGCAGGTGCTACCATTGTAAGCTTTCCTGTAAATATGTATGATTGTACCATGGATAAGTTTGATTGGTTGATGGATAAAGAGAAAATAGACCTTTCTACAAATGATAAAAATTTGGTTGCTTCATCGGATGAGAACTTAGTTTCTAATATGTTCTCTACTAACCCTCGTCAAGATTCGCTTCAATTTAGGACTTCAAAAGCCTTCTTCGACCTAAAGGTGAATGAATTACTCTGTACGGATGCGAAATACATTGACGTTGCAGATGCACGAATTTATCCAGATAGTGGGCGAGTAGTAATACACAAAAAAGCGAAAATGGATCCTTTAAATAATTCCTTGATCGTTGCGAACCGAGTAACCCGTTTCCATAAATTTTTGCATACAAGTACCGTTATTGCATCGCGTAATAGTTATTCCTCTCGTGGAGATTATCCATACTACGACGCAGATTCTAATTTAACAACCATTAAACTAGAAAGTATCGGGGTTGACTCGGTTTTCCATACCGTTGCATTTGGTAAAATTAATGAAAAAGATACCTTTAAGTTGAGTAAACAATTTGAATTCTTCGGTGGGGTTAAAATTAATGCACCTACACCATTGTTAACCTTTAAAGGTTCTACACGAATTAAACATAATTGTACCAAATTCTCCCGAAGTTGGATGGCATTTAACACTGAAATCGACCCGAAAAACATACAGATTCCGGTAGGAGAAAGTATCACAACAACGGCCAATACACCAATTTCAGCAGGTATCCTGTGGAGAGATTCCCCAAGTTCGGATAGCGTAAAAATGTATCCAACCTTCTTATCACCATTGTTTAGTGCTAATGACCCTGTTGTGATCACTGCTTCAGGATTGTTACAATTCAACAGTGATTCGCACGAATTTCAAATCGCTTCAAAAGAAAAGCTTGTTAATCAATATATCAAAGGGAATTATATTGCACTAAATATTAAAGAATGTTCTTTAACAGGTAACGGAAAAATTAATCTAGGAATGAATTATGGACCAGTTACTATTGATGCAATTGGTTCTGCTAAATACGACGCTGAAAGTGGAAGAATGAAATTAGATATTACCGCTAAATTTAAAGTTCCAATCGAAAAATCCATCGTTCCAATTATGGTCGGTAAAATAAATTCAGAAGAAAGCTTAACTATTATCGATACGGCAAATTGTAATTTGTTTCAAGCAATTCGTGAGTGGACAGATGAAAAAACGGCAAACAAAATAATTGCCTCCTACCGTGAAAAAGGAGAATACAAAAAAGTACCTTCCGAATTTGAAGATGGTTTTGTAATTACAGGCTTACAGCTTTCGTCTTTTGAGAATAAAAAAGCACAAACGAAAGGGATCATTTCAACAAATGAAATGGCTGCCATTGTAAATTTAAATGACAACGTCGTAATGAAATTAGTGCCAATAAAAGCAGTCTTCGAACAAATGTATTCCGAAAATGTATCTGGGGATAAATTTGGTTTATACATCAACGCAGCCATCGGTAAAGATTATTACTTCGAACATGCCATGACAAAAGAAGATGGGGAAATGAAAATTTTCTCCGAAGATGAAGATTTTGCAAATCGTATTAATGGACTAAAAGCGGATAAACGTAAGTCGAAAAACTTCTTATATGAGTTTACCGATAACCGTGTTTTTATAAGTAAATTCTTACGTTTATTTAGTAATAATTAATTGTGAAAACATGGATTTTAATTATATTCTTTTTGCGTTAAGTGCATACCTACTTGGATCGATCCCTACCGCTGTTTGGGTAGGGAAACGATTCTATGGGCTAGACGTTCGTGAGCATGGGTCGAAAAATGCAGGAGCAACCAACACGTTTCGCGTGCTCGGTAAAAAACCAGGAAAAATTGTACTTGCCATCGATGTACTCAAAGGACTTATCGCAGTACTTTTACCACTTATCCTTGCAAATCAATACGACGAAAACACCATCATCAACTACAAATTAGTTGCGGCAATTTGTGTCATCTTAGGCCATGTATTCCCAATCTTCGCAGGTTTCCGAGGAGGGAAGGGGGTAGCCACTTCCTTAGGCGTAATTTTCGCGATTCATCCGCCTGCTGCAGGTATATGTTTAGGAATCTTTTTACTAGTGTTCTTAACTTTTAGTTATGTATCCTTAGGCGCAATCGTTACAGCCATCAGTTTTCCATTGGTCATCCATTTTGTCTTTCAGGTAGATTCAATGCCATTAACCATTTTCTCCATCGTCATCGGTGCCGCTGTTGTTATCACACACAAGAAAAACATTAAGCGTTTGCTTCAAGGCTGCGAAAATAAAATGCCAGTGTTTAAAAAGAAAGAAGCGTAAAGTAAGACGAATTTGAAGGTATTCGACTAACAGTCTGCTGGATTTAAACACATGTAAGTACAAAAAGCATCTTTTCTCCTCTTAATTTGTAACGCGTAGCATCAACAAAGTTAATCTTTAGGAATTATTTACCCACTATAACATCTCGTCCATTTCGTCCTTCGACACTTTCTTCACTCGTCCCTTTCTTCACTTCTTCAAATACGCATCTACACGTTTCGTTACCAAGTTAAATAGCAACTTCGTGTCTTTTTCGTTTAATTTCTTCCCGAATCGAATGGTCTTACCAATGTAATCAAATTCAATACGCTCCCCATTTTGTATCCAAGGTGAGTTTTCCCAAACTGCCTGAAACGAATTTTCTTTGGGTTGTTGTGTTCTAATTTTCTGAATGTTCTCTAAAAAATAGTTTGTTGATTTACCATACCCACGAATGGATCGTTTTATGGTTAAACCATCTTTATCAATTTTAATTAATTCTTTTCCCCAAAGAATCCAAAACAAAGACTTACCAACTTTAAATGCATAATACACCCAAAACACCAGAAAGATTACCACAATCAATTTTTCTTGTTCGTTTAATTTTAAGGTGTTAAATGCCCAAAACATCGTTATCCCAATCACCATCCACATCGAAAACCAAGCACTCATCAATCCTTTGTGCCAAAATACATTTTCTGGCGCGATGACAATAGTTGTCTTATTCCCTGCGTCTTGAAAACTTGTTCGTGTACCAATAAACTTCATAACTTTTTAATTTAGCTTTAATATCTCTGTAGTACTACCATTAAATAATACACTTTCACCAACCTGCTTGCCAACTAATAAGCGTACCAAAGGAGCATCCATGCCTAAAGCAAAAAATGATTTACTACCTTGTTCCACTTTCCCCAAACCAATGGAAACGTAAAAATATCCTTTGTCGGTGAGTAACAAACTACCTAACTGCACCTTTGTATGGTTTGTATCTGTCAGTATCCGTTGAAATTGTTGTTGTAATTCCAATAATTGGTTGATTTGATGGGTCAATTTTTCCTGTTCTAATTGCGCCATGGAAACTGCTGTTTCGTGCTTATCACCGGCAGAACTCTTCGCATCTTCACTCGCTACAGCAATATAACTATTCGTTAAAATAGCTTTTAGCGCTGTAATACGTTGTTCTAATTCCATTTTGAGCGCTGTATGTGCTTCTAATTTCGTCATGCAATTTACGCGATAAAAAGTTTACGTGCCATAGGTCCCAAGTTAAATAAGGCATCCAAAATACTTAAATCACCTTTAAATGAATACTTGTCTTGAAACACTTGAAAATACTGGTATTCATTTTTATACGAATTTTTACTATAACCAAAACGATAATCCGTAGTTTGATTATCCATCGGCACAAACTCCGAAGAACATACATACGAATAGGGTAGGTCTAGCCATGTTTGAATACGCTCCATAATGAGCAGATTAAACCCTACTAAATCTGATGTAGTTTGGTAAATAAGCATTTTTACTTCCTCGCCATAATGCTCAAAATAAGCAGCGTGTTTATAGGCGCTTTCTATGGCACGCCAATGGTCTTTTCGCCAATCTTTAGCATCCGAAACCAATATCTCTTTCGTAGCAGTCTTGGAACCATTTGGTTTGATAACCGGTACCGATAATTCCATCACACCATTGGCAGTTGCAATTCTTGTTCTATTGCGAATACTTTGCTTTACAAAATGTTCATGTACCTCAAAGATAAAGGAGGTTTCATCAATTAAATCTTTGTAATACGAAATACTTCCAAAATAAGTTATTGGAAAGATTGCAGACATTACTTAATGAATTTTAAAATACGATCGTACCGAATGTTAGTGAAGAAATTCAAATTACTCAAAGGAGATTTTGACAACCAAACAACCGATGCTTTTCCAACGATATGATCTTCAGGAACAAATCCCCAAAAACGTGAATCTGCAGAGTTATATCGGTTATCTCCCATTAACCAGTAGTAGTTCATCCCAAACTTATAGGTAGAAGTTACCTTACCATCTATACTAATTTTTCCATTTTTTTCTACCAAGGTATGTCCTTCATACGCAGTAATGATACGTCGATACAAAGCAATGTTTTCGGTAGTTAAGGTTACAACTGAACCTTTTATAGGGATGGTTATTTTCTCAAAATTCGAGACAGAATTACCATGATTAACATCGCGTGGGAAATAACGCAAATTTTCTAATTTTTCAACCGAATTAAATCCAGTTTTTAGCGCCTCGTTTCTACGTGCAAATTCTACTTTATTTGGAATATTGATTTTGAATTTAGCATTTGGGAAATCATGCTTTAACTTTTTTAATTCAGTACGCGTTAAATTCATTTCTAGTTCCATCGTATTCCCGTTATCGCTCAAGATCGAATAATCACCTCTCCAACCTCTTACAGGATCTGATTCTGTATCTGTTGGTTCTAATCCATACTGTTCATACATCATGTTAGTAAAAGAAGAAGTAGAACCAGTATTCTGAAAATTGGATACGCTATATTGTAAATTTTGATATTCAGCAACAAATGCTTTTTTTCCATTGATATATAAAATGGAGTTGATAATTTCAAGCTTATCACCTGGAATACCTACGCAGCGTTTAATGTAGTTTTCTCGTTTATCTACTGGACGATAGATTAGTCCATAATGTTTAATCATTCTTCCTTCCCGATTATCCATCGCTACTTTATCTACTGCTAACATTTTACGCGCCTTCGCTTTCCAAACAGACAGGTGATTAATAAATTCTTCTCCTTTGCTAGCCATGATTCTTGCAGTCGCATTAGTATATGCAGTCTGATATACTTGACTTGGATTATTTCGAAGAGCAGGGTTACTTGAAACAATACTATCTGCTATACTGCGCATAAATGCATCACGTCCATATTTTTGAAAAAACATACGTTCTGCTTCATCGATTAAGATACCATGGTAATCGTGCCCCATTAATCCATAAGGCATACGTGGATCAAAAACCGCTGTATCTCCGGAAGGATAATTAAATACGACAACATCGTTGCGTTTCACTTTCCCTAATCCTGGCAGACGCGTATAATTAATTGTTTCAATATCGGAATACGATTTAACATTGATAACAGGAATATTATTATGCACCAATGGAAACGATACTGGTGTTACCGGAACTTTACTTCCATACGCCAATTTGTTTACAAACAAGAAGTCACCAACCAATAACGTTTTTTCCATCGAACCCGTAGGAATCTGGAAAGGTTCAAACACATAAGTTCGGATGATACTAGCGGCAATCAATGCAAATAAAATGGTATCTCCCCATTCTTTGTATGTAGATTTTTGTCCTGTTTTATCCTTACTGAAAAAACCAAAAATAAAAGCCACTACATGACCAAGAAATGGAACTGCTAAAAACAAAACAATATGGTCGCCAATTCGACGAGCTTCCACATCTTTTGGATTTGCCCAATTCGTTGGAGCAATAACTTCGCTATCTTTCAATTTTGCCATCAATAGGTAAGGGAAGAATATCCCTTGTAAAGTATCTTGCCAAGAATATTTTCCGAATTTTCGGATATAACTTACGTTCACTACAGCCCACATCCAAATATGAATACCAGGAAAAAGCATTAATAAGGACCACCAAGGTTTATTAATTCCAATTTTAAATGCAACATAATAATTGTATCCAGGAATTAAAGCTTCCCATGATTTACGGCCAGCTTTCTCAAAACTTGTCCACCACATAGCAAGGTATGGGTGCACAAATAAGAATAAATAAAAATAAAGTACGTTCATAATTAATTTGTTGTCGAATTACATTTCTTTTAACATTTCGGAAATCGTGAACATTCCTTTTTTAGTAACGATCCATTCAGCAGATAAAACTGCTCCCAAAGCAAAACCACGACGATTGTGCGCTTGGTGGGTAATAGAAATTGTATCGATGGAAGAGGAATATGCTACGGTATGCGTTCCAGGCACCTCTGGTATACGATGTGCAACAACACCTAACTGTCCTTCAGCAGTATGCGGAACTTCTCCTTCTGCACATACCCAAGAAAAGTAGGAACTATTATTTTGAATAATATCATTTGCTAGAGAAATAGCAGTTCCACTTGGAGCATCCACTTTTTGTGTATGGTGTATTTCGTCAATCGATGGTTTATATTCAGAATAAGGACTTAATAATTGTGCCAACTTCCGGTTTAAATCAAAAAATAAGTTAACTCCAATACTAAAGTTACTTGCGTACAACAAGCTTCCATTTGTATACGCAATCATTTTCTCTACTTCTTTAATTTGTTCGTTCCAACCAGTAGTACCAACAACAATAGGCGTATTATTCTCTAATGTTTTTTGGATATGTTCCAGTGCTAAATTTGGTTTTGTAAATTCAATCACTACATCCACCATGTCAATATCTTTGACTGTTAATGGAAAAACACTATTGGATTTAAATAAGATTTCGTGTCCACGTTCAATGGCAATTTCTTCAATCGCTTTGCCCATTTTTCCATAACCTACTAATCCTATTTTCATATTTTAAACTATTATGTGAAACAATTATGTATTTTTCGACCTAAATATAAGATTTTATTCGCGATTAATTTTTGGTAAATTTAATAATTCTAATTTTTACCTTTCTTTAAATCCAAAAGGACTGTAAAATTTAGCTTAATTGAAGTTGAAAGTAAGTTGAAGTCCTGCTGTACGTTGAAGATAAGTAGGTTGAATTTGGATCGTTAGGTTAGGACTTATGTCAAAATGTAAAAAATGGGCATCAATAGAAGCTTCAATGATTTGTAAGGCATAGACACCACCAACTAATAGTCCGAACATCGTTCGTTTTCTAACGGCACTTTCGTGTAAAAGAATTAAATCGTTTGCAGTATAATTTGCCCATTTGGATGAAATTAACGTGTTATTTTTTTCACGATTATAATATTCTGTGCGTATTTCACTTTCCGAACGGATGGCATCTAGAAACAAACTTCCTGTACCTAGTAAGGAAACATAGATTAATGGAACTTTCCAATACGCTCCATATCGTCCTTTTGGACTATAATATTGATTGTAAATTTGACCAGCTCCTGGAATAATTATCGACCAAAACGCTGCTTTTTTTGGAGTGTGTGCAGTAATAAGAATAGAATCTTTGGCTATACTTTGTCCAAAAACATTCGAGCAATAAAAAAATAGAATGAAAAATATTATTTTCATTTATTCAATATTTCAATAATACGATTTAAATCCACTTCTGAATTGAATTGAATTGTGATTTTCCCAGAACCATTCGCAGCTTTTTTAATCTCCACTCTGGTAGATGTTTTATCAGAATAATGATTGCAAAAATCGCGTTGTGCCGTATTAGTTGAATTTATTTGTGGTAAAGATTTAGTAGGTAAAGTTTTAGTGATAGATACACCATCCCGAATAAGTACCTCTAATTCTCGAACAGACAATTGTTCGTTTAATACATGTGTATGTAATTCTAATTGTAGTTCTTCATCTCCAGCAGAAACTAATGCACGTGCATGTCCCATTGAAATCTTACTATCACGCACGGATTTTTGAATTTCTGCAGGCAATTTCAATAAACGTAAATGATTTGTAATACTAGACCTGCTCTTTGCAATTTTTTGACTCATTTGTTCTTGGGTTAAAGAACATTCTTCAATAAGTCGTTGGTAGGAGAGTGCAACTTCAATCGCATTTAAATCTTCGCGTTGTATATTTTCAACCAATGCCATTTCCAACATTTCTTGGTCATTTGCTACGCGAACATAAGCAGGTACTTCTGTTAATCCAGCGATTTGAGATGCTCTATAACGACGCTCTCCAGAAATAAGTTGAAACTTTCCTCTACCTGTACTACGTAAGGTTAAAGGCTGAATAATTCCGTGAACTTCAATACTTTTACTTAATTCTTCTAACGCTTCTTGCTCAAAATGTGTACGTGGATTAAAAGGATTTGCCTCAATAGCTTGAATAGAAATCATAGAAACAGAACCGATAAAGTTCTTGTCGTCTGCATTAGATCTGTTTGATAAATCTGGAGCATTTTCCAAAAGAGCCCCTAAACCTCTACCAAGTCCTCCTTTTTTCTTTTGTTCAGCTCCCATATTATAAAGAAATTGTTTTATCGTTGTTCGATATATTTGTTAAATCATTTTTTTGCAAAATTTCGCGCGCAAAATTTAAATAATTGATAGCTCCTTTACTAGACGCATCATGCATAACTATTGTTTCTCCAAAACTAGGCGCCTCTGCAAGTTTAGTAGAACGGTGAACTACCGTTTCGAAAACTAATTCTTGAAAATGTGCTTTTACTTCATCTACCACTTGATTTGCTAATCTCAAACGTGAGTCATACATGGTAAGTAAAATGCCTTCTATTTCTAATTTGTCATTTAATCTTCCTTGAACAATTTTAATGGTATTTAATAACTTACTTAACCCTTCTAATGCATAATATTCACATTGTACTGGAATAATTACAGAGTCTGCTGCAGTTAAAGCATTTAAAGTGATTAATCCCAAAGAAGGGGAGCAATCTATAATGATGAAATCATAGTCGTCACGAACTTTATTTAAGGCATTTCTTAACATGAATTCGCGATTCGGAAGGTTAATCATTTCTAATTCTGCACCCACCAAGTCCATGTGAGAAGGTAAAATATCTAAATGAGGATTTTCAGTGTGAATAATAATATCACGTGGATCAACATCATTTATTAAACATTCGTATAGGTTACGCGTGTTTTTAGGATCTAAACCAACACCTGAAGTTGCATTTGCCTGCGGATCAGCATCGATTAGTAAGGTTTTTTTCTCCAATACACCTAAACTTCCACTCAAATTGATTGAAGTAGTTGTTTTTCCTACACCACCTTTTTGATTCGCAACAGCAATAATCTTACCCATTTCTTTGAATTTTGACTATAAAGATAAACTATTCGTTAACGAAATGTAATGATTTTAGGCAAAATAGTTATTAACTTTTATTGTTAGAAATCGAAATTATAGACTATCGAACGTAAAAGAATCGTCTGATTTATCATTTCTTACATAGGAATCTGTTCTAAAATCTCCGGATTCGTTTAACTCATTTAACTTATCCATAATTTCATCTAATCCTTCTTTGAATTTCGCGAAATCTTCTTTATACAAAAAAATCTTATGCTTTTGAAAATATTCTCTTCCATCTTCAAAAACCTTCTTACTTTCTGTTAATGTTAAATACAACTCATTTCCTTTCGTCGTTTTAATATCAAAAAAGTAAGTTCTTTTCCCTGCTTTTACAGATTTGCTAAATACCTCGTCATTACGATCATTTCTTTTTTCATACTCCATAACTTATCGATTAAAAAGTTAATAAAAAATTAGTTGGCTAATAAAGTCCTATTTAAGTTATAAATATACAGCTTAATTTTGTTTGTGAAAGCCTTAATATACTAGTTTTAAAGCTAATTAATATAAGTAACATGTACTTTACATGCTAATAACGTAAAACAGTTTAATTGCTTGTTTATTTTTTCCTTGGACGAGGTATAATCGGTGTATGAACACCTCCACCACCAGGTGCACTTTTATCGGATGGATCCACCCATTCATTCGGTACTTCTACTTCTATTGTTTTGCCTGTAGCCGGATCAATTGTTGTTTGCTTAATGGTTTGTCTATCAGGTGAATTAACTCCGATAACATCTTCTTTTAACACCCATTTTTCTTCTTCGAATATATAGGCATCATGTGACATGTCAGGAACGTAATATTCATAAAAACCCGTCATAGAAGGTGATTCTGGCGATAAATGATCAAAAATGATGCGCTCAAAATTAGCTTCATATTTCAAACTCATCATTGATTTTTTAGAATACTCAAAGCACACACGTCGTTTTACTTCTCGCTTATTTTTAAAAATCAAATCTCCAAATTTGACATGTGTTCCATGAATGCTTATTACATCGATTAATTTGGAATGACTCAAAGTTCCATTACTTCGCCAACCAAGTAAAGTGTAGATTTTTTTAGACCCTTTTTCGACGGGGATTATTTTGTAATAGAGCGCGCCATACCAGTTATTTTCGGTCAACACATCTTGTGACATAGGAGAAACAGCGTTTTTTTCTAAAAATTCAATTACTTTATTTTTATGCTTCCGTTTACCTTTTCGTACTAAAAAACAATAAAATCGATTAGATGCATCTTCCATTTCAACATTCCAAGAATAAAGTCTAAATGCATGGTCAGGACTTGTAATGCTTCCTAAAGAAGTTAAACTTTCAAAAGGATATTCATAGGAATCGGAATATTGAATCGTTTCTAATAAATAATCCCTAAAAATAGTATTCGCTATATTTCGCTCTTGATCTGTCTTAGATGTTCGAAGTGTATTCAAAAAAAAAGCCAAACGCTTCTCACGATTGGCTAATAATGTATCTTTTTGACTAAATAAAAATGTAACTGGAAGACATAAAAGTAGAATATATAATGCTTTCATATCTTTATAACGTACATTAAATAAATTTAGTATTACAAATGCATGAAATCTTTTTTTGCTAATAATTCATCTTCGGATTCATCGTGGTTTGGATCATCTACACAACAATCTACAGGACAAACAGCTGCGCATTGTGGTTCATCATGAAAACCTACACATTCTGTACATTTATCCGTTGCAATATAATAAACATCCATATCCACCGGTTCGAAAGCATTTTGCGCATCAATTTCATCGCCATTCAATGTTGTAATCATTCCTTTTAAAGAAGTACCATCCGAATATCTCCATTCAGCACCTCCTTCATAAATGGCATTATTTGGACATTCTGGCTCACAAGCCCCACAATTAATGCATTCATCGGTAATCATTATAGCCATAACTTGTCTTTTATTTTTTTGCAAATATAATATCCTTTTAGAAATTAAAAAACTAACAAAGTTCTTTAATTTCATTCATTATTTTCAATGCAAATTTAGTTGCTTTTTCTTCGGTATTACTTTCAGAGTAAATTCGAATAATTGGCTCTGTATTACTTTTACGTAGGTGTACCCATTCATCTCCAATATAGATCTTTACGCCGTCTAAAGTATCAACTTCTTCATTTTTATATTTTTCAGCTATTTTGCTTAAAATAGCATCTACATTTATCGATGGAGTTAATTCAATTTTGTTTTTAGAAATCGTGTAGCTTGGATAAGAATCTCGTAATTCAGAACATTTGATAGCTCTTTTTGCTAAATGTGTTAAGAATAATGCGATTCCAACTAATGCATCACGTCCGTAATGGGAAGCTGGATAAATAATTCCTCCGTTTCCCTCACCTCCGATTACAGCATTTTGCGCTTTCATCTTGGTAACAACATTTACTTCTCCTACAGCCGCAGCAAAGTAAGATAAGCCTCGAGCTTCAGTAATATCTCTTAATGCTTTTGTCGACGACATATTCGAAACAGTGCTACCTGGTGTATGTGACAAAACATAGTCTGAAACCGCAACTAATGTATATTCTTCACCAAACATAGAACCGTCTTCACAAACCATTGCTAATCGATCTACATCTGGATCAACCGTTATGCCTAAATCTGCGCCAATTTCTTTTATTTTTTGAGATAAATCTGTTAAATGTTCTGGAAGTGGTTCTGGATTGTGTGGAAAATGTCCAGTAGGTTCACAATACATTTTGGTAACTTTACTTACACCTAATGCACTTAATAATGCTGGGACAAATATACCTCCAGTAGAATTCACTGCATCCACTACAATCGAAAAATCAGCGTTTTTAATAGCTTCCACATCCACTAATTCTAAGTTTAAAACCGCATCAATATGCTTTTGTAAATACGAATCATCGTTTGTAATTACTCCTAAATCATCCACATCCGCAAAATCAAATGCTTCTTGTTCTGCAATTTGTAATAATAACTCTCCTTCCATACCTGAAATAAATTCTCCTTTAGAATTTAAGAGTTTTAAGGCGTTCCATTGCTTTGGATTGTGACTTGCTGTTAATATAATTCCTCCTTGTGCTTCCTCTAATGGTACAGCTATCTCTACGGTTGGAGTAGTAGATAAACCTAGGTTAATAACATCGATACCTAAACCGATTAAAGTACTACTTACTAAATCTGAAATCATTTGACCTGACAAACGTGCATCACGACCAATAACAACTTTTATTTTCTTCCCTGGATACTGATTTTTCAACCAAGTTCCATATGCAGCAGCAAACTTAACAGTGTCAATAGGTGTTAGTCCATCGTTAACTTTACCACCAATCGTACCTCTGATACCTGAAATAGATTTAATTAATGTCATACTACTTATTTTTCAAAAGACTTTTTTAAAGCAATCATTTTAATACAGGCAATCGCACATTCAATTCCTTTATTTCCATGAATTCCACCAGAACGATCTATAGATTGTTGTAAGGTATTATCCGTTAAAACACAAAAAGATATTGGTGAATTATACTCCAACATAACTTTCATAATGCCATCCGTTGCTCCTTTACAAACAAAATCAAAATGTTTCGTTTCTCCTTGAATCACAACGCCAATTGCGATAACACCATCCACATCTGTTTCATCCAACATCCATTGAGCAGCTAAAGGTAATTCAAAAGCTCCTGGAACATGACGAAGTAGTATGTTACTTTCAGGCACATTGTTCTCTAGTAACGCCTGTTTAGCACCTGCTAATAAGTTGTTTGTAATAGAATCGTTCCATTCTGAAACAACGATGCCGATTTTAAAATCGGCAGCGTTTGGTATTGAATCTTTGGAATAATCAGATAAATTCTTTAAAGAAGTAGCCACAATTATTTTCTATTTTTAGTTCTAGCAATATATTTATCAATCGATTTAGCATTCGAGAAATTTAAATAATTTCCTTTAATTCGAGTATACAACTCGTTTGCCTCTTCATAATTTTTTAGTTCTTCAGCAACTAAACCTGCTTTGAATAAAAACGTTGGAGTTGTTAACTCATTTTCATTTTGTTCAGCCGCTTCTAAATACAAATCTAATGCTTCTTGGTATTTACCTAATTCAGAATTACAATCCGCTTGTAATCCTAGTTTATAAACGGAAACATAGGTATCATTAACATCTACATCCTCTAATGCTTTTAATGCTTTTTTAAAATCACCTTTAGTCATGTATTGACGCGCTAATATAAATTGAGCAACCTCACCACCTTGTTTGCCATCGAATTTTTTAACTACAGGCTCTAATTCATTAATTGCAGCATCCGTTGAATCTTTAGCTGCTAAATTTAAACCTCTATAATAGGATTCTTTAGATTTTTCATTACTTGGTGCCCAAATAAATTGACGATAAGCAAAGTACAATACTAACAATCCAAGAATTGAACCGATACCATAGGTTGCAAAACGAAGGTTTTTATTCGTTTGTAACTGACCTTTAAAGTCATTGAAAGAAAATTTTTCTAGCATAATTGCGATATTTTGTATGCAAAAATAATATTTTTTTAAAAGCATACGGGAATTTAAAAGAATAAACCAAACAAGATACTAACAATCCACATGTGTATTTTATACATTTGTAAATAAAATAATCAAAAGTTTAAGTAAAAACTAAATATAAAGGAATATGAAATTGCTTGAATTTATCTTAAAAACTAACCAAATTTCAGAAAAATCGATCACTAACACCATACAATTACTTCAAGACGGAGCAACTATTCCATTTATCGCACGCTACCGAAAAGAACTCACTAATAATCTTGATGAAGTTCAAATAACAGATATTAGAGATTGTATTAAAAAATATGAAGAATGTATCCTTCGTCAAAAAACTATTTGTAAAGCAATCGAAGAACAAGGTAAATTAACCACTGAACTTCAAGAAAACATTCAAAAATCATTTGATTTAACACTTTTAGAAGATATTTATTTACCATTTAAACAAAAAAGAGTTACTCGCGGAGAGAAAGCTAAAAAATTAGGTTTAGAACCTTTAGCAAAAATCATCATGAGTCAAAAAGGAGTAAATCCGTTTCAAATTGCTTCAAAATATTTCCGTCCCGAAATAGAAAATGAGGAGGTTGCTATTCAAGGTGCAAAGGACATTATCGCTGAATGGATGAATGAAAATATCCATGTAAGAAGTCGATTGCGTAATTTATTCAACCGTAAATCCACAGTTACTTCGCGTGTAATGAAAGGTAAAATCCAAGAAGGAGAAAAATTTAAAGATTATTTTGAATTTTCGGAAGGAATTACAAAAATACCCTCTCACCGATTTTTAGCAATTTATCGCGGTGAACGGGAAGGTATTTTAAGTTTAAAAGTCCAGCCAGATAAAGAAGAAGCTATTGAAATATTAGAGCGATTTTTCGTTAAAACCAATGACGCTTGTGGACAAATAGTTAAAGATACTTGTAAAGAAGCTTACACGCGGTTATTATCTTCTTCCCTAGAAAACGAGTTGATAAATGAAGCGAAAAGTAAAGCAGATAAAGATGCAATACGGGTTTTTGCTTCAAACCTTAAACAATTATTATTAGCTGCACCACTTGGAGCAAAACGAATTTTAGCAATTGACCCAGGATTTAGAACAGGATGTAAGGTAGTTTGTTTAGATGAAAAAGGAGAATTACTCTTTAATACAACAATCTTCCCTCATGCACCTCAAAATGAAAGGGATAAAGCATCCGCAAAGTTAGGTCAATTAGTTCAAATGTATAAAATTGAAGCTATTGCAATTGGTGATGGAACAGCAGGGAGAGAAACCGAAAATCTTATCCGTAAAGTGAAATTTGACAGAGACTTAAATGTGTATATTGTGCGTGAAGATGGAGCTTCTATCTATTCGGCAAGTGCAATTGCGCGAAAAGAATTTCCAGATTATGATGTTACTGTTCGCGGCGCTGTTTCAATAGGTCGACGATTAATGGATCCGCTATCTGAATTGGTAAAAATTGATCCTAAATCAATAGGGGTAGGGCAATACCAATACGAGGTAGATCAAAAGACACTCAAAAATTCCTTGGATGACGTTGTTATTTCTGCAGTGAATAAAGTAGGGGTAGATTTAAATATTGCTTCTTCCTATTTATTGCAATACGTTTCAGGGCTAGGACCTGGAATAGCTGAAAATATTGTAAAGTATAGAAATGAAATTGGTTTATTCAATAATCGCGAAGAATTAAAAAAAGTTAAATTATTAGGAAATAAAGCTTTTGAGCAATGTGCCGGATTTTTAAGAGTTACAGATGGAGAAAACCCATTAGATAATTCGGCGGTTCATCCAGAATCCTACTTTCTTGTGCAAGAAATTGCAAAGAAAACAGCTAGCAATATTTTTGATTTAATTGGAAATGAAAAACTATTAAAAGATCTTAAAGCATCCGATTTTCCAACTGCAGATGAATTCACTTTTCAAGATGTATTAAACGAATTAAAAAAGCCAACGAGAGATCCTAGAAAAAAGGCTAGTGTTTTTGAATTTGATACAACATTAAAAACAATTGCGGATATTAAAGCGGGGATGAAAATACCTGGTATTGTAACAAATGTAACAGATTTTGGTGCTTTTGTAAATGTTGGTATTAAAGAGAATGGTTTAATTCACAAATCCCATTTATCTGAATCTTTTGTAGCAGATCCATCACTATTTATTACGATTCATGAGCAAGTGCTTGTTGAAGTCCTAGAAGTAGATACAGAACGTAAGCGTATAGGATTAAAAAAAGTAAAAAACTAAATCTAGAAATAGAAGACAAAAAAAGAGGCTGGATAAATCCAGCCTCAAAAGACAATAAATTAAATAACTTAAAAACTATGCTTGTTTTACGTTAACTGCATTTAAACCTTTTTTTCCTTCTTGAAGTTCGAAAGTTACCTCGTCATTTTCTCTGATTTCATCAACCAATCCTGAAACGTGAACAAAATATTCTTTGTTCGAATCTTCCTCTCTAATGAAACCAAAACCTTTAGTCTCGTTAAAGAATTTTACTATACCTTTACTCATA
>JBIIKZ010000090.1:0-7064 GCA_044232905.1 Crocinitomicaceae bacterium
ACTTTTTTGATAATAAGCAGCCCTAGCGCCAAATAATAGCGTAAATTTTCTATTGACTTTCAAGTGGTAGGAGTAGATTAAACCAATCATGGAAGTGCTAATAGTACCTCTGCCTTGTTGATCATACGTTGCTAGTAATCCAATACCACCTTTAATGTTTTTTACATATTTATCGTAAGAAGCACTATAGGTAACATAATTACCGGAAAGATTTGGCCATTCATTTCGATAGTTCATGCTGATTCTAGGACATTTATTAGAACCTGCAAATGCAGGATTTAAATATAGTGGATTGGCATAAAACTGTGTAAATGTAGGGTCTTGTGCAAATACCTCTTGCTGGTTTGACACCAAGAAACACAAGATAAATAAGTACTTAATTTTTTTCATTCAAACTGAAATTTATGACCAAATAATGCATTTTTAACATGTAAATAGTCGACAATAATAGTAATTTTTTTTCTAATAACGAATTCTTATTTGACATATTATACTTTTTTTGTTAAATATTCGTTATAGTTTTTAAATTATAAGTTAGTTGTTTAAGTTTGTCGGTATATACCATGCATTTATATGTTTATTCGGATATTTTGTTTCTGTTTATTGTTTTTAATTCCTGTTTTTATTTCAAGTCAGGTTGTAATTTCAAAAGAAAAAAAATACGTTTCCCAATCTGTGTTAGCAGATGTTAGTAGTGAATGGTATAAAATCGCAATTTCTCGGGATGGCTTTTATAAGTTGTCCTATGAAGACCTTGTGTCTTTTGGAATTTCAAAAAAATCGATTAATCCTAGTTCTATACATGTTTACGGTAATGCCTCAGGTGTTTTACCAGAAGAGAATGATGTAATTATTCCAGATGATCTAAATCAAAATTCTGTTTCTTATTATGGTATGTCAGATGGGACATTTGACCAGGGTGATTATGTTCTTTTTTATGCTTATGGCCCAGATAGATGGAATTATACGGATGGGTTTTTTCAGCGAAAATTACATCTTTATTCGGATCAATCGTTTTATTTTATTCGTGTATCCAACAACATACCTGTTAAGACAGTAGGAACATCTCCTGCTGTTTTGAAACCATCTAATCTTTCAACTTCAATTTATGATTATTATACGATACATGAATTGGAAGATACATCGATTGTAAATGGTGGGCAGCGATGGTATGGTGAACTTTTTGATAATACACTAGATTATTCCGTTTCTTTTTTGACTCCTTCTTATCCTCAATCTGCTGTTTATATTCGGTATTCTTTTGCTTCGAATGCGCAACAATCCGGAAACTACATTACTGTGTCTGCTAAAAGTAATATATTATCTAAAACTTTTTTATCGACTGTTTCTTCTGATTATGTTCGGAATCAAGCTAATTTTAGTTTTAGTAGTCTAGATAATAATTTAAAGTTAGATTTATCTTTATTTCGAAATTCTCCATCTACAAAACTTTTTTTAGATAAAATTGAGTTAAATACGCGTTGTATTAATGCTTACAAAAAAGAACAATATCGTTTTAGAGATTTATCTACGGTTCAAAAAAATGGGGTGACAAATTTTATTATTTCTGCGGATACATCAATTTTTGTTTGGGATGTTACTGATAAAATATCTCCTAGTTTGGTTGCCTTAAATTCTACTGTTGGAGGTTATAGTTTTGTATATGAGACAGATATTTTGTGTGAATTTGCAGTTTCAACTATTTCTGATTTTTATAATCCTGTTTTTTTAGGCCGCGTTAAAAATCAAAACATTCACGGATTGGATTGGGCAAGCTTTGTTATTGTAACACCGGAAGATTTTTTGGAACCTGCAAATCGACTAGCTGAAATACATCGAGAGAATGGAGAAAAAGTCCATGTAATAACACTGCCGCAAATTTACAATGAATTTTCATCTGGAAGTGTTGATCCTACTGCTATTAAACGTTGTGCTAAAATGTTTTATGATCGATATGGTTCAGATTCAGCTAAATCTTTAAAAAACCTCTTACTTTTTGGAGATGGAACTTTTGATCCTAAGAACAGAGTTGCTAATAATAATTATTGGGTTCCTACTTTTCAGTTTATTAATTCGGAAGATCATTTAAATGCTATGGTTTCGGATGATTATTTTGGAATATTAGCTGATGATGGGTCCGTTTATGGAAAAGATTCCATGCAAATAGGTGTTGGACGTATGTTGATATCCTCTTTGAAAATTGCCGATGAACAAATTGCGAAGATTGAGCAATATCTTCGTGGTGGACTAGCTTCTGATTCAATCGATTGCTGTGGTGCTAAATCCGCTTCTGCTTTTGGTGATTGGCGGACAAATATTATTCAAATAGCAGACGATGAGGAAGGTGGTTATTTTGTGAATAATGATGCAGAGCCTCAAAGTCAGGTGATTTTGTCTAATCATCCGGAATTAAATGTGGATAAGATCTATTGTGATGCCTACAAGCAAATTACGATGGCTGGAGGGGAAAGATATCCGGATGTTAATCGTGCGATAGATGACGCTATAAATAATGGCGCTTTATTAGTAAATTACATAGGGCATGGAGGAGAGGTTGGTGCTGCGGAAGAGCGAATCATTACTATACCTCAAATCAATACCTGGGGAAATCTATCGAAGTTATGTTTGTTTGTATCATCTACCTGTGAGTTTACGAAATATGATGACCCGAGTCGCGTATCAGCCGGAGAATGGTTGTCTTTAAATCCTAACGGCGGAGCAATTGCTTTGATGACAACGACGCGCCCAGTTTTTTTTAGCGTTAATACTGCTACTGGATCCAGTTTTTATAAGCATGTATTTGACCGAGATGCGCAAAACCTTCCTTTGACTTTTGGAGAGATTTTACGACGAACTAAAAACATGGTTAATTCAGATGTAAATAAACATAGTTTTACGTTGATAGGTGATCCAGCTTTGCGTCTAGCCTTACCTAAACTCAAAGTTGTAATCGATAGTATAAATGGATTTTCCACATCTCAAAAGCAAGATACAATTAGAGCCTTGTCGCATGTAAAAATAAAAGGGCATATTGAAAATCATTTAGGAGGGAAAGTATTTACGGATGGCGTGTTAAATATTCGTGTTTTTGATAAAGTAAAACAACTACACACCTTAGGACAGGATGTTGATTCGCCAATCATTTCTTTTAATAATCAAGAGAATGTTATATTTAAAGGTAGATCAAATTTAATTAACGGTGCTTTTGATATTCAGTTTATAACGCCAAAAGATATTGATTATGCTTATGGAAAAGGAAAGTTATCCTTGTATTATAATGATAGTATTAGCGATGGACTTGGTTCTGAAAATAGGTTTGTTGTAGGAGGTATAAGTAATGTACTTCAAATGGATACTATAGGACCAAAAGTTTCTATGTATTTGAATGATGAAAATTTTGTTTCTTCGGGACTGACTAATGAATCTCCTAAATTAATAATTCATTTGAGTGATGAAAGCGGCATAAATACAATCGGGAATGGAATAGGACATGATGTTGTTGCAATTTTAGATGGACAAGTTTCTTCTCCAATTGTTTTAAATAATTTTTATGTTTCCGATTTAAATTCCTTTCAAAAAGGTAGAATTGTGTATGATTTTAAAAATTTGGAAGAAGGTCGGCATACTTTAAAATTAAAAGTATGGGATGTGTACAATAATCCTTCGGAATCAACGATTGATTTTATCGTTCAAAAAAAGAAAGATTTAGAGTTATTACATGTATTGAATTACCCGAATCCTTTTACTACGAACACCCAATTTTATTTTGAGCATAACCAAGTTTGTAATCAATTAGAAGTACAGATTCAAGTGTTAACTATTTCAGGTCGTTTAGTTAAAACGATTCATGAACATGTTGCATTACAAGGTTTTCGGTCTGAAGGTATACATTGGGACGGTAGAGATGATTTTGGAGATAAATTAGCAAGAGGTGTCTATGTTTATCGTATTCTTGTAAAAAATTCGTTGGGACAAAATACAGAAAAGTTAGAAAAATTAGTAATCTTATAACTTCATACAATAAATCTAATTTTTTTACGTTTATATTTGCTCTAATTAAAAAAAGTATGTTTTCTAGATTTACATTAAGTGTGTTTATTTCAATCAGTTTTTTGACTTTTAGTCAGCAGACGACAACGATAGATGCAAAAGCTTTGCAGTTAAATGCTATAACGACTGCAATGCCATTTTTAAGTATTAATCCTGATTCTCGTTCTGGTGGATTGGGAGATGCTGGGACAGCCTTAAGTCCAAATGCAAATTCCTTATACTGGAATACAGCAGGGATTAGCTTTTCCAAAAATAAATTAGAGATTGGTGGTTCAGTAGTTCCATGGTTACGTCAATTAACCAACGATATAAATTTATATTATATAGCTGGTTACACGAAATTCAATGACCGGAATGCTTTAGCATTTTCACTTCGTCAGTTTACATTAGGAGAAATTACCTATACAGATCAAAACGGGGCAGTATTGAGACCTGACAAGCCTTCTGAACAAGAGTTAGCTGTTGGTTATTCCTTGAAATTATCAGATAAATTTAGTCTTGGTGTAAATGGAAAGTTTGCGTATTCTAATTTAACCGGAGGTTTGATAACTGCGGGTGCCCAGACGAAAGCTGGAGTAGCAGGAGCAGCAGATATTTCGTTTATGTATCAAAATACAGATGTAAAAATTGGAGGGAAAGCAGGGGAGTTACGTTTTGGTGCAACGATTAATAATGTTGGAAATAAGATTTCTTATTCTGCAAATGCTTCGTCCGATTTTTTACCAAGTAGTTTAAAATTAGGAACTTCTTACACAACGAAAATAGATAATTATAATAGCTTTTCGCTTACTTTAGACTTGCAAAAATTATTAGTTCCTACACCTCCAATTTACAATAAAGTCAATAATTCTATCATTGCAGGCAAGAGTAATGATGTAGGTGTCATAACCGGAATATTTCAATCTTTTTCGGATGCACCGGGGACCCCTTTACTATTAAGTAATGGTAACTATGATTTAAATTCTGATGGCACAGCGAAGGTTGTAAAAGGTTCTCGTTTGAAGGAAGAGTTAAGTGAGATTACCATTTCTGGAGGAGCGGAATATAATTACAATTCTGTTTTTGCAGTTCGTGGCGGATATTTCCATGAAAGTCAAAACAAAGGGAATCGTAAATTTTTTACGTTTGGTGTAGGATTAAAGTATAATATAATGCAAATAGACATTTCTTATATTGCAGCTTTACAGCGTAATAGTCCATTAGCCAATACATTGCGTTTTTCTTTATTGTTTACAATTAAAAATAATTAGTACAACATGTCTTCATTGAGAATTGGTTATGGTATAGATGTTCACCGTTTGGGTGAAGGTTATCGTTTAGTTTTAGGTGGTATTGAGATTCCTTCAAGTTTTGGTGCAATCGGTCATTCCGATGCGGATGTTTTGTTACATGCTATTTGTGATGCATTACTAGGGGCAGCTAATTTACGCGACATTGGTTTTCATTTTTCGGATACTGATCCACAGTACAAAGGTATTGATAGCACCTTATTATTAGCGCGTGTTGTGGAATTAATTTCAAATAAGGGCTTTTCAGTTGTAAATATAGATTGTACGGTAATTTTAGAAAAACCAAAAGTAAATCCGCATGTACCAGCGATGCAAAAGATAATTGCAGCGATTTTAAAAGTTTCAGAAGAGGAGATTTCTATTAAAGCTTCTACCCATGAAAAGGTGGATTCTTTTGGAGAGGGAAAAGCAATAAAAGCCTATGCTTCTTGTTTACTTGAAAAAAATACAGTAATCATTTAGTTACTAATTGCATGCTCCAAGCTTCTGCCTTGACTTCAAACCAAGGTTTAATCGTTGGCCAAATAGTTTTGAAAAGTTCAGAATTTCGGTAATTATTTAAATCTTCTTCCTTTTCCCATTTGCTATGTGTAATAAAAATAGCAGGATTATGTATGTCTTGCACCATAAACATTTCGATACAACCAGGTTGTTCATTTACTTTTGTAACAACTTGATTAAACAGTTCTAAAAAAGAAGCCGTTTTTGTTGTATGAAAATGTAATTTTACAATGCGATAAATCATAGGAATAAAGATTCTAAAGTATCTTTTGAACCTCTAGGGGTGAATTCTACGCGTACAATATCATTTATACTCATTCCGAAAAGTGCAGTTGCACTATTTCTCCTGTCAGTTGCACCTTGATTTAAAGCAATTTCAAGGTAGTCGTTCGAGTTGAAAATTGCTACTTTTTCCCCTTTGGGAACATCTGAGTAGGATACGGAAATTGTATCAATAAAATATTCTTTTCTTCGGAAGAAAATTGTAAATGGAATTTCTTTGTCAAATTTATTAAAATGAGCACGTGTGATATTTGTGATTAAATTTCCGAAGTGGTCAATGTGAATTACATTCCCTTTTATTACATTTTCTTCAAAAACAGGTTGGAAAGTATATGCCTTTTGGAACTCTTCAAAATCAGAACAGAAAGCGTTTATTTCTGTTCCATTTGCAATTTTACATGCCGCAGGTACTAAGATGTTTTTGGTAGGGAATTTAAATACATTTTTAGTAGATAATACATCATCTATTCTCCAGAATCCTTGATGTTGGTTTTCACCAATTAACAAACTAAAAAATCCATTATCATTGGAAATGAAAAAATGGTCGTTATATTTCATTATTGCTGGATAGGAACTTAAAGAATCATCCATTAAATTAATCATTGGTTCGCTATTAACACCCATGATATGAATGGTGCCTTTTGGAAAATCTTTAAAACAATTTTGCAAAACAAAAGTAGCTTGTAGTATTGAAAAAGATTGTACTTCGTGTGTGATGTCAATAATCTGTATTTGGTCAATATAGGATAGAATAGCACCCTTTATAGCAGCAACATAATGGTCTTTCAAACCCATGTCTGTTGTAAGCGTAATTATTGGCATCTTTAATTATTGATGTGTGATTGACAAAAAAAATATAACTTTGGTGTAAAATTAAGATTTATTCTAACAAGAAAGTTCAATTACACATTTTATAACGAATATTTTTGGAGAAAATTTGCA
>JBIIKZ010000033.1:0-22868 GCA_044232905.1 Crocinitomicaceae bacterium
CAAAAGCTGCTTCAACTGCTATAGAACATGCTAAAGCAATGAATTTAAATCCTGAAGATTATTCAACAACGAACGAATTGATACAAAAAATTAACACACTAAAATAATTTAAAAGTTACTTATTATGAAAAAATTACTCCTTTTCAGTTCAATTATAATTGGATTCACAACCTTTGCTCAAACGACAGAAAATTACAGATACAAAGGAACAGTGGGTTCTATGCAGGTAGAAATAGCATTGATTGTCAATGTATCTAAAGATGGTTGTAACTTAGCTTTTAGTGGTGATTACGATCATAAAAAACTTAGAAAAAAAGTTGAAATGTTGGGGGAATTTAATGCTTGTGAAAACGATATTTCCAACCCAGATGCTCCAACGATTCTTAAAGAAATGGACGGAGACAAACAAATTGGGGTCTTTACACTTTCTTCACTTGGAGAACAATTGAGTACTGGACATTGGACAACTCCTGACGGAAAGAAGAAGTTGACTGTTAAATTGATGTTACAAGACAGTAGCAAGAAAAAATAAATAGAATTTTATTTTTTATCCAAAAGGTACTTTAACAAAACTTTTAACAATGAATTTTGTTATTCTTTGTAAACAAGAATTATGCGAAATTATTTTTCGAAATTAATTTTACTACCGCTCCTTTTTTCTTTAATTGAAATACTCTCTTGCAATTCACAAAATTCAATCACTCCAAAATCTAACACCATGACATATAAAAAATTAACCCCTGAAGAAGCCAGAGTAATTCTAAACAAAGGAACCGAAGCTCCATTTATTGGTGAATACACGGACAGCTTTGAAAAAGGGTTTTATGTGTGTAAACAATGCGAAGCACCTCTATATAATTCAACCTCAAAATTTCATTCAGGTTGTGGGTGGCCTAGTTTTGATGATGAAATTAAGGGTGCAGTTAAAAAGGTATTAGATGCAGACGGAAGACGTACCGAAATTGTTTGTGCAAACTGTGATGGTCATTTAGGTCATGTGTTTTATGGCGAAGGTTTCACTCAAAAAAACACACGCCATTGTGTCAATTCAATTTCTATGGAATTTCGTGCTGAAGTACAATCTTCCAAAAAAACAGAAGTTGCATTATTTGCAGGAGGATGTTTCTGGGGAGTAGAATATTATTTTCAAAACGAGAAAGGTGTGACTAAAACGGAAGTTGGCTATACAGGTGGACACAAAGAAAACCCTACTTATCGTGAAGTATGTAACCATACCACTGGACATATCGAAGTATTGAGTGTAGAATTTGATCCAACAGTTACTAATTTTGAACATTTAGCAAAGTTATTTTTCGAAATACACAACCCAACACAAACTAACGGACAAGGAAATGATATTGGAGAACAATATTTATCAAAAATATTTTACACAAATGACTCTCAAAAAGAAATCAGTGAAAAATTAATTCTTTTACTTGAAAAAAAGGGATTGAAAATTGCGACTGAATTAGTACCAGCAACTAAATTTTGGCCGGCAGAAACGTATCATCAACAGTATTACGAAAAAAATGGTGGTACGCCCTATTGTCATTTTAGAAAAAAAATATTCTAAATTCAATAAAGATTTACAAAAATAAATTTCGTTTGTAACCTATATTAAAAACAAAATATAATTGTTTGAAGGCTCCTATTTGTAAAAATTCTCCAGCAAAAGTATTACTTGGTAAAGCCATCAAAATATAGCTCAATCCAGTATCGAAATAAACTGTACCAAAATAGGATGTATTCTGTACCCCACCATTTAGACCAAGTGAAAATCCCATTATATTTCCTGATGTAGAGCTTGGAGTAAAATACCTAGTTTTATCAAAATCACCTAACTTTACATTATTAAAAGAAAGTGTCATGTTGGTTCCTCCAAAAAGCGCTAATCCGTATTCTGGATCCTTTGAAAAATAAGCTCTTTTTCCTAATTCTATTGTTGTATAATTTAAAGTTAATCCTGTTGTTCCATCTGCTCCATAATCTAATGGTTTAAGGTTTTGAAATTGAATCTCCGCCAAATTTCTTGAAAGTGTAAACCCTACTTTCGCATACATGGAAGATTCATTGTCTTGAAAATATTCACCTAACAAATGTATCCCTGGATATACTTGATCACCAAAAGCAGCTGCAGAGTGTAAACCTCCCCCAAGAGTTAACTGTGCCCAAGAGCTTGATGTTAAAAGAGTGACAAAAAAAACAATCAACCAATTTTTTCTCATAACCAACTTTATTTTTTAAAACGCTGTCTAAAATACAACATAATCAGTTATCTTATATTTATATTTAACCAAAAAAACATAAATTTATTTCAGATGGCTTGTTATTCTTTCAAAGGTTTTATTCCTGTAATTAAACCCTCTAGTTTTATTCATCCTCAAGCAACAGTCATTGGTAATGTTCATATAGGTGAGAATGTTTATGTGGGTCCGCATGCTGTGATTAGAGGAGATTGGGGGAAAATCATCGTTGAAGATGGGTGTAATATTCAAGAAAATTGCACCATTCATATGTTTCCAGGGACAACAACCTTGTTAAAAAAAGGTGCACACATTGGACATGGAGCAATCATTCATGGGGGAACTATTGGTGAAAATTGTTTGATTGGTATGAACAGTGTAATTATGGATGACGTCATCATCGAAAACAACTGTATTATTGGAGCATTGAGTTTTGTTGCTGCAAAAACCGTTGTACCAGAACGTTCTTTGTTGGTAGGAAATCCAGCAAAAGTGATAAAATCAGTATCTGATGAAATGCTAGCGTGGAAAACCAAAGGAACAGAACTCTATCAACAACTTCCGCGTGAATGTTTTGAAACAATGAATGAATGTGAACCATTAGAAGAAGAAGAATCCAATCGTCCGGCACAAGACAAACTCTTTGAAACCTGGAAATCAATTCAAGGAAAATAAATTCGAGATCATTTTTTTGAGCATGAAAAAAGGGTGAATCGATTACTCGACCACCCTTTTTTATATTTCAATGAAAAACGATTATTTACCGTCCATTTTGTCTTTCAATGCAGAAAGTGCATCTAAATCACCCAAAGTAGATTTCTCTGAATTTTGGTTGATTGCTTTCACTTGTTGCGCAGTTGATGATCCACCAGCACCACCACCTGTAGCTTTCTTAGCAGTAGAAGTTGCAGTAGCGCGGTCTTCTCCTTCTTCAAAAGTACGTGTGTGAGAAACAACTATTTTCTTAGACTCTTTGTTGAATTCAATTACTTTGAAATCTAACGTTTCGTCAATTTTAGCATTGTTACCATCTTCTTTTTTCAAATGTTTCGCAGGACAAATTCCTTCTACTCCATAAGGTAAAGCAACAATTCCAGATTTGTCTTTCGTTTCAATGATCGTACCTTGGTGAACTGAACCTTCTCCGAAGATAGTTTCAAAAACATCCCATGGATTTTCTTCTAATTGTTTGTGACCTAAAGAAATTCTTCTGTTATCACGATCAATTTCTAAAACAACCACTTGCATTTCTTCTCCTACTTTGCAGAATTCAGATGGATGTTTAATTTTCTTTTGCCAAGATAAATCAGAAATATGAATTAAACCATCAACACCTTCTTCTAGTTCAACAAACACACCGAAGTTTGTGAAATTTCTCACTTTCGCAGTATGTTTAGAACCTACAGTGTATTTAGATTCAATTGCAGCCCAAGGGTCTGGCATTAATTGTTTGATCCCTAATGACATTTTTCTTTCTTCTCTGTCTAATGTCAATACTACTGCCTCAACAATATTACCAACAGACATAAAATCTTGAGCAGAACGTAAATGTTGAGACCAACTCATTTCAGATACGTGAATTAAACCTTCAACACCTGCAGCGATTTCAACGAAAGCACCGTAATCAGCCATTACTACTACTTTACCAGAAACTTTGTCTCCAACTTGTAAATTAGTATCTAATGCATCCCAAGGGTGAGCTTGTAATTGTTTCAATCCTAAAGCGATACGTTTTTTATCGTCATCAAAATCAAGAATTACAACATTCAATTTTTGATCTAATTCAACGATTTCTTCAGGGTGATTTACACGACCCCAAGATAAATCAGTGATATGAATTAATCCATCAACACCTCCTAAATCGATGAATACACCGTAAGAAGTAATGTTTTTAACTGTACCTTCTAAAACTTGACCTTTTTCAAGACCAGAAATAATTGTTTTCTTTTGTTCTTCTAACTCAGCTTCAATAAGCGCTTTGTGAGATACAACAACATTACGGAATTCTTGATTGATTTTAACAACTTTAAATTCCATGTTTTTACCAACGTAAACATCGTAATCACGAATAGGTTTAACGTCAATTTGTGAACCAGGTAAGAAAGCTTCAATTCCGAAAACGTCAACGATTAAACCTCCTTTAGTACGACATTTAACGAAACCAGTAATGATTTCACCTGTACGTAATACATCATTTACATGAATCCACGCTTTGTGCATTCTTGCTGTACGATGAGAGATAATCAATTGTCCAGCTTTGTCTTCTTGACACTCAACGTAAACGTCAACAGTATCACCAACTTTTAAGTCTGGATTGTAACGAAATTCACTCACTGGAACAACACCTTCTGATTTGTACCCAACGTTGATTACTGCTTCTCTTTTAGTTAAAACAACTACAGTTCCTTCAACAACTTCTTTTTCGTTGATAGAACTTAATGTTGCTTCGTACGTGTCAGATAATTCAGCACGTTGAACTTTTGTGTAACCGTCCAATGCCAATGCATCCCAATCGAAATCTGCAGATCCCTGCCCTGTAATTTTTACTTCTGCCATATGGCTTTTAAAATTGTATTTTATTGGAACCTTGAAACCAACAAAAGGGTTAAAAATAGCAATCCTATTCAAGGTTGATTGCTCTATTTTGCAAATATAAAGTATAATCTTGAAAAAATACTTCATGAAACTCAATAAATTCAAGAAATTACAACATTCCTAATCGAATTAAATAAAGATTTTGTTAATTCTAACAATTAAATAGACATCGTGGGATAAATATTTTATAAATTTGAAAAAATTAATTTATTGATTTTGACACATTTTTAATTTATTGTATTAATACTAATCTTTTATAATGAAAAACACCGCACTTACAGAAAAACACATCGCATTGGGCGCAAAAATGGTTCCTTTTGCTGGGTACAACATGCCTGTTCAATACGAAGGAGTAAACGTTGAACATGAAACAGTTAGAAACGGTGTAGGAGTCTTTGATGTTTCGCATATGGGGGAGTTTCTTCTTTCAGGGGAAAATGCATTGAATTTAATTCAAAAAGTTACTTCTAATGATGCATCAACTTTAACTATTGGGAAAGCACAGTACAGCTGTTTGCCTAACGGTAATGGAGGTATCGTAGATGATTTGATTATTTATAAAATAAAAGAAGATCAATATTTATTAGTTGTAAATGCATCTAATATTGAAAAGGATTGGAATTGGATTTCTTCTCAAAATGATTTAGGGGTAGAAATGAAAAATGTTTCTGATGAGTATTCATTGTTAGCAATACAAGGTCCAAAAGCGTCTGAATCTATGCAATCATTGACTTCAGTAAATTTAACTGATATACCATACTATCATTTTGTTGTAGGTCCATTTGCTGGTGTAGAACAAGTCATCATCTCCGCTACTGGATACACAGGATCAGGAGGTTTTGAAATCTATGTGAAAAATGAATTTGTGAACGAATTATGGGACAAACTGTTTGAAGCTGGAGCATCTTTTGGAATCAAGCCGATTGGTTTGGCAGCAAGAGATACTTTACGTTTGGAAATGGGCTTTTGTCTGTATGGAAACGATATCGACGATAGCACCTCACCTATTGAAGCAGGCTTAGGTTGGATTACTAAATTCAATAAAGAGTTCATTGATGCTGAAACTTTAAAACAACAAAAAGAAAACGGTGTAACTAGAAAATTGGTCGCTTTCGAAATGATTGAAAGAGGAATTCCAAGACACGACTATGAAATTCACGATGAAAATAACAATGTCATTGGAAAAGTTACTTCTGGAACGATGTCACCTTCGCTGAAATTAGGAATTGGTCTTGGATATGTTACAATTGATAATTCTAAAGTAGATTCTGAAATTTTCATTTCAATCAGAGACAAAGGCATCAAAGCGAAAGTTGTTAAATTACCGTTTTATAAGAAAAACTAATCGTATGTTTTTTTCGACCGAAACCATAGAAAAACCGAGTTATTCTCTCAAAGAACTTTTGGTAGAACAACATGATTTAATCGTTTACAACGATGATGTAAATACGTTTGATCATGTAACAGAATGCTTAATTTCTATTTGTAAACATGAGGTTGAACAAGCGGAACAATGCACTTGGTTAATCCATTACAAAGGAAAGTGCAGCGTGAAACGTGGGGAATACGATGAATTAAAATTGATGTGCACTTCTCTGCATGACAAGGGATTAAGCGCAACGATTGAGTAAACTTTTTTTGAAAGAATTAAGTCATTCTTATATAGCACGAAAGCCTCCATTCAACCTGGAGGCTTTTTTTGTATTGTATTTTAACTTCAACTAAATCACATCCATTTTAAAACACTAAGACCGTTGCAAAACCCTTAACTCATCGTTGAAACAAAAATTTAACATCCTCATTTACAACAGTAATTCCGATAGTTATCGGAAGCGGTATTAAATTTTTAATTCGTCTCGATTTATAACTTTTGAAACGGCCTTAAACTGATCGAATTTAAAGTTGCCTAAATTCAATTAATAAATGCAACTTTTAGGAAAAGCTGAGATAAATATTTTTTCAGAAAAATAAATTAAATGAATTTTATTTGTAGAAATAAAAGTTAAGAAAAGTTTCTCAGGAAAAGATGAAAACTGCAAAACGAAATTAAGTAATAACTGATCAATCTTTAACATAAGTCCCAAAACCTACCAATTTTTTTTGCCAATAATTTGAAGTATCCACGTTTGTAATTTCAATTCCTTTTGAACTGCTAGCGTGAATCATATGAAGAGATCCATCGGAATTCACAATTGCAATCCCTACATGACTAATTGTACTCTCCCCCCCATTATTGTAAAAAATCAAATCTCCTGTTTTAAGTTTTTCGCGATCTATTTTTTTACAAGACTCATATTGGTCTTTGGCAGTTCTTGCCACTTTAACATCTGCTTTTGAATAGACATAACTTGTAAATCCACTGCAATCAAACCCTTCAGAAGTTGTACCACCCCAAACATAGGGAACTCCAATTTCATCTTTTGCAATATCCAATAATTTCTCTCGTTGTCTTGACGTTATAACTGCTTTTACCTCTTTTTTAGCAGGAACAATTATTTTCTTTTTACGTTCTTTCTTATAGTTGATATTATCAAAAATGGAAGCGATTACTTTGGTTAACTGTTCTACTTTTTTCTTTTTACCTCGATCGGTATAGATTACTAATTCATCCAACAAATAAAAACGTAGCTCGGAAAGTTCATCTATATGCGCTTCAAGAATTTTTTTTCCTGAGGCAGTACTCTTTAATTCATTAAAAATGATTGATGCTTCTTCCCAAGGCGATGGGTCACGCAAAAAGAAAAAAAGACGGTCTTGCATGTGCAATAAAGACATTGCTTGGTACAATCTCAGCTCTTCTATTTTTTCAAATTCAGGTTGATCTAGAATACTTTCAGCTTTCCAACACGCCAACCCATAATGTCCTTGTGTGTAAAGTAATTTTGTACGTTCTAACTTCCGAAGCACCTTTGGTGGATAGGTTTCATTTTTTTGAGAATAGGTCAAAAATGAAAAGGATAAAACACAAAAAAACACAAAAAAATTCAGACTTTTCATACACTTATTTGAATCACCAATTTAATGGATTTAATGAACAAATAGAAATGAAAAAGTAGAATTAAATGAACAAAAAAATGTTGATGAGTTTGTTCGCGTGGAATTTATTTTTTTGCCATCCGTTCAAATAAATGAAGGTACTTATCCTTCAAAGCATTTACAGAATAATGCTCTACCACAGTTTTTTGGCCGTTTGCCCCTATTAATTGTCTCAACGCTCGGTCTTGTAACAATCTTTCTAAATAAATGAACCATTCCTCCTCAGAGTCAGCTAGAAATCCATTATGTTCGTGTTGAACTAAAGTTGTATTCATACCTACAGGTGAAATAACGGTAGGAATCCCTAAGGACATGTATTGCAACCCTTTGAAGGCACATTTACCTTCAGACCACTCGTTATTTTTCAAAGGCATAATACCGATGTCTAGTCGAGCTAAATCATGAATTTCTGTAGCTTTTTTCCATTCAAAAAATTGGATATCCTCAATCTCTAATTCAGGAGGTCTATCAGAAATCACCAAGAAATCGAAGGAATATTTTTGCTTTAAGGAATTAATTACAGGAACGATGAACTTTAAATAATGCATTGTAGAATGAGAACCTGTCCAACCTATTGTTAATCTTGTACGTGAGTAATCAATTGTCGTATTGTGGTGACCTTCTGTGTCTATCGTTGTAGGAACAATGTCAACATTTGAATTGTGTTGTTTTGAAAAATTAGCTAAATAGGCGTTGCCACATTGAATATGGGTTACCCATTTGCAAATGGAATGAACTTTTGAATACCATTTAGTAAAAGATAATAGAGCGTTACTGTCGGAATGATTTTTCAACCAAATCGCATCATCGAAATCATACAATATTTTCTTTCTGAAAACTTTCACCATTAACCATTCAATCACAGGTGGGCCAAAAAACAGGGCTTCACGGTGCATAAACACAAAATCGTAACGATGTAATGTAGCTAATTGCGAAAATCTCTTGAAGGTACTTTTCAGCATTCCAATTGTTTTCTTGTAAAACAACCCTGGCTGGTACAATAAATCCCAAGTCGATTGATCTAAAAAAGTTTTGACAGTTATTTCGTAGCCCTGCTCTTCTAAAAAGGGTAAAAATTGCTCGAAGCGAAATCGTTGTGAAGGAGCCTTCCCTAAGGGATAGGGACATATAACCAAGACTTTTGCTTTGATCTCAGACACAGTTTATTTTTTAATCAATGGGTAAATTAAATGCTCCAATCCGTTCGCTTTGATTTCATGCATTAATGCCAATTGGGAACCAAGTTTACCGGAAGGAAACCCTTTTGAATGATACCAAACATAATAGTTTTCAGGTATCGACACTAAAAGTTTCCCTTGATATTTTCCAAAAGGCATTACTGCATTTGCTAATTCAATCAATTCTTTTCTATTGTCTTGAATCAAATTATTCATTTAATCTATGATCTTGGAACAGCAGGTTGTTGTGTTACACTTCTATACGTAAATGTTTCGCAAATTTTTCGTCTTGCAAATCTAGTTTGAATATCCGATTGACATAATTTCATGTAAATATCTTTCGATACACCAAAATATTCGTAACTATTCCCATCTGAAAAATCCAATCGTAACACTTGACCTTTGTGTTGAAAATCAATCACTAAATGATTCGAAATACTATGTATGTAAGTTTCTTTGTTAGACGCAGCTGTTTCAGGAGAAATACTCACTAAAAAGTGATATCCCTCAATAACTTTTTTACTTATTTCTTCAGCTTCAGCTTTTTTCTCCTCGTCTTGAAATTTATCCGGATGGTATTTTTTTACCAATTTGCGGTATTTTTCCTTCATTTCAGCCAATGATGTCGTTCGATCAGCTTCGTATAATTTTCTAAATTCTGTAATTCTTTTCATGCTTATTCGATTTGTATAAAACTGAAGTACCTAAAAGAACTTCATAACTCTGATTATTAATTTGTGAATGGAATTTGCGTTAAAGTTTCAAGTAAATATCCCCAATATTTTTGTACGGAAGAAATCTGTACTTTTTCATCTGGTGAATGTGCTGCACGAATATTTGGACCAAAAGAAATCATGTCCATTTTCGGGAAATGTTTTCCTAGGATACCACATTCTAATCCAGCGTGACATGCTTTAATTTTCGGCTCTTCATTGTATCTTTTAATGTATAACTCTTTCATTAAAGATAAAATAGGTGAATTTGCATTTGGTGACCACCCTGGATATTCTCCATTTTGCACCACTGAACAGCCCATTGCACTAAAGCTAGCTTTTACCGAATTGGCAACATCTTTCTTAGAGCTATCAACACTACTTCTTTGCAAGGATTGCGTTGAAAAAGTACCCTCTTTTATAATCACTCGCGCTAAACTAGAAGATGCTTCTACCAAATCTTCGATTTCAGGACTCATTCTATAAACACCATTTACCACCGCATACAATGTATCAATAATTTTAACTGAATCTTCACTATTTACAACAGTTTGAGGAACTTCTACCTCATTGAAAGTAATGTTTAAATAAGACTCAATCGACTTATATTCAGAAATAATATCTTCAGAAATGATCTGAAATTCTGATTTAAATTGCGCGACATTCGATTTTTCAACCACTAATTGAGCAGTTGCTTCTCTTGGAATAGCATTGCGTAAACTACCACCATCAAAAGCAGCAAGTTGAACAGAAAATTGATCCATCAAATGACGTATAATTCTTGTCATTAATTTATTTGCATTTCCTCTTCCTTTGTGAATATCCATCCCACTGTGACCTCCTAACAACCCTTTGATTGTTATTAAGAAAGAAGTAGAATTTTCTTTTGATGGTTCCGAAGTATACGTATAAGATGTGTTTGTATCAATTCCACCTGCACATCCAATTGATAATTCGTCATCGTCCTCAGTATCTAAATTCAATAAGATAGTACCAGAAATATTTTTTGGATCTACGTGAATGGCACCAGTCATTCCAGTTTCTTCATCAATTGTAAACAACGCTTCAATTGCAGGATGAGGAATCTCTTTAGAAGCCAATAAAGCCATAATAGTCGCAACACCAATTCCGTTGTCAGCACCTAATGTTGTTCCATTCGCCGTTACCCAATCTCCTTCCGTCAACATTTCAATTCCTTGTGCATCAAAATCGAAAATAGTATCTCCGTTTTTTTGATGTACCATATCTAAATGAGATTGCAAAACTACCGTTTGACGATTTTCCATCCCTGAAGTTGCAGGTTTCTTGATAATAACGTTATCAATACTGTCCTTAATAGTTTCAAGACCTAAAGATTTCCCGAAATTCATCATGAATTCTACCACTCTTCCTTCTTTTTTTGAAGGACGAGGTACTGCATTTAAATCAGCAAAATGGTTCCATAAAGCTGTTGGTTCTAAATTTCTTATTGACATAAATTCATTTTAATTGAATAAAATAAAGCTTTTTCAAAGTTACCGATTTCCTTAAAAACAAAGGTTTCTTTAAATTAAAGATGCAAATATACTTAAAAATAAACTGAACAGTATAGGAATCATCTGGTCAGAAAGCATTCTTCCAATAAGTACGTGAGGTAAAATTAATTCTTCAAATCATATTCCGATGACGTCTTTCTATCTATTTACAAAAAGCAATTCACCTATAAAACTTCAGCGAAAAAATTTAAAATCGATCAAATGATTATTTCCGAAAGATTCTTTATTAATACTATCTAAACAATTAACTCCCGCGTTTTTTAACACAAAAATCTGTTTATTAATCAACTAAATTTTAAATCGTGAAAATATTTATTGTCTATTTGTTATCTAAACATGTTAAATTTATGAACAGATCTAAAAAATATCGTTTTTTTTGCTGTAAATACTTGCAGATATAAAAAAAGGATGTATATTTGCAATGTCTTTAACGAAAGCAATATACAATTTTAAAATAACTAACTGTTGTTAGTACTTCTCAAAGAAGTTTTAAATATTGGTTTGGTAGTTCAGTTGGTTAGAATACATGCCTGTCACGCATGGGGTCGCGGGTTCGAGTCCCGTCCAGACCGCACATTATTTCGACTAAAGATTAATTAACCCTTTAAATTCAACAATTTAAAGGGTTTTTTATTTTAAAGTGTATCCATAGCGTTGTCACTTTAAAATCTGTTTTTCTTCTTTATATTTTACTTCTCCTTAGTTCAGTTAATTGTATTTAGGACTTTTTATTTTTCAATTATTTCTTCCAAATCCTTATTATAACTGTATTTAAAGATTTGTTCTGTAATTATTAATTCAATTGCTTGGTCAATAATACGCAATGGAACAATAAACCATTCTTGGGGCATATGACGACGTAATTTATCATCGTATATATCAATGTTCAAACAAGAAGCTCCAAAGAAGTTGTGAAGTAATTGTTCAAATTTTTGAGTGTTCATATTGAATGTTTTGTATTCTGCTTCAATCTGAACTGGTGCCATTAAATAGGTTGGCTCTTTTTCTGCATTTTTGATTCTATTTTCAACAGGTATTGTTGAATATCCAATTTTGAATAAGTTTTGAATTTCAGAGATTTTTGGGTCTGTAGATTTAGAACTTAATACATAGATATAACCTGCTTCTTGGTCTTCTTCAGTGATTTGTGTAAAACTTTCATAAAATTCTTCGGTTACGTTATCAGAATTTTCTGTTATTGCCTTTCCGTTAAAATGTAATGCTTTGTATAGTGATTGAAACATCATATTGGATGAAGTACCATTCTCAAATATAACTTGAGTTCTACCATCTGGTCGATTATGAATTCCACTTTCAAACTCTTGAATTTGCTTCTCCCATTTAACAGATTTCAAGAATAATATCACTCCATTATGAACGTAATAATTATTTTCTTTAAGTAGCTCATAATGAAAGGGTATTAATTTTCTTCTACCACTTGATAAATCAGAATGAATTGTCTTAAAATATTCTTCGTAATCTTTGAAGTTTTTACAAGGTTTGCGACGTGCTACAAAATCTGCTTCTGCCCTAGCAATTTCTCTTGGTGTATGCTTGAATTCAAATAAACTTTGCACTTCTCCGTCATCAAATATCCCTAATAAATCATCATTAAAAATATCATCAATGGAATTGATTTCTTTCTTTTCAACTTTTAGTATGCCATAAGTATCTTGAGGTTCTAATGCTAACATTTTACCTTCATCTTCACGCAAATTCTTTAAACGTGAATACAATTGATATTCTGATATATTGGATGGATTGGGTGCTGGCTCTCTATCGTTTTTCGTAATAAAATCATTGATTTCCTCAAAAGAATTACTTAATCGTTCATCAGCAGTTTTGACGTTGGTGGTTTTTAGTTTTACATTAAGTAAACCCAACGGATCATTGCTGAATATATCATCTAATATTTTATCCTTGTCCTCCATCATTTTGTTGTGCTAATTTTTTACGTTTTTCTTCTCTCAAGTAGATTACACATTCAGCCATTCTCTTTTCTAATGGGTCATTTGCTTCTATGGTTGGTTCACGTTTGAATGTTTGAACAAACTCTTGTACTTTCGGCCATAAGATTTTGGCTTCTTCAAAATCCATCTTGATGCGTGTTGCTTCAATGGTTTCTTGAATGATTTTCAATACTTTGGTTGTAACCGATTTAGATAAGATTTCAAAGGCTTTTTGGAATGGATTGATTCTATCTATCAAATCAATGTGGATGTCGTCTATATTCACAAATTTACCTGCCATACGGATGAAACGTTTGTCTTCCACCTCTTTAATTTCTCCGTTCTTAATTACTGAATCAACTACTACATTTTGTCGAACTTCTTCGACTTCTTGAGCGGTTAAATCAGGATATTTGGTACGAATGATTTTTGGAATTAACACCTTGTTGATTACTTCTGCATCTACATTCCCTGGCATAGCTTTCAACATCATTGGGTCTTGAAGAATTGTTGCTTTCAATTCATTCAAATCATCTTCAATAATATCTTTTACTCTTTTGGAACTAGGCTCTTTTAAACCTCTGATTTTTATCTCACCAGGTTTTGCTTCATCATCCTCTGAAAGTTTTGTTTTGAACTTCCAATTAGGAGCTAGCACTTGCTCCATTAACAAAGATGCTGTAATTGCCTTCAACATATTATTAACCGACAATTTTACTTCATCGTCTTGAGCATCAGGTTGCGCAATTAAATTAGTAAATTGTGCGTGTGATTTGTTATTACTATCACGAGTTGCACGACCTATAATTTGTATGATTTCTGTCAAAGAACCTCTGTAACCAACCGTTAATGCGTGTTCGCAATAAGGCCAATCAAAACCTTCTTTTGCCATACCTAATGCAATGATAATATCCATATCATCCACAGACTTAATCTCTCTTAGGTAAGCAACAATTCTATCTCTATCTCTTGGTGTATCTTCTACTAAATCAGCAACTTTTAAGATTTTACCATCCGAATGTTTTTTTACATAAATTACCCCTGTTTCGTGGTCCTGTTTTTCTATTGTACCAATTTGGTCAAGTATGAAATCTACTTCGTTGTGTTTGTCTTTTGTAGATTCACCTGAATTGACATTTGGAATATGAAGAATGGTCTTTTTATTTAAGTCTAACACTTCCATTATGGAATCTGTGTATTTCCCTTGGTAAAAGTGATATCCTATCCCTAACGATTTTAAATAATCATAACCATTTAACTGTTGGTAATAGTTGTACGTTACTTTGGTGAATTTTGCTTCATCATCAGGATGTAAAACTGGAACACTATCGCCTCTAAAATAAGAACCAGTCATTGCAATCAAATGTGCAGTTGACTTTAGCATAATGTTTCGGATAATATCTCCTAATCGGTTGTTTACATCCGCTGAAACGTGATGAAATTCATCTATTGCTAACAAGCAATCATTAAAAGCAGTCTCTTCTAAACCTTCACACGCAAAACGTAAGGTTGCATGGGTACAAATAAGTATTTGTTCAGTGGTGTCATTTATGAAATTATGAAATGCTTGCACTTTACTACTATTTCCATCATTGCCAGGGGTACATAGGTTGTAATTATCATTTGGTTCCCAATTAGCAAAGAATCCAAACTTTTTTAAATCCGTTTTTGAGAATGAACTACCGATGGAACGTTCAGGCACAGCAACAATGATTTTCTTGATGCCTTGATTACTCAACTTATCCAATGCCAAAAACATCAAGGCTCTTGATTTACCTGATGCAGGCGGTGCTTTTAATAATAGGTATTGAGCATCTCGTGCTTCAAAGGCTTTTTCTTGCATTTCACGCATACCATATTGGTTAGTGCTTTTACTTTGTCCCGTTTGTTTATATTCTACGTGTACTATATCTGGCATAATCTTATTTCTTATTTATTTCTTTTTCTCTTTCTTAGGGGGCAAAAAGTTTTCCCCCGTTACCACACTTTTACCTGTCTTTGATTCTAATTCTTTTCGAGCATTTTTGGCAATTTGACCACCCTTTTTACCGGCTTTAGCATTCTCGTTTAATCCCTTTGCTTCTGTTGTTTCTGCAATTTGCCGAGTAGAAAGTTCTGCCAATGCTGTGAAAAGTAATTCTGCTTCGCTCATGTGGTCTCGCAGATTTTGAGATTTCAATCCCTTTATTTCTTTGTGTTTTTTTACGGTAAGCCCCGTCCATTCGTGATGGATAATATTAGTCAAATAGGCAAATTCATCTTTTTGAGTAACCCCGCTTTCTTTCCAATAATCGGTTAGTTTGTTACGGGTTTCTTGGCCTGTCATCCGCTGTTGAATCCATTTTTCGCTTCGACCTTTGTTTTTCCAATTTTCGCGCGCCCTGTCCATGCTTAAACTTGGATCTTGTATTTCTTGTAAACGTTCGTAACCTACTTTGGCTAACCATTGTTTAAACGGTTCTGCCTTTGGTGAGGGAATGGATTGAATCAACCTGAAAATTTGTTGTACGTTGCCAGCTAGCGTATTACGGTTTTTCCCATTTGTAATCATGGCTACCTGGGGACAATTTGTCCCTATGTAGGTATTCAACTCAGAATCTCTTTTTCGCATTTTTTTAAGATAATCTGTGGGGTTTGCAGAATCTGTCAATGCGCCTACAATATCTACCAATGAAAAATACCAGACCTCATTATCAGAATCGTAGTGTCTGCGTATTTCGCTATTTTCAAAAACAGATATTTCTTTATTCATAATTTATTCTTTCTTTTTACGTGTTTTTTTCTCTGCTGCAAACAAAGTACCTTTCTCTTTTTCTTCTTGAATCATCTTTTCATACAATTTGAAAAGGTACTCCAAACGTTCTTCATCACTATTAAAAGGGGTACTTCTATAACAACGCTCTACTGCTTCATCATTTAAACGATGTGCTTCTTTTAACCCATCAGGCATTTTATCAGGGTCGTATAATTGAGCTAAAGTTTTTTCAGGATGTTTTTCTCTTTCTTCTAAAATTCGGAAGGTACATTGGGTAAGTTCTTCTTTACGTTGAGAAGAAATTGAAGGAAAAGGAAAAGTATTGTAACAAAGATTCTTGGCATATCTGTAATCTGTTTTCATTTTCCCCCCAGATACAACCATCCAAACTCTGTGAAAAGTAGAAGAAACAATTGAAAAAATATATGGAGATTCGGATGCAATAGTATAAAGTGAATCCGTTACTTTGGATTTCCTTGAATCTATATAACCTAATGGTAAGTATTTTCTGCGTTCTGAAGAAATTCTTGGAATAATAATACACTGTACATTATCAGGTTGTGTAATTTGTGCAAACAAATGTGGAGTATCGGCTAATTCAGGCCGAGAAGATATTAATCTTATTTCTCTTACATCATTAACTAACCTTTTAACTTCTGACATCTCGTCTAATTCCTCTTTAGAACAATTTTCAAGCCATAAACAATATCGAACAGTTCCACTTAAATATTCACGTGCAGATATAAGTTCCTTAAAATATCTTTTACTTTTAGATTCTTTCAAAATAAAAATGTCCATTTCCTCTTTCGTAAAAATAAATTTACCTCCATCTGCAGGCATATTACCAAAATTTATAGCAGGTAAATTAGAAATAGGTTTATTAATCGCTGAAATGAAGATATTCTTGGCATCAAGTAAATATGCATTAATGTTGGAAGCTTTGTTTTTTAATCCATTTAAAAAAAGGTATTTTGAGTCAGTTGAAGAATTTCTTAAACCTACAATAATTACAACTACTGCTGCATTGTTTTTGGCGTTATTCACCCATTTAAATGATTTATATGCAAAATCTATTTCAATCCCATTTTTTAGAATCCTTGGCCAAGCATTAGCAACTTGATCGCCTTGACATATTGAATTTGTTGATACAAATGCGCATTTTGCTTTAATATTTCTAATATATTCTGAACCCAAATAAAACCAAGAGGTAACATAGTCTATGTTTTTATAGTCTTTAGAAAAAACTAATTTAAGATCCTCTTTTTGGTTTTCATCCTGATTTCTAGAACCCAAAAAAGGTGGATTTCCCATGATATAAATCTCGTCCCCAACATTCTTCGGACAAACCTTTTCCCAATCCAATCGACAAGCGTTACCATTAACAATTTGTCCTGCTTCTTTCAAAGGTAAAGTTGGGTTAGTACGACCAAATTGATTGAAGAATTCAACATTCATTTGGTGTTCTGCTAACCATAAAGAAAGTTTAGCTATTTCGTGAGCAAAGTCATCTAATTCAATACCATAGAAATTATTGAGGTGTATGCCTGAAAATGCAAAGCCACCCAACTCTTTTAAGATGAACATTTCCAAACGGCGTAATTCTTTGTAAGCAATAATTAAAAAATTACCACTACCACAAGCAGGGTCAAACAATTTAATTTTAGATATACGATGAAGTAATTCTTTTAGTTTTTTCTCGTTGCCAATTGCATCTTCATAGGCTTCTTTCAACTCATTCAAAAACAAAGGTTCAATGACCTTCATAATGTTCGGAACGGAAGTATAATGTGCTCCTAAACCACCTCTATGTTCAGGAGAAATTACCGCCTGAAACATTGAACCGAAAATATCAGGATTGATTGAAGACCAATCGTTGCTATCTCCTGAATCAATTAAAATTTGTCTTGATTTAGTAGTGAATTTTGGACAAGGAATTTCATCACGAAATAAACCACCATTCACATACGGAAATGCATTTAGGTAATTAGGAATATCCCCACGTTTATCATTTGGAGTATTCATTACCCAAAACAAACGATTAAGGTAAGTATCCAAATCAGAACCATCTGATTTTGTATGAGATTCTACTGCGTGGGAAAATTGATGTTCCTCAAATATGTTTGTATCTTCTGCAAAGTAGCAAAACAACAATCGAGAAAAGAAAATATTTAGGTTATGAACTGCCTCTTTTGATGTATCGGGATTATCTTTCTTAATCTCATCAAACAACTTCGCCATTTTTTCTGCTGCTTTAACATCAGCAGGATTTTCGGTAGCATGTGTTGCTTTTTCCATACCCGCCCAAGGCAAGAAGAAATCGTAGTATTTTGGTAATTCAGCAATAGGAATATCTAATTGATCTTGTGTAAGGGTATCAATTGCTAAAAGTGTTTTGTAATCTGTTACTATTACGAAACGTTGGTTTTGTTAGTGATGAAATAGTAAGGTGTAAATCGTTTTTCAGTTCTTCTTTGAAGAATACCTTTTTCTTCCAAGATACTTCACCAGGTATTTTACTCATATTCAAACTACCTTTTTGTAAGCGAGAAATAGATGCTTTTGGAAGGTAATATGACTCTAATAATTGGTAGATAAAAGATTCTTTATCTATGTTTTCTATTAGTAAATTGAGGTTATTTTCTATTTGGGTAATATTCATACGATTGTACTTGAAAGAATAACTAAACAAGTATAAACATAAATAAAAAAATCAAAAGAATACGCTATCACACTTACATTTAAACAAACTAAAAGAACTACAAAATTTAAAATACAAACTATTGGCTTGAATTAATACGAAAGAAAAAATTGTCAAACCAAAATAAAATCTCATATTAAATTTTTAATACGCCTCGATTTATAACTTTTGCAACGGTCTTAGATTGTCTGCGATGCAACTTCGTAGTGTGGAGAGGGAATAAAATCCCATTTAATGCACATATAAATTACCTGTAATTTAAACAATTAAACTAGTTTTAACTAATCAAAAATAATGAAACGATGAAATATTGCTTTTATTTATTGCTACTGGTTGCTATTATAAGTTGCAAAAAAAATAACAATGAACCAAAAACCACACCCTTAGAATCAAATTATTTCCCGTCTACTACTGATTCAGAATGGGAAGCTAAATCCATTTCAAGTTTGGGTTGGAATCAAAACGAAGTTCAATTATTGAAAGATTTTCTAATTCAGAAAAACACAAAATCTTTTATGATACTAGTGGATGGTAGAATTGTAATGGAAGAATATTTTAATGGCCATACCGCTAGTACAAATTGGGAATGGAATAGCGCTGGTAAAGCTTTAGTTACCACAACAATTGGAATTGCACAGCAGGAAGGATTGTTAAACATCAATAACAAAGTTTCAGATTATATTGGCTCAGAATGGACAAGTATGCCACTGGAAAAGGAAAATTTAATTTCGTTGAGACATTTATTAACCATGACATCAGGCAACGATGATTCAAAACAATATATCATTAAGTCAAACGTGACCTATGTTGCAGATGCGGGAACTCGATGGGCATATAGTAATGTTTTTCAAAAATTAATTGATGTCGTTGCCAATAGTAGTAATAAAACATTTGAAGCGTATTTCAATGAAAAATTAAAAAGTAAAATAGGAATGGACGGATCCTGGAATTTTGGAAAAATCTATACCATTTACAGAAGTACAACCAGAAGTATGGCTCGTTTCGGACTCATGGCTTTGCACAAAGGAAAATGGAACAATGAACAAATCATCAACCAAGCATTTATTTATGAAAGTACTTCAACTTCTCAAAACATCAATCCTTCTTATGGGTACTTATGGTGGTTAAATGGAAAATCAAGTTTTATGATTCCAGGACAACAAACTATCCATCAAGGCAATTTAGTCCCGAATGCACCTTCAGACATGTATGCTGCTATGGGTGCTAATGATCAAAGAATTTATGTGATTCCAAGTAAAAAGATGGTTGTTATTAGAATGGGTGATGCATCTGACCCTTCGAATCCAAATTTTGCAGTATCTGGTTTTGACAATGCACTTTGGGAAAAAATTAATTTGGTAATAAATTAATCGACCTTAAACCGTTTCAAAACCACTAACTCATCGTTGAATCATTAATTTATTAACCTCATTTATTCACGGTTAATAAAATATAGTGGCCAATAATGCAAAACTTGAATCAGCTAAGTCCATTACACAGCAATAATCTTCGATTAAAGCGCGTTAAAACCTATTATAAATAAGGATGTAAGTTTCTTATCTTTTATATACATCGAGAATTACTCCTAAATAAATTTGATTGACTTTTCGAAATTCACATAATTTACAAGATTGATTCTTATTCATTTTTTATTAATTCTTAAAAAACATTCATTGAATTTTGGATAATTAGACTTAATTTTGAATACGATTAATTAAGGGGATATTACCCCGGAAATTTTATAAACAATTTTTAATTTTTAGTAGGAAATCTTTATGGAAACTTCAAAAATCATTTACACCATTACCGACGAAGCACCAGCGTTAGCTACTTATTCGTTTTTGCCAATTGTAAAAGCATTCTTATCTACTGCAGGAGTAGAGGTAGAAACAAGAGATATTTCATTGGCTGCTCGTATCTTATCAAGTTTCCCTACCTATTTAACTGCTGACCAAGAAGTAAAGGATGCCCTCTCTGAATTGGGGCAATTAGTAAACTTTCCTGAAGCGAACATTATTAAATTACCAAATATATCTGCATCTGTTCCTCAATTAGTTGCAGCAGTAAAAGAACTACAAGCTGCAGGATTTGCGCTACCTGATTATCCTGCAGATCCACAAACAGAGGAAGAAAAAAGTGTAAGATCAACCTACGATAAAATCAAAGGGAGTGCTGTAAATCCAGTTATTCGTGAAGGAAATTCTGATCGAAGAGCTCCTTTTGCAGTAAAAGAATATGCGCGTCAAAACCCACATTCAATGGGAGCTTGGAGCAAAGATTCAAAAACAAAAGTTGCGACCATGACAAGTGGAGACTTTAGAGCAAACGAGCAAGCTGTTTTAATCGAAAATCCTACAACTGTAAACATCGAATTTGAAGGGAAAGATGGTTCTAAAGAAACATTGAAAGCAAACCTTTCATTAATTGCAGGTGAAATTTTGGATGCAACGCATATGAGTGTAAATGCATTAAATAAATTTTTACAAGAACAAGTAGCATACGCTAAAGAGAATAACATTTTGTTTTCGGTTCATATGAAAGCAACAATGATGAAGGTTTCTGATCCTGTCATCTTTGGACACATTGTAAAAGTTTATTTTTCAGATGTTTTCAAAAAACACGCTGTGAAACTTCAAGAACTTGGAGTAAATGTGAACAATGGTTTAGCTGATTTATTGGACAAAGTGAAAGGTCACTCTGAAATTGAAGCAGACATCGATGCCGCATTTGCAAACGGTCCTAAGATCGCAATGGTAAATTCTGATAAAGGAATTACGAACCTACATGTTCCTTCTGATGTAATTATTGACGCTTCAGTACCAGCAATGATTCGTACGTCTGGTCAAATGTGGAACAGAGCTGGAAAATTACAAGATACTTTAATTGTAATTCCAGATTCAAGTTACGCGGGTGTTTATGATACAACCATTAATTTCTGCAAAGAGCACGGTGCATTTGACCCAACAACAATGGGAACAGTTTCAAACATTGGTTTGATGGCACAAAAAGCAGAAGAGTACGGATCGCACGATAAAACATTTGAAATTAAAGCAGATGGTAGTGTAAAAGTTGTTGATGCACAGGGCACAATTTTAATGAGTAGTGAAGTTGAAGCTGGCGACATTTGGAGAGCATGTCAAGTGAAAGACGCACCGATTAAAGACTGGGTAAAACTAGCAGTAAACAGAGCGAAGGCAACTCAATGGCCAACTATTTTCTGGTTAGATGAAACACGTGCTCACGATCGTCAAATCATTGCAAAAGTTCAAAATTATTTAAAAGACTACGATACTACTGGTTTAGACATTCAAATTCTTTCACCAACAGATGCTACCCTTTATTCATTGAAAAAAGTAAAAGCAGGTGAAAATACAAACTCAGTAACTGGGAATGTATTACGTGATTATTTAACAGATTTATTTCCAATCCTTGAGGTAGGTACAAGTGCTAAAATGTTGTCCATTGTTCCTTTAATGAATGGTGGTGGTTTATTTGAAACTGGAGCTGGAGGTTCTGCACCGAAACATGTTGAACAATTTTTGGAAGAAAACCATTTACGTTGGGATTCTTTAGGTGAATTTTTGGCGTTAGCAGTATCATTAGAACATTTAGGTGAAAAATACAATAACCCGAAAGCAAAAGTTTTAAGCCAAACATTAGACAAAGCAACTGCAACGTTATTATTGGAAGATAAATCACCATCTAAAAATGTAAAAGAATTAGATAATAGAGGTTCACATTTCTACTTGGCATTATTCTGGGCGCAAGAATTAGCTAATTGTAACGATTCTGAAATCAGTGCTGCTTTTAAAGGATTAGCTGCTGAATTAGAAGCTAATAAAGACGTTATTTTAAAAGAATTAATTGATGTACAAGGTGTTGCAGTAAACATTGGTGGGTACTATTACCCAAATAAAGATTTAGCAACAAAATCATTAAGACCAAGTGAAACATTCAATAAAGCAATCGAAGGCTTATTGGTGAACGCATAAATAATAGTAATTTCACAAACTCTCCTTTCGTATGATTGGAGAGTTTTTTTTGCGATAAAATTAAAATTCGTGTCAAAATTTCTAATTTCTGTTTGGGGATTTTTGATATGCAACTTTTAAAATAAATTAGATCATATTTATTACTTTTATAAAATAAATTTTCATTTCAATTAA
>JBIIKZ010000034.1:0-22864 GCA_044232905.1 Crocinitomicaceae bacterium
AGTGAAAATGTATTTATTCGATGCATAAATTGTATATTTGCGTTGTCAAATCTAGAAATATAAGTAACATGAAGTTCAAGTTTATCATTTATTCTTTATTTATCAGTTGTTTAACTCTTACAGCGTGTACAAATTCATCAGAAAGTAAAGAGGAAGAAGGAATAGATGAAGCATTATTAGACTTTAATAAATTTTCTTTAACGTCTTTTGATATTCCTGCAACTATATTATTACCCGATGAAACATCGAATATTGGCGCTTCAACAAAGGTAGAAGTCACACACACAGAAGGAGATTTTTTATGGGACTTAAAAGTAGGCCCAAATTTCGAATTAGTAATAAATGACTGGGGTAACGATAAAGAAATATTAAATGCAGAAGTTAAAAAACTAAAAAATTTAGACTTTTACAAAGTAAAATTCCTAAAAAAAACAGCTACAACCTTAGTATATGAACGTACATTAAATGTAGATGGTAAAAAAAACGCACCAAAAAGTGTTGGAATTGAACATAAATCTTATCACTTATTTATGACTAAAACAATCCAAAACATCATCTATACCTTTGAAACAAATGAAGGTGGTTCAACAAAAGAAATCGTAGAATTACAAGAAAAATGCATAAACTCCATACACGAAATTAACAATCCTAAAAACTCCTAGTTTCTTATGTCTGTTACAAGAGAAGAAATACTAAATGTACTTTCGAATGTCATTGAACCTGACTTAAAAAAAGACATTGTATCTGCTAATTTAGTAGAGAAAATTGAATTTAATGACTCGAAAATTCACCTAGAAGTTTTCGTTTCAAACCCTGCTCTTCACGCAAGAAAAAGATTACAAGAACTCATCGAATACAATCTTAAAAATGTATTTGGAAAAGAATTAGAATACACTACGATCGTGAAAGGTCTTCCTGCTGAAAGTATCGCTGCTCGAAGAAAAATTTTACCTGACGTTAAAAACATTATCGCTATTGCCTCTGGAAAAGGTGGGGTTGGTAAGTCAACAGTTACTGCAAATCTTGCAGGCGGATTGACCAAAGCTGGTTTTAAAGTCGGTATTGTAGACGCGGATATTTACGGTCCTTCCATGCCTACAATGTTCGATGTTGTTGGTGAACGTCCTACCATGATTGACATCGAAGGTGAGAGTAAAATTAATCCAGTAGAAAATCACGGAATCAAGCTTTTATCAATTGGTTTTTTTACAGACCAAGACAATGCAGTTGTTTGGAGAGGACCTATGGCAGCAAAAGCATTGACACAGCTATTTACAGATGCGCATTGGGGAGAGTTAGATTTCTTGTTGATCGACCTACCTCCTGGTACTGGCGACATACATTTATCGCTTGTGCAAACAGTTCCTTTAGACGGAGCAGTCATTGTAAGCACACCGCAAGAAATAGCACTTGCAGATGCTAGAAAAGGAGTGAATATGTTTAAATTAGAAAACATAAATGTACCTGTCTTAGGCTTAATTGAAAATATGGCATGGTTTACACCTGCTGAATTACCAGATAATAAATACTATATTTTTGGAAGAGATGGTGCTAAAAATTTAGCAGAAGGAATGAATATTCCCTTTCTTGGTCATATTCCATTAGTGCAATCTGTTCGTGAAGCTGGAGATGTTGGAAGACCTGCAGTTTTCCAGGAAAACACACCAACTTCAGAAGCCTTTGACGAATTAACCCAAACTTTTTTGACTACATTAGAATCCTATAAGAAAAAATAAAATGCATACCCACGAAGAATTGATAGCAATAGTGAAGGTTTCCATTGAACAACTAAGACCTTTTCTTAAGGATGATGGTGGTGATATGGAATTAATTGACATCACAGAAGAAGGAATTGTTCGCGTTAAACTTCTGGGTGCTTGTAGCTCTTGCACGATGAGTATGATGACTTTAAAAGCAGGATTGGAAGAAGAATTAATAAAAGTAACTTCTCAAATTAAAGGCGTTATATCCGTTGACGATTTAGAACTTGTATAACACAAAAGGCTGCCTTATTAGACAGCCTTTTATGTTAAATAGAAAATTAATTTATACTATTCTTATCTAAATTATTTTGCTGCAGCAAATTTTTCCGCTACAATAGTCCAATTTATTACATTAAAAAATGCATTAATATAATCAGGTCTTCTGTTTTGGTAATTTAAATAATATGCATGTTCCCAAACGTCCATTGCTAAAATTGGAGTTCCAGTAGAACCTTCCCCCATTAATGGATTATCTTGGTTCGGAGTAGAACAAACAACTAACTTACCATTTTCAACACACAGCCAAGCCCATCCAGATCCAAAACGAGTTGCTCCAGCTTTAGCGAATTCTTCTTTAAAAGATTCGAACGAACCAAAAGCAGTATCAATTGCAGAAGCTAATTCACCTGAAGGTTGTCCTCCTGCATTAGGAGCCATCACTTCCCAAAATAAATTATGATTCCAAAAACCACCACCGTTATTTCTAACCGCTGGTTTTTCTTTGCACACTTGCATTATCTCTTCAATCGTTTTACCTTCTAATTCTGTTCCAGCAATCGCTGCATTTAAATTAGTGATATACGCTTGGTGGTGTTTTGAATGGTGGATCTCCATTGTTCTTGCATCGATATGTGGTTCCAAAGCATCGTACGCGTAAGGTAATTTAGGTAATTCAAAAGCCATAATAATTGATTTAAAATTTGATGCTAAAATTACATAGTTTTTCGAATATGCCTAACATGGTTCATAAAAAAACCTTAATTTTAACCTACCAAATTTTATACTATGAAAAAATCCGTTTATTTCGTTGGAATTCTTTTGTTATTAGTAATTAGCGCTTGTTCTGAAGCTCCACAGCCAAAAAAAATAGAATCTAAAAAAGTTGAAATGTCAGAAGAAGATAAAGCATTAGAAAAAGAAATGGAAGAATTAGATGAAGATGTTGAAGCTCTAGAAACCCTTAAAAAATAACCATGGAAATTTTAAAACACGCACATTCTGGACTACGTTGGGTAGCATTAATATTATTAATTACCGCAATTGTAAATGCTTTTACCAAAAAAGGTGTTGCGCTATATGTGAAGAAAGATAAATTGATTAATCTCCTTACAATGATATCATTACACATACAATTATTACTGGGTTTAATTTTATATTTCACAAGTGACAAAGTAAAATTTGTAGAAGGATGGATGAAACAACCAATGCTGCGATTTTTCGGAATGGAACATTTTGTAATGATGTTAGCTGCATTAGTTATCGTTACCATTGGACGTAAAAAAGCAGAAAAAATCGAAGCTCCATATTCTAAGCATCAAACAATTGGAAAGTGGTATTTAATTGGCTTAATCATCATATTAGCCGCAATTCCATGGCCATTTAGAAATTTAGGAGCAGGATGGTTCTAAAAGGATTTTTTATTGCATTTGTTGTATTACATTTAATTTCTTCGTGTACAACAAATTCATCTAAAACTAACTTTGAACAAACTTCACCAACGACAGAAATTAATGCGAAAGCATTGTATATTCTTCATTGTGAAGCCTGTCACGGAATAGATGGAGCAAAAGGAATTTCAGGTGCTGCAAACTTAAAGATTAGTAAAATTACCGATAGTCAAATTCAATATACTATTGAAAATGGCAACGAAAAAGGTATGATGCCTTTTAAAGATATTATCAGTTCAAAAAAAGAAATAGACGCTTTAGTCATTTTTGTTAAATCCTTGAGAAATTAATGGAAGAAGGACATGTTGTTGTAGATCATGTAGAGGAGACTTGTATCATTGTTGGAGTAGTTACACAAAAAACAAGTGACGAAACTGCTAATGAATACCTAGACGAACTTGAATTCCTAGCACATACTGCGGGTGCAATTACTGTAAAAAGATTTTTGCAGAAATTACCGATGCAGAACCCTAAAACATTTGTAGGCACGGGAAAATTGGAGGAAATAAAGGAATATATCAAGCGAGAAAAAATCGAAATGGTCATTTTTGATGATGAACTTTCTCCTTCCCAATTACGTAATATTGAACGTGAGTTAGAGTGTAAAATTCTTGACCGAAACATTTTAATACTAGATATTTTCGCTAGTCGCGCAAGAACCTCTCATGCTAAAACACAGGTTGAACTCGCGCAATTACAATATATGCTTCCAAGACTTACACGTATGTGGACACACCTAGAAAGACAAAAAGGTGGAATTGGTTTACGTGGTCCTGGTGAATCTCAAATTGAGAGCGATAGACGAGTTATTCAAATGCGTATTTCTTTAATGAAAGAAAAATTGCAAGAAATTGACAAACAAATGTCTATTCAAAGGGGGAACCGAGGTCAATTAGTGCGTGTTGCACTAGTAGGATATACCAATGTTGGAAAAAGCACTATAATGAACCTTATCAGTAAATCCGAGGTTTTTGCTGAAAATAAATTATTTGCAACACTTGATACTACTGTTCGAAAAGTGGTAATTGAAAACTTACCTTTTCTTTTAACAGATACAGTAGGGTTTATTCGAAAACTACCTCACCAACTCATCGAATCTTTCAAATCTACACTCGATGAAGTAAGAGAAGCGGATTTATTGATTCATGTATTAGACATTTCCCACGCTAATTTTGAAGATCAATTTAATGTCGTAAATGAAACATTAGCTGAAATTGACAATTCCGAAAAGCCTACCATCATAGTTTTTAATAAAATTGACGCTTTTACTTACGTAGAAAAAGACGAAGACGACTTAAGTCCAAATTCTCGCGAAAATATTTCTTTAGAAGAATTAAAAAAGACTTGGATGTCAAAAATGAACAATGAAAATTGTGTTTTTATCTCTGCTGAAAATAAAGATAACATCGAAGAATTTAAGACGGTTGTTTATGAAAAGGTAAAAGAGATTTTTAAAATTCGTTATCCTTACCATCATTTTTTATATTAATTGAAAAATAAAATCTTTTCGGTTACAGACTCTAATTTCGAAGAAATTGCACTTGAAGTATTTGAATTTCAATACCGAAATAATCCTATATATAAACGATTTGTAGATTATCTAGGAAAAACAAAGCCAACTTCTATTTTTGAAATTCCATTTCTTCCTATTTCATTTTTTAAGACGCATGAAATCAGGTGTTTTCAAAAAGATATAGCAATACATTTTAAAAGTAGTGGTACGGGAGGAAATAGAAGTAACCACTATATTGAAGACCTTGAAATGTATACTAGGTCATTCGAACCAACCTATCGAAATCAAATAGGTAATCCAGAGGAACAAGTCATTATTGCATTATTACCAAATTATATCGAGCAAGGTGAATCCAGTTTGGTTTATATGGTGCATGCTTTAATTCAACAGTCTAACAATTCTCTATCTGGTTTTTACCTGAATGATTTAGAAAAAATTAATAAAACATATCAAAGTGCACTTGCATTAGGGAAAAAAGTGGTAGTATTTGGTGTTAGTTATGCCTTACTCGATTTAGCAGAACAAAAAATAGACCTTGCACAAGCGACGATCATAGAAACTGGTGGAATGAAAGGTCGAAGAAAAGAACTTACGAAAGAAGAACTTCACAAAGAACTTATAGATGGTTTAAATGTTGCGTATATCGCATCTGAATACGGTATGAGTGAATTATTATCTCAAGCATATAGTGATAAAAATGGCGTTTTCACTACGCCACCCTGGATGAAAATACTAATTAGAGATGTTAATGACGCTTTGAGCTTTGAAGCTGAAGGAAAAACAGGAGGAATCAATGTTATAGATCTTGCTAATTTATACTCGTGTTCTTTTATTGCTACGCAAGACCTAGGTAAAGTTTTTGGGGATTCATTTCAACTGCTAGGTAGATTTGATAATTCTGATATTCGCGGATGTAACCTATTGGTAGAATAATGATTTGTAGACAAAAGATGAAGCACCGATGGTTGTCTTTGCTCTTTTATCTAATAGTCTTTTATCTAAAAACTTGTAACTTTATACTTTCTACTATTAACTAAAAAATGAAAATGAAAATGAACCTGACCTTACATGAAATCTTAATTCTTCTAGTGATTGGTGTTTTTGCGGGCATGATTAGTGGATTCATAGGTGTTGGAGGTGGTATCGTAATTGTTCCAGCATTAGTTTATTTTATGGGACTTACACAACATCAAGCACAGGGAACAAGTTTGTTATTAATGCTCCCTCCTATTGGTATACTTGCTGTTATGAATTATCAAAAAGCTGGCAATATAAACTGGTGGTATGGCGGAATAATAGCCCTTGCTTTTATTGTAGGTGGTTATTTTGGCTCTAGAATCTCCCTGAAATTACATCCAGGAATCGTAAAACTAGTTTTTGGAATAATAATGATCTATATTTCCATTAAAATGATCTTATCTGGATATAACTCTATCAAACAATGAATCCAAAAATACTAAAACACATCCAAGAGAAGCCTGTAAAACTTTTAGAGAAAATAAATGGGTATCGAGAATTCTTGCATGCAAATCCTGAGCTTTCTTTTGAAGAATATAATACCTGTGAATTTGTTGCATCAAAATTAATAGAATTAGGTATTCATACAGAAAAAGGAATTGGAAAAACTGGGGTAGTTGGACTAATAATGGCGGATCATCACACATTATCAGATTCTTTTGTTGGTTTGCGCGCAGATTTAGATGCATTACCAATAAAAGAAGAAAATGAAGTGTCTTATAAGTCAACCGTTCCAGGAGTTATGCACGCTTGCGGACACGATGTCCACACAAGTATATTATTGGGAGTAGCAGAAATATTAAACGAAATTCGTAATGAATTAAAACATCCAATAAAATTAATTTTTCAACCTGGAGAAGAGAAAAACCCAGGAGGAGCTTCCATTCTTATTGAAGCTGGAGTGCTGACAAACCCAAAAGTTTCAAAAATGTATGCTTTACATGTTTTTCCAGAGATGGAAGTCGGAAATGTTGGTTTTAAAGAAGGATTATACATGGCTTCTTGTGATGAGGTTTACATAACCATTCATGGCAAAGGAGGACATGGTGCTATGCCTCATCAATGTATCGACCCAATACTCATAGGTGCAAATATTGTAACTTCTTTACAACAAATTATAAGTCGTTCTTGTGACCCAAAAACTCCGAGTGTACTTTCCTTTGGTTATTTCGAGGGACTTGGAGCAACAAATATAATTCCATCAATCGTTCATCTTAAAGGAACTTTTAGAACAATGGATGAGGCTTGGAGAAAAAAAGCATTAGAGCTGATAAAATATCAGGCTGAATCTATCGCACAAACATTTGGAGGAACTGTAGATGTGGTTATTAGTAATGGATATCCATGTCTTTATAATAATGAAGAACTCACAAAAAGTTTAAAAATAAAAAGCGAAGTGTTTTTTGGTCGTACACATGTGCAAGACCTACCGATTCGTTTAACATCGGAAGATTTTGCGTTCTACTCACAAAAAATACCAACTTGTTTTGTAAGACTTGGAGTTGGAAATACCGACAAAGGAATCACATTTGGTGTACATCATCCTAAATTTGATATTGATATCCATGCTTTAATAACTGGAATGCAGTTGTTATCTCTTGCTTCTATTGATTAGTTTTTAAGTACCGATATATTTCCCGTTTTCTTAAAAGAAGTTCCATCCAATAAAAAGCCATCTAAAATATAAAAATAGACACCATCAGCACAAACTTCTTTATTGTCATTTTTCCCATCCCACATGACTAAATCTGTTTGATTTACTTTACGAAGTAGGATCGTTCCCCAACGATTAAAAACAGTAATATTATATTGCTTAAAAATTTGATCCGACAATTGAAATTGATCATTTATGCCATCACCATTGGGCGTTATTACATTTGGGATATCACAATCATTGATAACCTTTATCATTTGTGAGGAAACATCGAAACAGCCTTTTGAATTTGTCACTTTTAATTCAATTGTTTTATCCCCGCTACTCACATATTGTTTCTTAATAGCGTTTTGAAAATTTGTGTAATAAATCGTTGTATCTCCTAAATTCCAGTCCCAAGAAATAATATCATTCTTATTACTGGAGAAATCTGAAAAATCAACTAATTCACCCAATTTATAATTCTTATCCTCCTTATAGAATTTAGAAATTACACCTAAATCTGGAACAACAATACTATCTGTGTAATAAGTAACATTGCATCCTAAAGTGTCGGTCAAAATTACATAAGGAGAATACGCATTGTTTCCTAAAAAAGAATAATTAAAATGTGTAGAGTCACGAACAATTAAATCCTTACCTAAATACCAAGTTATTCCGGAAACATTTTCCATATCGGTTAGATCAAATATAAATTTTTGACCACATATCGAATCTGTTTTTATCCAGGAAGGTACCCCTTGAGGGCCCAAAATAGTTAAAAAATTTACAATTGTAGTATCTGATTTACACCCAAATTCATCTACCAAAGCAAGAGATACAGAATACGTCCCTGGGAAAAAATAATTTACTTGTGGACTAAATAGATCCGATGTTTTCCCGGTCCAAAACTTCCAACTAGATGAATCAACTTTACCAATTGATTTTGTTGTATTTAGAAAAGTAGATGTAATTGGAGGACACTTAAATTCACCCAAATCATTTATATTGTTATTTAAAGGACTTGACAAAGTGTATGAAATCCCTGCTTGAGGATGTGAAACTTTAATAATTGACTCTTTTTTGTTTATACAAGAATTGGAATCAATAACCGCTAACTCAACACGATGGGAAGTATATAATTGATTAGAAGGCTCTTGAAATGAAAAAATTAAACTATCTCCAAAATTAACCATATTATTATCCACGATCCAAGAATTTAGACCGCCACTATTTTTTTGATTTATAGTTGCTCTAAATAATTCATTATTACAAATGAAATTTTGCATGGTAAATTCAGCACTTGGTTGTTTGATTTGAATTTTAACACTATCTCTAGATCTACAACCAAATTTATCTTCTACAATTAAAGTGGTATAATAATCCCCTAGCATAAAGTAATCCATCGATACCGAATCTGTTAGGTTATTAGTAGTATCTATCTTTGAAAAATTAGAATATGTCCAATAAAAAGAGCTTAAAGGAAACCCTCCAATTACTGGATACGAATTATTACCAAAATGAACACGCTTTCCTTTACACGTAATTTTTTTATCTGCTGAAATTGAACTAACAGGTAAAGCTAATACAGATATCCCTTTTGCTAATTTCGTTGTATCCGAACAACCAACTGAATTCATAGGCACACCAAATATAGAATAAGATCCTGTTTTAGTATATGCATAACTAACAACATCCCCACTCAATGTATTTCCATCCCCTAAAAGAAATGTAGAGAATTTTATTGGATGCAAAATAAACGTAGAGGAATTGTCCATAAGTTTAAAAGAAGATAAATTACAAACAGAATCTGTTCCAATAACTATATCTGGTTGAATCCATGAAATATGTACTTTTTTGGAAATTGTATCTGTACATCCACTAGTTAAATTATTTATTGTTTGTTTAATTGTATAAGTACCATAATCATTAAATAAATGGGATGTTGATGCTAAATTACTATCTGCCAAATTCACATTAGTAATAGTTGTTGAGTTCCCATCTCCAAACTCCCATTTTGTTTGAATATTATCCGATAAACTCGATTTTGATTTATCTTTCACATTTACTTTTACAGGTAAACTGCTTGGATTACAGTATAACTTCTGTACATCAAAAAAAGCTTTTGAAGGCTTCACTTCTACTGCATTATTTCTAATAATTGAATCCTTACAACCTCTAAACTCTACTAATAACTTAACATCATAAAAACCAATTCCTTGCGAGAAAACATGTTTAGGATTTACTTCATGCTCCAATTTGGAACTATCTCCAAAATCCCAGGTATATGTAACTTCTTCTTTCGTATGTGGGGAATTAATTTGCACCTGTTGATAAAATGAAACATCCAAATTTTTACATGCAGAATTAGGATTATTAGAAAAATTCAATCCATCAATTCTACCTACTTGAATCATTTTTTTAAAAATGGTATCCTTTGTACACTTATTTGCGGAAGTAACACTTAATTTAACATCATAAATTCCAGCGCTAAAATACTGGATTGGAGGAGATTTTTCATTGGATACTACCCCATTTCCAAAATCCCATTTCCATAGAACAAACGGATCATTTTTCACTGGATTTATAGAACTATCACTAAAAAAAACGGCTAACTTTTCACACCCATTAACTACATTGGAATGAATAATTGCTGAAGGATGTGTAACAGATATTACATTTTCTTTTGTTTGTTTACCAACACAACCATCTTTAAATGTAGCTTTTAATGTAATAGCATATTTCCCCTCCTTTTGATATACATGGACTGGATTTCTAATTGCCGATGTTGCTCCGTCCCCAAAGCCCCATTGACAAGTAGTTATCGAATCAGAAACTGAAAAATCACAAGACATTCCGGGACAAATAACTTCTTTTGAAACCTTAAAAAACGGTTTAGGTCCCTTAACTAGAATAAAATTCTGCATCGTATTTTTCCCAATACACCCATTAGGCATTATACATTTCAGAGAAACTGTATAACTACTATCTTTCATATAGGTATGAAGTGGTGGATTATTACCAGAATACGTCGTACCGTCACCAAAATCCCAAACACAATTACTTAAAGAATCACTTTTAGCAGTTATTTTAACCTTACCGCCAGAACATACTTGCGGTTTATCAACACTAAAAATCGGAACTGCACCTTGAATTTTAATAAAATTAGCATGTTGAATGTATCCAGTACATCCATTCGTACCTTTACAAGTCAATGTAACTGTATAATTTCCAATATCTTCATAAGATTTCGTCGATGGCTTATTTCCGATATAAGTTGTATTATCACCAAAAAACCATTTAAAATCCGTGTAAGCAAGTGTTTTAGAAGTAGTCTCTGTAAATTGAATTGGAGAACCGGGACATGCTATTTGTTTATTTGCTGTAAATGTTGGTAAAGGAGAAGGTTTAATTGTTATCGGTAGTGAAAATGTCGATTGACAATTTATTTTTTTAGAAAAAGCTTCTACTTTCAATATAAATTTACCCGATTGATTAACTGTAACAAACCCAGAATCTTTACTAGAAACAATCGAACCATTAATTACTTTCCAAAAAAGATTATCCAACGGATAATTTGCATTGACAAATAATTTTTTTGTTTCGCGCTCACAAAAAATATCTTCGCCTACAATTTTACCTTTAAAATCATACACCGAAATTTGTTTGGTCCGTTTCAAGGATGCATTACACGAAATTTTACTATTGATTAATTGTAATTTTATAGAAAATGTATCTTCTTTTGAAAAAAGAATTGAATCAGGCGAGCTCAAAGTACTTTTCACACCATTCCCAAAATCCCATGAATAGGAAAATTCAGAAGGATTAATCGTTTTATTTACAACTTTGATTTTAGCAGGCAAATGACAATTATCTCCTAACAATTCAAAATCTATACTCGGGATAGGAATTACTTCAATATAATTTGTAATTCTTTTTTTTCCAGACAACCCATTTTTAGAAGTAACAAACAACTCAACTGTATAATTACCTATTTTAGAATATGTATGACTTATAGCAGTCTTTCCTTCGATATTAACTATTATACCATCTCCAAAATCCCACAAAGACTTATCCAAAGAAGCATTTCCAGGTATTGTTTTATTTTCAAACAATACAGCAGAACCTAAACATACTTTTGTTGTATTTGTTTCAAAACTAACATTTGGAGCCTGAGCAAAAACAATAGAATTTAATCCTAAAACAACGATAAAAAAAACAAACTTCCAATATCTCATTTTAAATTTGATAAGAGTGATATATTTCCATTTTTAGTGAAAAATTTACCGTTTAATAATGTACCCTCTAATTTAAAAAAATAAACACCATCTTCCAATTTATAATCCTTCTCATCCATTCCATCCCAGACAAAAACACCCTTCTGATTTAATGAAGTGTAAACTTTATTTCCCCATCGATTAAAAATAAACACCGAATAATTAGTAAAAATTTCATCAAAAAGAACTAATTTATCGTTTACTCCATCTCCATTTGGTGTTATTACATTTGGCACATCATAATCATCTAAAACTTCCAAAGAATGAACATCTTGATCTGAGCATCCGTTCTGATCCTTAATAGTTAGTAATACGATTTTTTTTCCACCTTTTAAATATTTATGAAGAATATCTTCATTTGTTATCGCTAAAATGGAGTCTTCATCCGATAAATTCCATTTCCATAAAACTAACTGCTCTTTTGGAGAAGAGTAATCTTTAAAAATAGTACTCTCTCCTATTTTGATTAAGTTTTTTTGAATTTCAAAACTTGCTTTAATTCCTTTATCAGGTATGTTAATCGTATCCAAAGGGTAAGTTACCTTACAACCTTCTAAATCTTTTAAAGTGACTGTTGGACCAAATTTTTGAATATTTAAATAAGAATGATTGAAAGACAATGAATCACCAATAAATGTATCGTCATCTAATGACCAATAGATCGAAGTTACATTCTCTAATTTAGATAAGTTAAATTCGTAATTCTGACCACAAACATCTCCTAAACTGCTCCAACTTGAAACAGCTTTTGGTCCTAGAATAGTTAAAAAATCAATTAAAGTAGTATCTCCAAAACACCCATATTCATCCTTTGATTTTAAAGTAACAGAGTATGTACCTGGAAACAAATAGTTAATTGTCGGTTTATGATTGATTGCTTTTTTTCCTATTCCAAAACTCCAAAAGGAAGAGTCTATCTTACCAATCGAAGAAGTAATATCTTGGTATTTACTTTCTATCGGAGGACACTTAAATTCCCCTTTATCATTCATATTGTTCTCTATCTGACTCTTTAAATGATAGGATAAATTAGCTTTAGGAAGCGAAACGGAAATAACATTTTCTTTTTTATTAGGACATCCATTTACATCGACTGAAGCCATAGAAATTTTATGATTGACAAAAATCTCATTCGATTTATCTTGAAAAGAATATTTTAAAGTATCTTGATCAAAAGCAACTTGAACATTATCTATCAACCATGAATTTTTAGTTCCAGGAGCAGAATTTTTACAATACGTTATAAATACTTCGTTATTACAAACTATTGGTTTATATGCATACTCAGAATTAGGTTGTGTAATTTCAATTTGTACAGAATCTAAAAATGATTTACATCCAAATTTATCTTTTACCTGTAAATAAGTATTAAATTTCCCGACTCCTTGATATAATTGTGATTTTACATCCGATAGGTTAAAAGTTGAATCTTTACTTTTTGTATATCCAAATGTCCAATAGTAAGAATTCAACGAAACACCATTACCTTGTTTGTGAGATTGATTAGAATAATAGATAATAGAACCTATGCACCCTATCTTTTTATCTGCAACGATAATTGCTTTTGGTAAATTAAGAACCGTCAAACTATCATATGGAATTGTATCAAAACACCCTACAGAATTTGTTGGAATCAATTTTATTTGAAACTTCCCGCTATTTTTATACATGTAGCTAGAATTCATACCCGAAACTTGACCGCCATCACCCGATAAAAATCTCCAGGAGGCCAAAGGGTGCTTTTGAAAAGTGGTACTGTTATCGTGGAATCCTGCTTCTGTATATTGACAAACAGAATCTTGATCAATTGTAAAACTAGGTTTTATCCAAGAAATATGAAACTCCCTTTTAGCGGTATCCACACAGCCAGTCGTATGATTGGTCACTGTCTGAACTGCTGTATAAGTTCCGTATGCCGTAAAAACTGAATTCATTGAACCTAAAGCCACATTATTCATGTTTACTTTTGAAACTGTTCCTGTTTTACCATCTCCAAAAGACCAATCAACAGTTACATCATCTGTCTTTTTAGACTTTGATAAATCATTAAATGTTACACTTAAAGGCATTTTTGGATTACAATATAATTTCTGCACTTCAAATCTAGCTAAAGTAGGTTTTGTATATACCGCTTTAGGTATAAATACAGAATCTATACAACCTCTAAAATCAATTTTTAACTTAACATCAAAATAACCAGTATCAATACTATATGCATGGTTTGGATTGTTTTTAATCTCCTTAGTCCCATCACCAAATTCCCAACTATAAACTATTTCATCCGCAGTGTGTGGTGCAAGAATTGTTGACGCGTCTAAAAATTGAGTCGGTTTTTTTACACAAGCCGACTTTGGTTGTACGGTAAAATTTACTTTTTCAATTTTACCAACCTTAATAAAAGACTTAAAAACTGTGTCATTCAGACAATTAGTTAAAGTAGTTACTTTTAGTCTTATATCATATTTACCAATATCGTACGTCTGTTTAGGTGGTTTCTTTCCTTTAAAAGTCTTTCCATTTCCGAAATCCCATTCCCATTTTACGATTGGATTTTCAATATCTGACATTATTGATGTATCTGAAAATTGGGTTGTTAACATTGAACAACCTTTCAATATATCAGCTGAAATTTTAGGATGAGGACTACGCACTAAAATATATTTATCAATTTTATACTGACCAATACAACCATTTGTTCCTTTACACTCTAGTGATACCGAATAATCACCTTCTTTACTGTAAGACGTTGGTGAAGGATTTCTACCAGAGAAACTACCCTCCCCAAAATTCCACACAAAATTTGATCCTTCTGCTGTTGTATTTGTAAATTGAATCGGAAAATTTGGACATACTCTTAATTTATTTACGGAAAAACTTGGAGAAGGTAAAGGCTTTACTAATACTTTATAGGTTGCCTTTGCACTACAAGAAATGGAATTATCTGTCATAGTTACCGAAACGGTATAATTTCCTGGTTTTTTAAAAACACCAGTCATTGAGTCATTATTCCCACCAGTTGTTTGATTACCAAAATCCCACGAATATAAATCCACTTTTCGGTTTGGCTTAACAACTAAATCCGTAGAAGATTGCGCACAAATAGAATTCAATCCTATAATCGTCCCCTTAAAATCATAAATAATAATTGGTTTTGCTGTCGTCCCTGTTGCTCCAGAACAACCAGGAAAATTATTGGATAAAGTCAATGAAATAGAAAATGTTCCTGCTGAAGAAAAAACAATCGGAGCAGGTGAACTAGTTGTACTAGTTTGTCCATTTCCAAAATCCCACTTATACGAATAACCAGAACCAGAAGATGACTTATTGATAATTGAAATAGTAGCAGGTAAAGTACACTTATCTCCTGCAAACTCAAAGTCTGCTTTTGGTAACGCTAAAACTTCAATATAATTTGTCTTTTTCCTTTGCCCAGTAACATTACTCTTTGAAATTACTAATAATTCGACGGTGTAAAAACCTGGAGAAGTATACGTATGTTCCGTACCATTTGTAGCTGAAACAGTACTAGTATTACCATCACCAAAATCCCAAGAAGAAGTTTGAATGGATGAATTTCCAGAGATAGAGGAATTGGTAAAACTTATGGATGTACCTACACAAACCTTTGTAGTATTTGTGGAAAAATCTGCAATAGGAGCTTGGGAAAGTCCAAAAAAACTTACTAAAACAAAAATAAAAGTATTAATACACTGTTTCATAAACCTATTCTCCTGTGAAAGAAAAATAAAGATACAAAAAACTAGTGAATTACACTTCCTAACCAACGAGACATAGCATCGAAAGAACGTCCATTTCGTTTAGCAATATCGGCTACTTGTTCTTCTGTAATCTTGCCTAAACCAAAATATTTTGCCTGAGGATGTGCAAAATACCAACCACTAACGGAAGACGTAGGTAGCATTGCTAAACTTTCAGTTAATGAAACACCAGTAACATTTGTTGCGTCCAATAGCTTGAACAAACCTATTTTCTCCGTATGATCTGGACATGCTGGATACCCTGGTGCAGGTCGAATACCCTGATATTTTTCTTTAATCAATTCATCATTACTTAAATCCTCATTAGATGCATAACCCCATAGATCTGTTCTAATAATTGCGTGTAAATGCTCTGCAAAAGCTTCTGCTAATCGATCTCCAAGTGCTTTTAATAAAATCGCATTATAATCATCGTGTTGCGCTTCAAATTCAGCTACTTTTTCATCTAGTCCTATCCCAGTAGTTACTACGAATCCGCCTATATAATCCTTTAAATTCGTTTCTTTTGGCGCAATAAAATCAGCCAATGACATACTTGGTGCACCTGCTACTTTCTCTGTTTGTTGTCGTAATGCATGTTGTACATTAAGAATTGTTGATCGAGATTCATCCGAATAGATTTCAATATCGTCTCCAACACTATTAGCAGGATATAAACCAACTACTGCGCGTGCTTCTAACCATTTTTCTTGAACAATTTTAGCTAGCATCGCTTGTGCATCGGCAAATAAACTCGTTGCTTCTACCCCTACAATTTCATCGTTCAAAATTTGCGGAAATTTACCATGTAACTCCCATGTTTGAAAGAAAGGAGTCCAATCAATATACTTCACCAATTTATCTAAAGGGTAATTTAAAATCGTTTTATTTCCGATAAATGTGGGTGATTTTAAATCTGCTTGATTCCAGTCAATTTGGTATCTATTTTTACGTGCAAGGTCTAAACTCAATAAACGTTTCGCATTTCTATGTTTTTCATGATGCACTCGAAGTGTTTCATATTCTGTTTTGATAGCAGCTAGAAAATCGTTTTTTCTTTGCCCTAATAAACTTTCCACTACTGTTACAGATCTAGAAGCGTCTAACACATGTATCGTAGGTCCATTTGTGTAAAATTCTTCAATTTTAACAGCAGTATGAACTTTTGAAGTTGTAGCTCCTCCAATCATTAAAGGAATAGTTAAACCTGCTCTTTGCATTTCTTTTGCCATATGAACCATTTCATCTAAAGAAGGTGTAATTAAACCACTTAATCCAATGACATCCACTTTTTCTCGAATTGCAGCTTCAATAATTTTCTCGGCCGGTACCATCACTCCTAAATCTACTACTTCATAATTGTTACAACCCAATACTACGCCAACGATGTTTTTTCCGATATCGTGTACATCGCCTTTTACTGTTGCCATCAAGACTTTTCCTGCAGAACTACTAGTGCCAGCTTTTTCTAATTCAATATATGGCAATAATACAGCAACTGCTTTTTTCATTACTCGAGCTGACTTAACTACTTGCGGCAAAAACATTTTACCACTTCCGAATAAATCACCAACAACATTCATTCCATCCATTAAAGGCCCTTCAATCACTTGTATAGGTCGTGGATATAATTTGCGACATTCCTCTGTATCCTCTTCTATAAATTCAACGATACCTTTAATAAGCGCATGCGCCAATCGCTCTTGTACAGGTGCATTTCTCCAAGATAAGTCTACCTCTTTTTTTGTTGCATCGCCTTTAACTGTTTCAGCGAATTCTAACAATCGCTCCGTTGCATCGGATCTTCTGTTTAGGATTACATCTTCAACAAATTCTAATAAATCTTTCGGAATATTATCGTAAATTTCTAGCATAGTAGGATTAACAATCCCCATATCCATTCCTTCTTTGATAGCATGGTATAAAAAAACAGAGTGCATTGCCTCTCTTACTTTATCATTTCCACGAAAAGAAAAGGACACATTGGAAACTCCCCCACTTACATGTGCGCCAGGTAAATTGGTGCGAATCCATTTTGTTGCGCGGAAAAAGTCAACTGCATTATTATTATGCTCCTCCATTCCTGTTGCAACAGGAAAAATATTAGGATCGAAAATAATATCTTGTGCAGGAAATTTAACTTGTTCCACTAATATGCGATAAGACCTTTGGCAAATTTCAATTCTTCGTTTGTAAGAATCTGCTTGACCATCTTCATCAAAAGCCATAACGATAACTGCAGCTCCATAACGCTTAATTTTTGAAGCTTGCTCAATAAAATTAACTTCACCTTCTTTCAGTGAAATAGAATTAACAATCCCTTTTCCTTGAACACATTTTAAACCAGCTTCAATAATCTCCCATTTAGAACTATCAATCATAATTGGAACACGCGAAATATCTGGCTCAGAAGCAATCAAATTCAAAAACTGAATCATTGCCGCTTTGCCATCTATCATCCCTTCATCCATGTTTACATCGATGATTTGCGCTCCTCCTTGCACTTGCTCCAAAGCAACCGATAATGCGTCTTCAAAGCGGCCTTCTTTTATCATTCTTAAAAAAGCACGTGAACCAGTAACATTGGTTCTTTCACCAATATTGATAAAATTTGTTTCTTTTGTTACAATTAAAGGCTCTAAACCTGAAAGTTTTAATGGTGGTAAATTCGTACTCATATTAGTAGTTAAGATCGATTTGACGTGGTTTGTAATTTTTAGCCAAATTTGCTATTGCTTGAATATGATCAGGTGTAGTTCCACAACAACCACCAATGATATTTATCAAATTTTCATCTAAAAATTCCTTAATTTGAACAGCCATCATATCTGCTGTCTCATCGTATTTACCAAATTCATTAGGTAATCCCGCATTTGGATGCGCACTCACTGCAAAAGGAGCATTTTTAGCTAATACCTGTAAATATGGTCGCATCATAGAAGCTCCTAAAGCACAATTAAATCCTACGCTCAATAAAGGTAAATGGGAGACTGAAATTAAAAAAGCTTCCGCTGTTTGACCGGTTAATGTTCTTCCACTTGCATCCGTAATTGTACCAGAAACCATAATTGGTATTTTAACTCCTCGTTTTTCAAAAACTTCATCTATTGCAAATAGTGCAGCTTTTGCATTGAGTGTATCAAAAACGGTTTCAACCAATAATATATCTACTCCACCATCCATCAAAGCCTCTACTTGTTGTGTATATGCCACAACCAAATCATCAAAAGTTACAGCGCGATATCCAGGGTCATTTACATCTGGAGAAATAGATGCTGTTCGATTTGTAGGGCCAATTGAACCAGCTACAAATCTAGGTTTAGTAGGTTCTATCGCTGTAAATTCATCTGCAACCTTGCGCGCCAATTGAGCAGAATAAAAATTTATTGCATATACAGCACTTTCCAACCCATAATCCGCTTGCGCTATTGTCGTTCCAGAAAAAGTATTTGTTTCTGCAATATCTGCACCAGCCGCATAATACAATCGATGAATTTCTTCAATAATCTCTGGTCTAGTAAGTGATAATAAATCATTATTACCTTTCAAAGGAGATGTATGGTTTTCAAACCAACCATTTCTAAAATCTTGCTCTGTTAAATCGTGTTTTTGAATCATAGTGCCCATAGCACCATCTAACACTAATATTCGTTCGTTTAATACTTCTCTAATATCCATTTAATTATCATTTAAGTTATACGATACGGATACGGAAATTGAAGTACTTATCTTTTTTGCAAGTGCAAATAGGATTTGGCACCTTACCGAAGTAGGTTGCCAAGGTTTCTTCGGGCCAGTCCCTCCACCTTTCTGTATAAGTATCAAGAAACAATGAACTATTTAAATGCAAAGATAAACGTAAAATCTATAAAACAAAATAGCCTGTGAAATTTCCACAGGCTATTTTATATATTTAATTAAATTATTTTATTTCTTGACTGCTTTACCTTCCTCCGGAAAGATTATTACAAATTCGGTTCGACGGTTTATTTGATGTAATTCCTCTGTACATTCTACACCATCAGCACACTGATTTAGTAATTCTGTTTCTCCATAATTTTTAACATTTAATTTAACGCGAGGAATACCTTTTGTCACTAAATAATTCACACAACTCTGACTTCTTAATTTAGATAAATTCATATTGTACTCTGATTTACCTCTACTATCCGTATGTGAACTTACATCTACAGTTACATCTTTATTCTCTTTTAAGAATAACACCAAAGTATCCAACTCTGCTCTACCAACTGAACTCAATGTATACTTATTGTAATCATATAAAATATTATCTAATTTAACAGCAACATTTTTACCTGTTTTAGACAATTCTATGTCTTTTTTGATTTCTTTTTCCCCTTTAACTGCAGTTAATTTAAAAGATTTTGGATCGTGTCCATACAAAGAAGCCGTAACTTGGTATTGTCCAGGAGGTAAATCAACATTAATTTCACCATCCTTACCAGAAATTGAAGTAGTAATTACACCTGTTTCTAAATTTTTAATAACCAATTCGGCACCTTCTAGTTTATCTTGTGTTTCTTTTTCAGTAACAACACCAGACCATGTAATTTGTTTTTTATGCAAATCTAACCCTTTGGTAATTGTATCACCAGCAACTATACCTATTGCATTAAAATCAAACTCTGCATCTACTAAATCGGGATGTTTAGTTCTAACCCTATATGCTACATCTGGTAAAGCTTTGAAAATTAATTCACCAGCTTCGTTCGTTTTACCTGCAAAAATAACATTTCCAGCAGAATCAAGTACTTCCACTAAAATATCTGCTATTGAATCCTGCGTAAATTTCACAAAAATAGAATCATTTTTAGGTTTATATAAAATAACATTATAAATACGATCAACAAAATCACCGCGATTACTAGAAAAATAACCAAGTGTATCAGATGCGTCAACTATTAGTGAAAAATCATCTCCGTGACTATTTAAATTACATCCTCCATTGTTGACGTTTTGCGCATCTTGTCCAGTTAATTCAGCTTTAAATATATCTAATCCTCCCAAACCAGGATGACCATTACTTGCAAAAAATAGCTTTCCGTTCGCTTCGTATGGGAACATTTCATCACCTGTACTGTTTACCAAACTACCTGCATTGATAGGTTCACCCCATCCATCAGATGTTTTAGTAGAATGCCAGATATCCATACCTCCAAAACCGCCTTCACGATTTGAAGCAAACCACATAACTTGTCTATCTTTTGAAAGCGCTGGATGTCCTACAAAAACACTTTCATTATTATATGGAAAAGGAGTTTCTATTCTTGTGGTAGCATCATAGATAAAAATACCTACTGTAGTTAATGGTACATTTTTCTTTGCTTTCAAGTTTTTGGAATAATACCACAATGCATCAATACTATCATAATAAGCAACTCCATCATGCTTATATCCTTTGACTTTAACTTTTTTAACTTTTTGGGTTGTTTTATTGTATAAATATTGTTCTAAAAAAGCCGTGTTTTGAACTGCCCAAGGAGTTTCCATTGCATTGTTTCTAGCAGAAGTAAAAGCAATACCCTCTGGATGATAAGCAGGAGAAAAATCTCCTTTGTTTGAGTTGAATGTAGCTAAAGAAACAGAAAATAATGAAGTATCGCTTTTAAGATTAGCTAAAAAATTAGTACTATCAAAGTAAATATCAAGTGTCGCTTTTTTTGGATCAATGCTCGTAGAACATGCGGGATGTTGATATATCGCTTGCGCATCAAAAGCTTTGTCCATATAAAGCAACAATTTAATCAACTTATATGAATCTTCAAATGTAAATTGTGTTGTTCCACTTAAATAAGAAAGAATATCATTCGCTTCATTATATTTTTTACATCTAATACAAGCTTCCGCAGCATTTCTATAAATATCTGGATATGCTTCTGCATCTAACTTATCTCTATTGATTAATTCTAAATAAATCTCGCTTGCTTCTTGATAACGATATGCATTAAAATATTTTTCAGCATGAGCAACTTTCTTTGTCTGTCCGAAAGCAAAAGTGGATACTATTACAAGTAAAAGTACAGTTAAACTAAATTTGATTGGTTGTGTAACTAATTTCACGGAATTTGAATTTATGATTAATATTAATTTTAAAAATAGCGAGGGGAAGCATATATTGATCTTCTACCATTCATGTCATAAGTCAACATTAATTCATGCGTACCTATATTTTTTGTTGCTCTTAATTGATTGTATACAAAATCAAAAGAATACCCAAACATCCATTTTTCTTGTAATTGAACAGCCATATTAACGCCAAATGACTCATTATAACGATACATACCACCTACCCAGAATTTTTTATAGAAAAATAAATTCGCATTTAAATCTAAGGTAATTGGTGCATTATTAACAACTTTCAACAAACTACTAACCTTCAAATCTGTAACAGTATTAATTGGATATACATAACCAGCAGCTATAAAGAAGTGTTGAACAGCTAAATCTACATTATTCCATGTAGCTTTCATCAATCTTGGTACACTAACACCTGCATAAAAACTTTTGGTATGATAATAAACACCAATCCCAGTATTGAATGCAATCTTATTATCTTGCACTAAAAAATTAAGATCTGTTGGATCATTTGGATTTAATTTTTTTGCTGTAAAGTCAAAATTATACATATCTAATCCTGCACTCATCCCAAAATTCAACCGTCTTCGTTTTCCTAAAGGTTGAGAGTATGCTAAATCTGCAAAAACAGAAGTATTATATTTCGCACCAATGATGTCATTTGAAAAATGTCCACCAATACCAAACGCCTTACGCGCAATAGGTGCATGAACCGATAAAAATTGTGTTACAGGCGCTCCACTAACTCCAATCCATTGGGCTCTATTTACTAATGTTGCATTTAAAGCGCCTCTACTACCTGTATAACCAGGATTGAACTGAAGTGGATTAAACATATACATACTTGCTTGTGCATCTTGCTGTGCAAAGACACCATTACTAGCTATAAAAACTAATAATAAGACACTTAACCGATGTTTTAATTTGTAAACTATCATTGACTCTAACTTTATTATTTAACTAATTCAACATATCCTGACTCAGGAATTGTTCCATCTCCTTTTTCAATCATATAAAAATAGGTTCCTGCTGGTAACACATTCGTACCCAATGTTCCTCCAACATTAGGTTTACCATCCCAATCATCTTTATATGGTACTTCTTTCGTTTCGTAAATCGCAGCACCCCAACGATTAAAAA
>JBIIKZ010000035.1:0-22471 GCA_044232905.1 Crocinitomicaceae bacterium
ATACAAAGCGTCAGAAGTAAAAATTACTGTTTCAAATCCAAAAAAAACTATTCTTTAAGATTTTCTATAAATAGAACATAATTCGTTTGTTTTTAATTCTAAAATCTCAAAGAAACCACCCTTTTTAATCCAACGATTAACGCTGAATATAGCTGAAAGTTAGATTATTGAAATTATTCAATGTATTTGTTTATTTATGCTATTAAAACTCATTCTCATGAAAATTAATACGTTAATTATAAAGAACAAGTCTATTCTTTCAGAGGGATTATGTACGCTTTTAGAACAAGATAATGTATACCAAGTTGCTACGATCAGCCTGGAAGCATTTTTGACAGCACCCAAAGAAGCGCTACCTACAAATTCAATTATCATAGTTGCATTACCTTTGGAAAGTAGTGAATACAAGTCCTTGCTTAGTTATTTAAAATTGCTAGAGATACCTGCAATGTTAGTAATGCCAACAAGTACCATTAGCGATTTTCAGCAAGTTGTAAAACATAAAGTGAAAGGATATTTATCCTTTTCAAGTGATTACGATGAATTAACAGATGCTATACATGCAATTGTTTCTGGTGCAACTTATTATTCAAAAGAATTGATTGCACAACTGAAATTAGTACAGAAACAAGCTTCCTCTAAATCCGATAAAAAGTTTTCTGCCCATTTAAAAATATCGAAACGAGAATTGGAAATTATTCGTTTGTTACAACAAGGTTTACAATCCAAACTTATCGCTGAAGCTTTAGGAATAAGTGATCGAACAGTAGCGAAGCATCGAGAGAATATCATGAAGAAATGTAATGTGACAAATGTGACAGAATTGCTTTATTTTCTTCAGAAAAATGAACTTTTTCTACCAATACTTTAGAAGTAAAGAAGAAAGAGTTAGCTAATTTTTTTTAAACGAGTAGTTCCAATGAGCTACTCGTTTTTTGTTATTCTAGGTAAAAAATATATACGTTAGTTCATGCATGATGCATAAATTCATTTTCGCGGTGTAAATTTTAGGAACTACGCAATTAAAAAAGATGAAAACGCGCAGTTTTGTGAAGTAATTATTAATAAAACCTTAAAAATGCATTTTTTCGCTTAAAATATTTGGGATATAGCTATAATTGTTATACATTTAAAATGTAATAACTATCTGATTATATGATTGTTAAGTAATATTGCGTATCTTTCAATCCTATTAAAACCAGTTATTATCTCTTCCTAATAGTAGGGAGTTAACCAAAGTAACAACTATAACTAAAATAAATGGAAACAGCAGAAAAACAAACACTTTTTGAATCTACTATCGAGATGCAAAAAGAAACCCTAGCTAAGTTAATTGAGACAGGGAAAAAAGTAACAGAAATGTATAAGGAAAACAATCCATTACACTTCATGTTAAACGCTACAAAAGTAGAAAGTGTAGGAATGTTGAATTCGAAAGAAATCAAACAAACGATCGTTACTACTGCAACTGTTTTCTCAAAACAATTACAAACACTTAACAAATTTCAAAGAGAGAGCGTAAAGATTTTTACGAAAACACAAAAAGAGTGGTTGCAAAGCCTAGAAACCAAAGAAAATAAATTATGGGTTGAGAAACTTGTTGAAATGAATGATCACCTCGAAAATACATATGTAACTTTCGATGAGAACGTATCCAATTCTATTCAAAATGGTTTTGAAGTATATATTCAACAAGTAGAAAATAATACATTTTTGAAAACAAATTAATTGTAATTCTTTATACAATTAATAAAAAACGAGTAGTTCGAAAGAGCTACTCGTTTTTGTTTTTTTAAACCTTCTGTTTAATTCAAGTTCGCTTCCAATGCATGAATTGGTTTACGAAATACAATCTTATGGTCGAAAACATCCATTACAACATTATCCGATATGTCAATTGTACCAGAAAGCAGCGCTTTCGAAAGTTCGTTTAATACTTGTTTTTGGATGACACGTTTCACCGGGCGCGCGCCAAATTGCGGATCGTAGCCAACTTCCGCGATATGGTCAAACGCATGCTCGGTCACTACAAGTTTAATCTCTTTTTCCAGTAACATGCGTTTTAAGTTGCTTAACTGAATTTCTACAATTTTACGGATATCCCCTTTCGTTAATGGAGTAAACATAATCGTTTCATCGATACGATTCAAAAATTCAGGACGAATCGTTTGTTTGAGTAATTCCGTTACTAACAATTTCGCTTTTTCCCCTGCAGCCTCTAATTCACTTGCCATTTTTCCGTCAAAGGTTTCTTGTATTAAGTGCGAACCTAAATTGGAAGTCATGATAATAATCGTATTTTTAAAGTTTACCAATCGTCCTTTGTTATCCGTTAATCGTCCATCATCTAGTACTTGCAACAAAATATTAAATACATCTGAATGTGCTTTCTCAATTTCATCTAACAAGATAATAGAGTAGGGCTTTCTGCGAACAGCTTCGGTTAGTTGTCCACCTTCATCGTACCCAACATATCCAGGAGGTGCACCTACCAAACGACTTACAGCATGTTTTTCTTGGTATTCACTCATGTCGATGCGCGTCATTGCATTTTCATCGTTGAATAAATATTCTGCTAATGCTTTCGCTAGTTCTGTTTTCCCAACACCGGTTGTTCCTAAGAAAATAAAGGATCCAATTGGTCGTTTTGCATCTTGTAATCCTGCACGCGAACGTCTCACAGCATCCGATAGTGCTTCAATGGCCTCCGATTGACCAACAACGCGTTTGTTCAATTCATCTTCTAATTTTAAGAGTTTCGAACGTTCGGATTCAATCATTTTGGATACCGGTATCCCAGTCCATTTAGAAACTACTTCCGCGATTTCTTCTACAGACACCTCCTCTTTAATCATTTTTGCGTGGATTTGAATTTCTGCTAATTTCGCTTTGTTGGTTTCCAATAACGATTCTAATTCTTTGATTTTACCATAGCGAATTTCAGCTACTTTTCCATAGTCTCCAGTTCGTTCTGCCGCATCTGCATCTAATTTTGCATGTTCGATAGCTTCTTTCGTTTTTTGTACGGCGTCAATCACATCGCGTTCTGCTTGCCATTTTGCTTGAAATGCATCACGTTGTTGTTGAAAGTTTGCTAAATCTTTCCCGAGTAATTCTAATTTTTTCGTGTCGTTTTCACGTAAAATAGCCGCTTTCTCGATTTCTAACTGCATGATTTTACGTTCTAATTCGTCCAATTCTTCTGGTTTAGAATTGATCTCCATCCGTATTTTAGAAGCAGCTTCATCAATTAAATCGATAGCTTTATCTGGTAAATGTCTATCTGTAATATAGCGTTGTGAAAGTTCTACAGCAGCAATAATTGCAGCATCTTTGATAATTACTTTGTGGTGATTTTCATATTTGTCTTTGATTCCACGTAAGATAGAAATAGCATCTTCTGTGGAGGGCTCATCGACTAATACGGTTTGAAAACGACGAACAAGTGCTTTATCTTTTTCAAAGTATTTTTGGTATTCATTCAAGGTGGTTGCACCAACAGCGCGTAATTCACCGCGTGCCAATGCAGGTTTTAAGATATTTGCGGCATCCATCGCGCCATCACCACCTCCAGCACCAACCAGGGTGTGGATTTCGTCAATAAATAAAATGATTTCACCTTCTGCTTGAATCACCTCTTTTACTACTGCTTTCAAACGTTCTTCAAATTCTCCTTTGTATTTTGCTCCAGCTACCAAGGAACCCATGTCTAAGGAATAAACCGTTTTGGACTTTAAGTTTTCTGGTACATCGCCATGTACAATTCGGTGCGCTAAACCTTCTGCAATCGCTGTTTTACCTACACCAGGTTCTCCAATCAAAATTGGATTGTTTTTAGTTCTGCGTGTTAATATTTGTAACACACGGCGAATTTCGTCATCGCGTCCAATTACTGGGTCTAATTTACCAGATTTTGCCAGTTGATTTAAGTTTTTTGCATATTTTTCAAGCGATTGATAGTTCCCTTCTGGATTGTTAGAAGTTACTTTTTCACCATTGCGTAAGTCCATAATTGCTTGTTTTAGATTTTTTTGTGTGATGCCATTGTCTTTTAAAAGTTTTCCAACAGCATCGTTGCTGTTTATTAAAGTGTAGAATAATAACTCAATCGAAACATATTGATCTTCAAATTCTTTGAGGTTTGTAATAGCGTCATTTAATAGTTTAGAAAAAGTTTGGGAAGCTTGAAGTTGCGCTCCAGTAACTTTTGGATAACCAGCAATAATTCGGTTGAGTACTTGTTCAATTATTTGTGGATTGCAATTTAACTTTTGCAGTAGGTAAGGAGTAACTTCTTTGTCGACTTCCAAGATACCTCTTAACAAATGTCCGGTGTCAATTGTTCCAAATCCGCCATTAATCGCTTGTTGTTGCGCATTTTGTATGGCTTCTTGTGATTTTAGTGTAAATTTTTCAAAATCCATCTTTTCTAGTTTTTGAGTTTCATTTAATTATTCAAATTTGATTCCATTACTACTATTAAAACTGAAGTCGGAATTTTTGTCATTTATCCTTTGTTTTAAATGACTTTTTGTCTTTATTTATGTAAAATTACAACTATAGCAAGGTAAAAAATACGATAAATATTAGGTATTAAGCTGATTTGTGTGGTTTGTTGCTTTAAGTTACATTTCTTCACTCGTCACTCGTCACTCGAAACGGTTCCTGAGGTTCTCGAAGGACCGTTTCACTCTTTTTATTATCTTTACATTTCAAATTTCAATTCTATGTCAAAAAATCTACCTACACGAAAAGAAGATTATTCTAAATGGTATAATGAATTAGTGGATCGTGCAGATTTAGCGGAACATTCCGATGTACGTGGCTGTATGATTATCAAGCCTTATGGTTTTGCTATCTGGGAAAATATGAAAGATGTTTTGGATGCAAAGTTTAAAGAGACGGGGCATTCAAATGCATATTTTCCGTTATTTATTCCGAAGTCTTTTTTGAGTAAAGAAGCGAATCACGTAGATGGTTTTGCAAAAGAATGTGCAGTTGTAACCCATTACCGTTTGAAAAATGCGGAGGATGGTTCTGGAATCATTGTCGATCCAGACGCGAAGTTGGAAGAAGAATTAATTGTACGACCAACGTCTGAAACGATCATTTGGAATTCCTATAAAAATTGGATTCAATCTTACAGAGATTTACCAATATTAATTAACCAATGGGCGAATGTAGTGCGTTGGGAAATGCGTACACGTTTGTTTTTGCGTACAACGGAATTTTTATGGCAAGAAGGACACACTGCACATGCTACCAAAGATGAGGCGATTGAAGAAGCAGAAAAAATGTTGGATGTGTATACGGATTTCGTAGAGAGTTATATGGCAATGCCAGTTATTCGTGGTTATAAATCCGAAAGTGAGCGTTTTGCTGGAGCAGAAGAGACTTATTGTATTGAAGCAATGATGCAAGATGGAAAAGCGTTACAAGCAGGAACTTCCCATTTTTTAGGGCAAAATTTCGCGAAAGCATTTGATGTTAAGTTTGCAGATAAAGAAGGAAAATTAGAGCATGTTTGGGCAACGTCTTGGGGTGTTTCAACTCGTTTGATGGGTGCTTTAATTATGACGCATTCCGACGATGAAGGATTGGTTTTACCTCCGAAATTAGCCCCGATACATGTGGTGATCATTCCTATCTATAAATCACGAGAAGAATTTGAAACCATTTCAGCGAAAGCAAAAGAACTAGTTGCTGCGTTTAAATTACTTGGAATTCGTGTGAAATTTGACGATGACGATAACCGTCGACCAGGATGGAAATTTGCAGAATATGAAATGAAGGGTGTTCCTGTGCGTTTGGCGATTGGACCGAGAGATTTAGCTGCAGGAAACGTAGAGTTAGTGCGTCGTGATACAAAAGAGAAAACAGTTGTTGCTATAGATGGTGTTGAAACACGTGTTAAAGATTTGTTGGATGAAATTCAAGCAAACTTATTAAAGCGTGCACAAGATTTTAGAGTGGCGAATATCCATAAGGTAGATACCTATGCAGAGTTTAAGGAGCGTCTTGAAAAAGATGGTGGTTTTTATTTGGTGCATTGGGATGGAACGAATGAAACAGAAGAAAAAATCAAAGACGAGACGAAAGCGACTATCCGCTGTATCCCATTAGATGCCCCGTATGAAGAAGGTGTGTGCATGGTGACAGGAAAACCATCTACGCGTCGTGTAGTGATTGCTAAAGCATATTAACATGACTATAAAAGAACTTCAGGATTCCGTATTAAATTTACTCCATGACAAAGTAACGTTGAAACAAGATGTATTAGCGCTTACTAAGAAATGGTTTAAGGAGTTAAATGAAGTTATCTCTTCGGAAGTTTCTAGTTTAAAGTTAGGTTTAAAGGATCCGCGAATTCGAATGGAGTTCACGTTTAAAAGTGAATATGAGTCGCGGGTTATGATCGGAAGTGATGCACTAATCTTTCATTTACATACCAATGTTTTTACCATACCAGAAGACAATCCTTTATGGAAAGACACCTATATCAAGAAGGATTTTTCAAGGGGGTATTTTGGCGTTATCTATGTGTATAATTTTTCTGCGCAGTCTATTTTGCAAAATCGTATAGGCGATGAGGGTGGATTGTTAGCACGGATTTATATTAATAAAGAGAACCATTTTGTAGTAGAAGGTGTACAGCAGGTCGCATTACGCTTTCCTAAAATTTCAAAAAACATCCTTAAAAAGGACCTATTAATAGAAATGCTTCATTTATTGTTTTTAGGTGCGGTAAGTAATGATTTAATTATTCCACCGTACGATGCGGTATCCGGAATAAACGTAGATCAGTTAAATGAATTAAGTGAAAATTTAGGGATTCGAACGAATAAAACGCTGGGGTTTAGGTCTTCTAGTGCGTCGGATGTGGAGGATGAATATGCTTGATGGATTGAAAAATGAGAGTTGAGAAAAAAAAACAGGTATTTATTCTGTTTTTTTTTGGAAAGACAAAAATAAGACCTATATTTGCACACCAAAATCAGAGGATATAATCCAGTGATTTTATTTGGCCCATTCGTCTAGTGGTTAGGACGCCAGGTTTTCATCCTGGTAACAGGAGTTCGATTCTCCTATGGGCTGCTGAATTACTAAATACTAATTTGGCCCATTCGTCTAGTGGTTAGGACGCCAGGTTTTCATCCTGGTAACAGGAGTTCGATTCTCCTATGGGCTGCAAGAAAAAGAACAAAGTTTCTTAATTAAATTTAAATAAATAACTATTATGGCTAATCATAAGTCTGCTAAAAAAAGAATTAGATCGAATGAGTCAAAAAGACTTATTAACAAGTACCAACATAAAACGACAAGAAACGCTTTACGTAAGTTACGTGGTTTGTCTGATAAAGCGGAGGCTCAAACATTATTTGTTTCTGTTTCTTCTATGATTGATAAGTTAGCGAAGAAAAACATTATTCACGCTAACAAAGCTGCTAACTTGAAATCAGGTTTAGCTGTTAAAATCAATAAATTATAATATACGATTTTTTCATATAGATACAGGGGGATTTGTTCCCCCTTTTTCTGTTTATAGACGTTTAAGAAAAGTTTGGTTTTGATTGAATCGGATGTATCTTTAGCGACAATTCGATTTTAAAAGTTTATTTTGTGAAAATTGTAAAATCTATCTTTTTATGCTTTTTTTCGTTTGCTTCAATTGCGCAGACAGATTTTCTTTTGCATAAAGTAGATACTTTAAAAGCGGATTTTCGCTCTGGAGGAAAATCAAACGATTCCTTAGACCTCTATTTTGCTGAAAAACAAACAACTCTTCCCGGTGGTACTCAAAATAATCCTTTCGGAGTAAATGGAAATGATTATTTTAATTTCTTTCAATCGCTCACTAATCAATATCGAACCACTAAGATAGCTTCACCGATTTTTACAGCATTGCCGCATCTAGGTTTTATGTATTCTGTTGGTTCGGGAGGTTTACAGTATTTACATGCAGATTTCCAGCAAACATTCCGAGGAAATTTACATTTTAGCATGCATTACAACCGACAGGTAAGTTCTACCTTATATAAACAAAGTGATTTTAGTGCAGATGCATTTACGTTCAGTTTAGCACGTTATGGAAAACACTGGAAACATTTAATAGAAGGTTCTTCTTCGAAGTTTGTACGTGCATTGAATGGAGGTGTAAGTTCGGATAATAAAATGTTGAATTCTTATGGATTAGAATATGCGCCGATTAATAAAGCGCTGGCAAATGATTCATCTAATCGTTCTTATTTACAACAGCAATCGGTGTGGAATTTTTTACCGATTGATTCGTTGCGTAAATTCGAAACAGGTTTGGTTTTTTCTAATCAACTTCGGGTAGATCGTAGAATTTACCGTGAAAAAGATTCTATTGCTAAATTATATCCTTTTTTTGCAGATGCATCATTTACTCGAGATCTCTCGCAATGGTCTTTTTTAGAAAGTGGAGTTTCTTATTTCTTGAAAACAATAAAACACACTTCTGCGTTTGGGATGAATCATGTATATTGGATATATAAGACAAATGCATTTCAAATCAAAAATGCAATTAATATTACCTGGAATACCTTGTTGAGTTTTGGAAGCACCAAGGTAAACTATGCGATGATGCAAAACTTGGTAGGGCAAGGAAAGCAATTTAGCCATACAGTACAATTAATCAATTCACAAAAATATGGTGAACACCAACTGGAAATAGTAAAAAGTCAGTTAGTTCCGGAGCCAATACAGCGCTTGTATTTTGGGAATACTATTGCTTGGGAAATTCCTACGGTGGAAAAGCAAGGGTTACTAGCAATGGCATATACTTTTTCCGGAAAAAGTACTTGGAAACCATTTATTAAAGTTGGGTATAAACAAATGCAAAACACGTATTTTTTATTACAGGATAGCTGGAGAAACGATACGCTTACAAACCTACAGCAGTTATTAGTAAGTACGTCGTGTGATATTAGGATGGGGAAATTCCATATACAACCAAGGATAACATTAAATTATTTAAATAAAAATATAAGCTTGTTGCCTAAATACGATATAAGAGCTCGATTATTTTTCAAAACAACCATTAAGCAAAAAGAGAAATATGAATTTATTGTAGGTACAGATGTGTACACTAAATCGTCTTATGCACTTATGAATTTTGATTCTCCATGGGGTCTATATAGTGTTAAAAATCCAATGAATTTATCTTATGCTTCGATAGTACAATTGGATGCATTCGTAGGTGTATCCATCGATGAATTTCGTTTTTATTTTAAATACGAAAATATCGATCATGCATGGAATCCTGTTGCAAACCGTGTGGCGATTAATTACCCGGTTATGCCTAGAATTTTGCGAATTGGTTTGACGTGGGATTTTCTGAATTAGGATCTTCTTTTGGGGTGCTAATAGGAAAACGGTTTTCAAATTTTTCTTTCAATTCCGCGCGTAATTCTTCTAAATTTTCAGGAATATGGCGTTTCCAACGATTGTGTGACCATAGCCAATATTCTGGGTTTTTATTGATTGATCGCTCCAGAAGTTTTGTGTGTTTTTCCGTAATTTCTCCATAAGGCATCTCACTTGGATTCTCACAAATTAATTGAAAATCTACTTTGTAATAACCTCTTCTACGTTTATTAATCACGAAAAATACTACCGCACTATTGTATTGGTGTGCTAATTGTTCACAGCCAAAAAACACAGCCGTTTTTTGATTTAAAAAGTTCATCCAATATGCTTTGAGTGAATTTCCTGGTGCTTGATCAGCTAAAACTAATGTTGCTGTTGGTTTTTTTTGTGTTTCTGCTAAATATGCATGGACATTATTAGCGTTTAAAATTTTCATTCCAAATCGACCTCTGCGTTGGTTGAGTTTTTCATTCCAAAAAGCATTCGATAAAGGCATACCAATACCAGCGGCTTGGTGTCGTAATAATAAATTTTGTGCAGTAATCATCCATTCCCAATTGTTGTAATGACCCGAAACAAGAAGTACATTCTTTCCCTCTGCAAACAATTTGTTTACTAAGGTGTGGTCTGAAACCTTAAAACGTTTGCGTAATTCACGTTCACTAATGGAAATGTTTTTGATGCTTTCGGCAAGTAAATCGCAGAGGTGTTTGTAAAAGGCGCGATTTATTTTTTTGCGATGTCCATGCGATGCTTGTGGAAACGATTTGAAAATATTTTTGCGAATCAGTTTTTTCCGGTAAGGAAAAACATAAATTAGTAGTAAGTAGAAGAAATCCGTAAAAATATAAATCACCCATAATGGTAAAAGGGAAATAGGGTATACGATGAAATAGTATACAAAAGCAGATGTTAAATAGGATATTTTGTTCCCCATAGTTTTTTGATTTGTTCTGAAATTTCTTGTTCTTTGCGACTACTTCCAGCATGAAAAAAGTTTGTTTTACTTAATGCTTCTGGCATATAATCTTGTTGAATAAAATTATTTTCGAATTCGTGTGCGTATTTATATCCTTCGCCGTAACCGAGGTCTTTCATTAATTTTGTTGGTGCATTTCGTAAATGAAGTGGTACCGGTAAATTTCCAGACTGACTAACCACTTGTTGCGCATTATTGATTGCTTGATATGCAGCATTTCCTTTCGGGGAAGTTGCTAAATAAATAACACATTGCGAGAGAATTATGCGTGATTCAGGCCATCCGATTGCTTGTACGGCCTGAAACGTATTGTTTGCCATTACTAAAGCTGTTGGATTCGCTAATCCAATATCTTCACTCGCAGCAATTAGTAGTCTGCGCGCAATAAATTTAGGGTCTTCACCACCAGCAATCATTCGTGCTAGCCAATATACAGCTGCATTTGGGTCACTTCCACGGATAGATTTTATAAATGCCGATGCAATATCATAGTGTACCTCACCATCTTTATCGTAGATGGCCAAACTCTTATTTGCAAATTTTTCTACTAATGCATTTGTAACATTGATTGCTTCACCGGTATCACAATTGGAAATGATTAATTCAAAAACATTTAATAGTTTTCGGGCATCACCACCAGAAATACCTAATAAAGCATTTGTTTCTAGCAGGTTAATCTTTCTAGTTTTAAGGTGTTCATCGGATTGAATCGCTTGTTTTAAAATAGCAAGTAATTCCTCTTGAGTGTGATTTTGCAAGGTATATACCTGACAACGGGAAAGAAGTGCTGAAATAACTTCAAAAGATGGATTTTCTGTAGTTGCACCAATTAATGTTATTATTCCTCGCTCTACAGCATTTAATAAGGAGTCTTGTTGCGATTTCGAAAAACGGTGAATTTCATCAATAAATAGGATGGTTCCTTTTTCTTGAAATAAGCCTCCTTGTTCTACTTTTTGAATTACATCACGTACATCTTTAACGCCGGATGAAATAGCAGATAAGGTGTAAATTGTACGATTCGTTTGCTTTGCAATTAGATACGCTAATGTTGTTTTTCCTACACCAGGTGGACCCCAAAGAATCATCGATGGAATTAAGCCTTTTTCTAAACCAATGCGAAAAGAAGAATCACTCCCAAGTAAATGAGATTGTCCAATATAATTGTCCAAAGAAAATGGACGCATTCTTTCTGCTAACGGTATAGGTTGTTGCATAAGTAATTATTACCCTTTTAATCAAATATAAGTAATATAACTGATGAAAGCAAGCCTTGTTATCCACAATTTCCTACTGATTGTTAATATATTCTAGGGTATTCGCGATATCTTTTTCGGTTAGGGCATGGTTGTTTTGTTTCTATAATATTAACTTTGCGCTCTTGTTTTAAAGTGTTCAATCTGCATTTAAAAAACATGAAAAAATTGATAATTAAGTAAATATAGAATGAAATTAGGGTATAAGAGCATTGGGTTTTTGATAGGGATGTTTATCGTTTCTTGTGGAAGTACTTCAACTAAAAAGGTGGAGAAAAAGAGTGTTGAAAAAACAGGGGTAAAGATAGGTCAAAATAAAGAAGCCATAGAAGAACCGAAAGATTCTATCTACATCGATTCCTTTTTTACGGATATTGCGCACACAATTGGTGGGTTTGAAAATAATTTCGCAAAGAAACGTAAGTTAGTTAGTAATTATCCTGCAACTGTATCGGCTCAATTTTCAGGGTTTACTAAATCTAAAATGGAACCAATTACGAATTGGGTGAAAGAAAATAAAATGATTCCTGAAAATTACGCGTGTAAAACATTATTTTATCCTTTAGCAGGTGCTGATTTTGTATATGCGGATGCTTTTTTCTCAGATGTTCGAAATTATATTTTAGTTGGCTTGGAAAAACCAGGCTATTTACCGAATTATGATCAATTATCCAATACGGATTTGCAAAATTATTTGAACCAAATTTTTAATAGTTTGGACATTTCCATGAAATCAGGATTCTTCCGTACAAAAAGTATGGCTGTGCAGTTTAATCAGAAAACGGTAAATGGTACTCTGCATTCCTTGTTGTTTTATTTAGCACGTAGGGGAAATAAAATTCGTAAAATCCGTCACTTTATTTTAAAAGAAAATGCGGTAATAAAATATACTTCAGGTACAGAAGGAATGTTTAGCCCAGGTTTAGATATCGAATTTTTAACAGCGGATAATAAAGTCAAAAACTTATATTATTTCAATACAGACTTAAGTGATGCAAATACTAAAATTGACAATTTCTTTAATTGGGTGAGTACATTTGGGGAACACCACACAATGTTAAAAGCTGCTTCTTATTTGAATTCGCGCGATTATTTCTCTAAAACACGTAATTATATCTTGAAATCTTCGAATATGATTGTGCAAGATGATAGTGGGATTCCGTATAAATATTTCGTAGATGGAAAGTGGCAAGTGCAATTATACGGTGGCTACAAAAAAGTAATTCCATTATTTTCATCGCGTATACAACCGGATATGGTAAGGGCATATGCGGATACAACTAAGTTGACAAGTAAATATTTACCATTTAGAATTGGTTATAATGTGGCAGTTGGAGAAACAAATCTTCAGGTGATTTACAAAAAGAAGTAAAGACAGCTATTTTTTATGGCAATTAAGAAAAAGTTTAGTTTATACACTGCAATCATGGTGGTCGTAGCCAATATGATTGGTGCTGGTGTGTTTACAAGTATTGGTTTTCAGGTGCTTGACGTGCAGTCGGGTTCTGCGATACTCTTATTATGGATCATTGGGGGTATAATTGCATTCTTTGGTGCGTATTCCTATGCGATTCTTGGAACTTTCTATAAAAAAAACGGGGGTGAATACCTTTTCTTGAAATCTGCATATTCTGAACAATTAGGATTCTTGTCTGGATGGATTTCGTTTCTATTAGGTTTTGCAGCACCAATTGCAGCAGCTTGTTTTGCCTTTAGTTCCTATTTTTCAGGGATGATACATTCTGAACAAAATGCAACATTTTTAGGTGTTCCGATGGTGACTGTTTATGCTGCCATTATATTGTTTTTTATCACACTTATGCATTCGCGTAGCCACAAGATAAGTTCTGTGTTTCAAAATATTTCTTCAACGATTAAAATTATTATTCTTGCTGTATTGATACTTATCGGATTTTTTTCCGAGCATAAAGTAGCTGTAGATTTTTCCTTCGGAGAAAAATTTCTAACGGATGTCTGGGATAAAATGTTTGCTTTGTGTTTGTTTTTTGTAGGGTACGCGTATTCTGGTTGGAATGCAGCGGCATATATCGGGGGAGAGGTAGAAAATCCAAAACGGAATGTACCACTTGCTTTAATAATAGGGACAGGAACAGTTTCTATTCTTTATGTCTTATTGAATTATGTGTTTTTAAAAAATATACCGATTGATCAGATGGCAGGACAGTTAGATGTTGGGATAATTTTTGTAGAGAAAGTATTGGGAGACACATGGAGTAGAGTTTTTGGAGGAGTTATTTCGTTTTTATTAATTTCCAGTATTTCTAGTATGGTATTAGCTGGGCCTCGCGTGACGAATGCTGTAGCGAAAGATTTTTCCAAGTTAAATTGGTTTAGCGCGAATAATGAAAGTGGTATTCCTATTCGTGCCTTGTGGATTCAAGCGATTATAGCTTTTGCTTTTGTTGCAACTTCTTCGTTTCAAAGCTTAATTATTATGATAGGTTTTGTATTAAATCTTTTCACAATGCTAACGGTTATTGGTTCTATTCGTGTTGGATTGCGCATTAAAAATGTAAGTGGATTGATAAATAAAGTTGTTTTCCCGTTATTTCCAATTATCTTCTTGTTGTTCCAAACATGGATACTTATCTTTGGATTGGTCGATAAGCCAAAAGAATCCTTATTTGGATTATTTATAACTTTATTAGGAATACCAGTTTATAGATGGGTAAAACGTTAATTATACTAGCATTATTGTGTAGTTGTAGCTTATTTGGACAAGTTGCTAACACTTCTAGTGCATCGCGCATTTTACAAAATGTGTTGGATTCCTTGGAGAATAAATATCCAAAATTGATTGAAAATCCAGAAAAATACCGTTTCAAAATTGTTTTCACGGAAATCAAGCGCACCAAAGAAAAAGTGAATCTCGAAACAGTTGGGTTTCGCATGGAAGAAAAGGAGTATTTGTATCCTGCGAGCATCGTGAAATTACCAACGATATTAATTGGATTGGAGGAATATAATAAAATTCACAAAATGCGTTCGCGTGTGACGTATGAAACGCTTATTAAGTTCAATAAAGAAAAAGGGTGTATGCCAACCGCTTTTTCTGTGAAAATTGGAAATAAGCTGGAGTACTATACCTTGGATTTGTTTACGAAACAAATGTTGGGCATTTCTGATAATGATGCATATAACCGTATGTATGATTTCGTTGGACAACAACAATTAAACAGACGTTTAAAGGAATTAAATTTTCAAAATGGTAAAATAATTCGCAAGTTTGTATTGAATTGTTCCTTAGATCAAAATAGAATTAGTGATTCGTATGTCTTTTTAGGGAGAAGAAATGAATGGTTGTATAACCGACGTGGAATTACAAATCCGGACACCATTTTAACAGATTCAACCTATAAAATTGGTAAAGCGTACGAAGGTTTAGATAAAAAGATTGTACCTCGTCCCTTTGATTTTTCACGTCAAAATAATTTGGAGTTAGTGGATTTACATAAAACCTTGAATGGGATTGTTTTTCCGAAATCCGAATTTGCACATACTTTTAATATTACCGAAGACCAACGTAAATATGTTCTTCAAAATCTAGGTAAATATCCAGCTGAATTTGCGTTAGATTTTAATCCAAAAGATTTTCCTGCAACCTATAAAAAGTATTTATTTTTTGGTAAAGACACAAATACGAATTATACAAACGATAGTTTAAGTCGCTTCCGATCGTTTAATGTGGTTGGTTTGTCTTTTGGTTGTGCAATCGATGCTGCGTATATTGTTGATTTAGATACAGGAAAAGAATTCGTACTAACTGTTGGTATTTATGCGAATGAAGATGAAGTAATTAACGATGCAAAATACGATTACGAAACATTAGCTTATCCATTAATGAAAGATATTGGTCGTTTGATTATGAACCAACTCCCAGAAAACAAGGAGAACGTAGCATATTTGAGAGAGATGATTGGAGAAATAGGGTTAAAACGATAAATCAATTAATATTCCACATCTAAGTTAAACGTCTTTTGAAGCGTAAATAAATTTGGATTTTTACGTGCTAAGGCATTGAAACGATCTTTACCGGTTTGGTGTTTTACGTTTTCTTCGATATTTTCAGAAATAGTGAAATCTACCGTAATTGACCAATTTTTTAGATTTTCTCGTACGTATTCTATTAATTCCGAAATGTGTGTTTGGATGTAATCAATTTGCACTTGGTTATCCACTTCGTGGTTAATATGAAATTCTCCAATGATTTTCGGGTCGCGCTTCACCATTGCTAGGTAAATCGTATCATTGCCATCATCCTTCATTTTAAAGGCAAATTTCTTCCAAAACATTTTCAGTTGGTCGGTAGAGAAAGGAGTTTTTGGTCGGTTTGCATGATTCATTCCACCTTCTATAGCATCTTCTACTTTTTTAGCAGTCAATTCTTTGATGGAAAGTAAATTAGTTTGAACATCACCGCTGATTTTCTCCATGGATTTAAGTTCCTTTTTCAAGGAAATTTCAGCGTAGGAAGGAGTGTTTGATTTGGGTTTTACAGGTGTTGCAGGAGCATTTTTATCTGCTTGACCAAAAAATGGAATTAGGGTAACGTAATCAGTTAATCCTTTTTTTTTTCAAGCTCATTTTTAATTGAACAAATCTGCATGATTGCAAGTTCAACTAAAAGACGTTGATTTTTAGAAGATTTGTATTCCACATCTGCTTTACTTAACACGCCCATGGCACGTAAGATAACTGGTGTTTCAATTGCTTTTGCTTGTTCTGAGAAACGATTTTCGACACTTTCACCAACTTCCAAAAGTTTTACAGTTCGCATGTCTTTGCAAACTAATAAATTACGGAAATGGTCTGCTAATCCAACAATGAAATTGTGTCCGTCAAATCCTTTTTCAAGAATATCGTTGAACAACAATAAACATGCTGGAATATCCTCCTTCATCGCATTGTCTACGATACGGAAGTAATAATCATAATCTAAGATGTTTAGGTTATCGATAACTGCTTGATACGTCAAATTGTTTCCAGCAAAACTGACAATTTGATCAAAGATAGAAAGTGCATCACGAAGAGCTCCTTCTGCTTTTTGTGCAATTAGATGTAATGCTTCAGAATCTGCACTGATACCTTCTTTAACAGCAATGAAAGAAAGGTGTTCAGCAATATCTTTGATTTTGATTCTGTGGAAATCGAAAATTTGACATCGTGAAAGAATCGTAGGGATGATCTTATGTTTTTCTGTCGTAGCCAATATAAAGATGGCATGCGCAGGTGGTTCTTCCAAGGTTTTCAAAAACGCATTGAAAGCAGAATTTGACAACATGTGTACCTCATCAATAATATATACTTTATGTGTTCCGATTTGCGGAGCAATTCGCACTTGATTTACTAGTTCACGTATGTCATCCACTGAGTTGTTGGATGCAGCATCTAGTTCATATACATTTAATGAAGCACCAGAATTAAAGGAAGTACATGATTCACATTGATCACATGACTCAATAGATTCAGTACGATTAAAACAATTGATTGTTTTTGCTAAGATACGAGCAGTCGTAGTTTTGCCTACACCACGAGAACCGCAGAACAAAAAAGCTTGTGCCAAGTGGTCAATTTTGATCGCATTTTTTAGGGTAGAGGTAATATGAACTTGTCCAACGACAGTGTCGAAGGTTTGGGGTCTATACTTTCTAGCCGATACAACAAAATCGCTCATTAATTTGTTTTTATTTCGCGTAACAAATGTACAAAGACTTTCGGAGATTCAAAAATATAACTTACGAACAATGTTGACAAAAATCAGTTTTTTCAATAGTCCATATTCTAATCTTCGAAAGTCTTTTCAGCTTTAAAAGAAAGCAAAGATTTTTTTAATCTAATTACATTAACATACCACCACAAACGTGAATGGTTTGTCCAGTAATGTACGCAGACATATCAGAAGCGAGGAAAACCGTTGCATTCGCAACATCAATTGGGTTTCCACCTCTTTTTAATGGAATTGAATTTCTCCATTCTTGTACTACTTTTTCGTCTAAAGCAGCAGTCATTTCTGTTTCTATGAAACCTGGTGCAATTGCGTTGCAACGGATGTTTCTAGAACCTAATTCTTGTGCAACCGATTTTGTAAATCCAATTAATCCAGCTTTAGAAGCAGCATAATTTGATTGTCCTGCATTTCCACTTACACCTACAACCGAAGACATATTTATGATAGAACCTTTACGTGCTTTCAACATTGGTTTTTGTACCGCTTTCGTTAAGTTGAATGCAGATTTAAGATTCGTATTAATTACTTCATCCCATTGTTCTTCAGACATTCGCATTAATAATGTGTCGCGTGTAATACCAGCATTATTTATCAATACATCAATTGTACCATAGGTAGCAACTACGTCATCTACTAATTTTTGTGCAGCATCAAAATTTCCAGCGTCTGATTTGAATCCTTTCGCAACACCACCGTTTGTAGAAAGTTCCGCTTCCAAAGCTTTTGCTTTTTCTTCCGAAGAAATATAGGTGAAAGCAACGATTGCTCCTTGTTTTGCGCATTCTTCCGCGATTGCTTTACCAATTCCTCTAGATGCACCTGTGATAAGAACCACTTTGTCTTGTAACAATTTCATAGGTTTGATTTTATTTATACTTGTAAAATTACACTTTTAGGTGTTTTAATAGCTTGATGTCGATTGAATTTTATACACTAAGGGATGTTTACTTGGCGTTTTAATCGTGAAAATCTAGGTCTTTATTGTGCGTTTCGGGGATTGTTAGGGTAGCATAAATCCCGATCACAAAACAAATTAGACCAACTACTGCTCCTGCCATTATAACATTGGTAGAAGGTTTTAAATAATCAAACAATAATGTCATTAAGATTACTGTACCACGCACAAAATTTGGAATTGTTGTAGCTGCTGTGGAACGTATATTCGTACCAAATTGTTCTGCACTAACGGTTACAAACATTGCCCAATACCCAGTACCTAGTCCCAACCAAATACAATAGAAGTAATACATTTTAGCAGATTTTACTCCTGAAAAAAGAAGAAGTATGACACCAATTAACGTGAAAAACATCATCCAAAAGATTGCTTTTTTTCGGGAATGTAACCAATGACTGATAAAACCACTCGATAAATCACCTATAGAAATTCCGATGTACGCCCACATAATTGCCATACCAGGTTTTACTTCTTCCGTTATACCTAATGCTGTTGCAAATTGATTCGCAAACATGGCCAAAATACCGATACAAAACCAGGTAGGTAAACCAATTCCAATACATTTCATGTAACGTAGGAATAAATCCTTCGAAGTAAAGAACATGAAAAAGTTTCCTTTTTTGACAGTGTCATTTTGTTTTATTTGGTGAAACATACCGGATTCAACCACTCCAATTCGAAGTAGGAGTAAACAAATTCCCATGGCACCACCAATCCAATAAGCAATGGTCCAATCCCCCGATAATTCTACTGTAAAGTTTGCTACGACTGCACCAAGTAAACCGAATCCAGCAACAATCGACGTTCCGATAGCACGTAGGTTTTTTGGTAAAGATTCCGAAACAAGTGTGATACCAGCGCCTAATTCACCTGCTAGTCCAACACCAGCAATAAAACGAAGTAACATATAGGCAATGCCTTTATCCATAAAATCGATTTGTGGCAAAAATCCACATGCAATATTTGCTAACGAGTAGGTGATAATGGATCCGAAAAGCACCGAGAGACGTCCTTTTTTATCCCCTAAAACACCCCACAAGATACCTCCTAATAGCAGTCCTGCCATTTGCCAGTTCAGTATGCTTTTCCCAACAGTATCTGGATTTATATGCATTGCTTCTAAACTTGGTATGCGCACAATTCCAAAGAGAAGAAGGTCATAAATATCTACAAAGTAGCCGAGAGCTGCTACAATTACGGGTAGACTAAATAAATGTTTTAAACGTTGGGATGAATTCATCTGATAAAAATAAAATTTTATCGGATAAGATTAACATGTCCATGGAGTTTTTTCATTTCTTTGGTAAGGATTGTTTTAACTTGAATTGTCCACGTGTAAGCACCAACAAGACAAATATTATTTCCATAAGTTCCATCCCAGCCAACGGATGCGTCGTGAGATACAAATAGTATTTCCCCCCAGCGATTATAGATGGAAAAAGTATAAGATTGCGGATCAAAACCACTAAAAAGAATTGGATTAAAAGTATTGTTTAAGTTATCTCCATCTGGTGTAAAGCTATTTGGAACATAATAAATAAATTCATCTAAAATATTTATTGTTTTCACTTTTTGCGATGAACATTTTGCAGCATTAGAAGCAATTAAGGTAACAACATATTCTTGTGCTTTACCCAGATAACTATGTGTTGGATTTTTTTCTTTGAGATACGTATCATCTCCAAAGTCCCAAAAATAGGAGGTAGCGTCCGTGCTTGTTTTATTTATAAATGTTATTGTCGGATCTAAAACAGAAACCGTAGTTGGTTGAAAATCAAAATCAGCAACTGGTATGCTACTCCCACATACCATATTTTGTTTTGTCAGTGAATTAGCACAACCATTGTTAGAAGTTTTGAATTTGATATCATAACATTTAGCATCGGTAAACGTATAATTTATAACAGGTTTATCACCAAGAACAAGTAATGAATCATTTCCAAAATACCATACGGAGGTGTCACCAATATTAGAAGAAGAATTGATAAATGTTGCTGTAAACGGAACACAACCGCTAAATTTGTCTGAATTAAAAAGGATTTTTGGTTTTTGACCGATAAATACTTTAAAGCTATCTTCAAATGTACACCCTTTATTAGTATCGAAAATATAAAGTGTCGTGTCATTAATTACAGGAATAGATACTACTATGCCATTGTTTTTTTGAGGTGCAAAATAATAATTTTCATTTCCAGAGAGGTTTAATCCTGTGAGTTTTTTAAGGTATAATACATCACAAATCGATTGATTACCTGGGTTATTAATTTTAGGTGATTTATTGATTGTAATTGTTACACTTTTTTGGTCAGAACAAGCATATGTGGCATCGAAATAATAGAGTTTTTCAGTCGATTTAATTGCGCCTGAAATAGGATTACTAACGGTGGTTTTTGGTGAAGCATAATAATTTTCAAAACCAGTTATATTTGTCCCTTGAATAGTTGGAAGAATTAAGGAGTCGCAAACAGTCGTATCCTTCATTTGATTTAATAGGGAAGAAGTTTTAATCGAAATCGTTTTGGTTTTTTCTGCATAACAGTTTGGTGTAGCTCCAGTTTCTGCATAAACATATAGAGTTGAATTCGATTTCACATAGTCACCTGCGTTTAATTTTGTTCCTCCTTTGTTGCTTTCCGTATAGTAATCACCAGTAGATAGAATTGGTAATAACACACTATCACAATTACTTAAATTCGTTAGTGTTGGAATGGCAGGTGTGTTTTTTACTGTAATTTGGAATACTTTTTCCGACTTACATTTCAATGTGTTACCGCTTTCAGCGTATATATATATCGGGGTACCTACTTTAATTTTTGCAGAAGTGCCATAATTGATTCCACCTTGATTTGTTGCGGTGTAATAATTACCAATTGTTAACACTGGTAAAATCAAACTATCACAAACAGAAGTGTCTTTTGGAGAAACTAGGGTAGGAGTATTAAAAATCGTTATTTTCTGCGTTTTTTCAGAAAAGCAGTTTGGTGTTGTTGCGGTTTCCGCATAGATATAAATGTCTTGAGAGCTTTTTATAAATTCATTTGCGTTTTTTTGTACTCCAGTTTTTAGTTTTCCAGTATAATAGTTTCCATTGGATAATATTGGTAGCGTCACACTATCGCAAGCAACTAAATCGTTTGGTGTGAGTAGGACTGGGGAGTTATTTACAGTTACCGTAAAGTTTTTTTCATTGGTACATCCTGTAGGACCAGGGATGGAAACAAATGCATAAATTTTTAAGGTTGATTTAATTGAATCACCGGGTAAAAGTGCTCCACCAGTTTGATTTGGACCTTTGAAAAAAGTCACATTTGTAATTGCAGGTAGTATGTAATAATTACATACAGTGGTATCGTTTGGTGTATTTGAAACGGAAGCATTAATGTTTATTTGGAATGATTTTTCGGCGTAGCAACTCGAATTCGTGCTTGATTCATCGTAGATATAAACTTTTTGGGAAGATTTGATGGAATCTCCCGCATTTAGTTTAGTTCCACCTTTTAGAGTACTGGTATAATAATTTCCATTTGTTAAAATAGGAAGTAGTATCGGGTTACAACTGTTTTGGTCTGCAGGTTGTGAGAGTGTTGGTGATTTTGTAATACTTACCTTAAAACTTTTTTCATCGGTACATACTCCGGTGGAATCAAATATCCATACTGTTTGATCTGTTTTCAAGGTGCCACTAATTACTTTTCCACCAGCAGCTTGTGTTTTATCGTAATATTTTGGTTTGTTTAAGTTGGTGCCATTAATTACAGGAAGTAATAAAGAATCACATACTATTAGATTTCCAGGATTGGTAGTGTTTGGTGTAAGACTAACCGTGATTGTTTTTTTTGTTTTACAACCTGTTGTACTTAAAAATGTGATTGTTGTGGATCCAGAAGCGATACCCGTTACGACTCCATTCTTATCAACAGTTGCAGTTGTTATATCCCCAGAAAACCAAGGAGTAGTAGGGTCTGGTGATTGGGTTGTATTGGTTAAAGTGGTAGTTGCTCCTTTACAAATGGCTGTAATTCCAGTTACAATAGCACTTTCACTGACAGTTACTAATGTGTCACGCGTACAACCACCTAACGATTTAAATGTAATAATAGTATTACCTTTTGTTAATCCAGTTATTTTACCAGCAATATCAA
>JBIIKZ010000091.1:0-6784 GCA_044232905.1 Crocinitomicaceae bacterium
CGTTACCAGTTTTAAAACTAGACCTTGCAAATTTGAAAAATTTCTTTTAGCTCTCTTTAACAACGTATCTCTTACGTTGGTATATTGACCACTACTAAATCCTCCAGAAAATTTTACTGAATCAATATAGTCATATGTGCTTACTGGTGTAGCATCTGTAAAAATATAAATACCTTGAAATTGTTGAACTTTTGCTATTTTATTTTTAGGACTATTCTCTTTAAATTTAATCATTACCGCTTTATCTGTTCCACCATCTATAAAGGTAAAAATTAATCCATCTGCATTATAGTTTGCCAATCTTGCACTTTTAATAATATTATCTCGTGTAGCAGAATATTGTCCCCCTGAACTAATCAACTCTTTGTCATTATAGTCTAATTTAACCTCTCCAATTGCATCGTATTCTTCTGTTGGGGACGAATCAACGAAAATATAAAAGCCATTAATCTTATTTACTTCTGCTAAATTAGATTGAGAAAAAACATTTAACGACATACCGATAATTAACACTGAAAATAAAATCTTCTTATTCATAATTTATTGTTTAATAATTTTTACTGATTTATTTACTTTTTGATTGCTGAATTTAAGTATATAAACTCCTGCGGGTAGTTTACTCATATCGACTTCCTGATTGCTTGTGAATAAACTGAAACTCCCTTTAGACACTTCTTGTCCTAAAGAATTGGCAATCGATACTTTTTCAAAGTTGGAGACTGAGTTGTCGAAATATACCTTCGATTTTGTTGGGTTTGGATGTATAAAAAATTGAATGTTTTCATATTGATTTGTATTTAGCGACCCTGGAGAACATCCTTGTGAGGTCAATAAACTTGCTCTTTGATTATACAGAGCTGAATCCATTCTTGCGGATTGGCCAAATGTGAATAGACCTAAGCAATTATCATCTGAATAATCCATAAAATTCTGAAACATTACTCCAGGATATGACAGAGTACAGTCGTCTGTTTTTGGAAATGTATTACAGCCGAATGTATCTTTTGTTTGTTCTGGCGTATCAATAACATCGTCGTCTAAAGAACATTCAGGAAGAGGAGGTTTTGCGGTTATGTCATCGCCCCAAATATGTTTTAAATTTAACCAGTGCCCTACTTCGTGAGTTGCAGTTCTACCCAAATTTTTATTAGGGTTTAAACTTCCAATTCTACCAAAAACATCAGTTCTTATCCAAACACCATCATATTTTTCTGGATTTGGCTCTGTCTCCGAAGGAATTTCCCCTGGAAATTGAGCATATCCTATTGTTAATGATGAGAAGTTACATCCTTTAATGTCGTCTAGGTTGGGATTTGGTTGTCCATAAACAACTTCTGTAAGTTGTTTCATATCAGAAACCCAAATATTCAAATATTTGTCTCTATTCCAGATTGTTAATGGCTTTATAAGCCTTTCAATAATAAACTTATTTAAGCATTGCAATTCAGCTGGTACTGAAAATTGATTGTAATCTGCTTGAGTAGGTTTGGGTCTCCTTGTTATACCATTAGAAATTGTTCCCTCTGGTGTTTGCTGAGCTAAACAAAATTGAATTAAGGGGTCGGTTGAAGCTCCTCTAAAAGCAGCTGGAACTGAAATAATATCTGCATTTAATCTTCTAAAATCCTCATTTAGAACATCCATTTGAGATTGAATTTGAGCATCAGATATATTTGCGCCTACTCCAATCGCTTCTCCATTATGAATAATGTGAACAACAACTGGAATTGTAATAATTGGTCTTGGAATGTACCACAATTCAACTTGTAATAAAGCACATGATTTATTTGATAGACATCCAGATTCATTAACTAAAACATCATAATTTCCACTGCTAATTGGTGTGAAATAAATTTCTGACTGAAAACTGCCATTCCAATCATCATTATATGCAACTGCGTTACCTCCTCCTGCTGTATAAATTGTAATTTGAGTGTCAATATTATCAGTTCCTATGGTTGAAATACGATAAGTTCTACCAGCAACTAAATCATTAACTCTAACATATTCTCCACCAAAAGTGCAATTTGGATATGGGCTTACAATATTAAATAATGCAACTGGAGCTTCTAAAGTTGTAAAATAAGTATTGTTATAACTACAAAGAGCATTAGTGTTTAAGGTAGATTTAGATGTGTTACCAATTTTCATATTTTTATCTGGTTCAGAGTTTTTTTTAAATCCTAATCCACTTTTTTCTATCCACTCTTGATTTTGTTTTTCAATTTGAATCATTCGTGCTTTTAAAGTAGGGTCTTTTTTAATTTTCTCTTCAAAATTTTGCATTGTACCGCATTGCTTTCCTTGACCGAAGGAAAGGTTTAGAATTAAAGTGAACGAGGATAAAAGATAAAGTTTTGTTTTCATAATAAGTTGATTTGTTTTAAATAAAAAAGTGCAATTAATTAAAATTGCACTTTTTGATAATTACCACGTGTAAGATAGTGTCAATTCAAAACCGTAGTCACTTGTAGGGCTATTCAAAGTCATTGTAGTTGGAAAACCTCCAGTAGAATTATAAATATAAAAAGTAAACCCACCCATCTGTTCAAACGTATTAGGATTTAGAGCTGTTGAATCGTCATCATATAAACGCAGAGTGTACTGTTGACTTATTTGTGTTATTTCAACAGGCTTAGTTGGTATAAAATCAAATGTGTCATTTCCGTAACTAAAACTATCATTAATTGTAGTTCCTGCATATAGTGCAGCTGAAGCTTGTATTAAGACTGGAAAAATATCAGGTCTTTCGTAGCCAGGCAATACAAAAGTATCCCAATAATTAACATTAGTATTTAAATTTGGAAATTTCTTAACCCTAATTTTTGTTATTTTAATTAGGGTAGGTGCAATTTGTGTTGAACAATCGCTACCCGTATATCCTTGTGGGCAATTACAGCCACATTCAGGAGTAGAAGTTCCTCCATTTAGGCAAGTTATTGGAACGCATGGTGTATCACCAGAATCAGAAGAACAATTGAAAAATAAAAATGCAATAATTAGAACAGATAATCTCGATAAAACAGTTTTCATAATTTTTTTATTCTCTCGTCCCTAAGAGTTTAAGATTTTTTTGAAAACTAAAGGCGTGAGACAAACTCTAATTTGCGCCTCAGGTATCGCCAAACACCCACACTACAAAAAAAGAGAAGCCCACGCCAGTGGCGTGAGCGTTCGCTTATTAATTTCGTAGTGCTTTTTGAATTTTGGCGATTTCGAGGCACTAATTAATAGCTACGCTATTAGTTATATATTTTGCTTTTTTTTATTTCATAGGGTAAATGTAATTAATATTTTAACATTTGCTGAAAAATATTTTGCTCATTCGATTTGGTTAATAACTATTTATTTCAAATTTGTACCAACCAATTTATAACTTCTATAATTTTGTGACAATGAAATTAAGAAGCCTACATAGCACTCCTACTTTAGAGTTTTACTTTCCTGATTATTCGTCAAAACTAGAACTTCCTTTTTTTGATGTAGGCATCAGTGCGGGTTTTCCGTCCCCAGCGGATGATTTTGTTGAACTTACGATTGATTTAAACAAACTGCTTATCAAGAATAAAGACACTACTTTTTTTGCAAAAGTAAAAGGTGATTCCATGAAAAATGCTGGGATATGCAATGGTGATTTACTTGTTATAGATAAAAGCCTCGAGCCTCAAAATAACAGAATTGCAGTTTGCCAAATTGATGGCGAATTTACTGTCAAACGAATTAAAATAGAAAAAGACATTGTTTGGCTTATTGCCGAAAATGATGACTATGCTCCAATAAAAGTAACCCCTGAAAACGATTTTATGATTTGGGGTATCGTAACCAGTTCTACAAAAACTTTCTAATGTTTGCGCTGGTAGATTGCAATAACTTTTACGCCTCTTGTCAAAGAGTGTTTGAACCGCATTTGAGGAATAAACCCATTGTGATACTTTCCAACAATGACGGATGCGTGATAGCTCGTTCCAATGAGGCTAAAACATTGGGGATTCCAATGGGTGCTCCTGCCTTTGAATATAAAAAAGTGTTTGAAGAAAACAACGTGTTTGTTTATTCTTCTAATTACGCTCTTTATGGCGATATGAGTTCAAGAGTGATGAACATCCTAGCAACCTATTCGCCTGAAATAGAAGTTTACAGTATAGACGAAGCTTTTTTAAAATTTCGAGGGTTTGAATTATTCAATCTGCATGACATTGGCATTGATATGCAACGTAAAGTCACCAAAGGCACAGGTATTCCAGTATCTATAGGCTTTGCACCTAGCAAAGCATTAGCAAAAGTTGCCAATAAGATAGCAAAAAAGTTCCCTGAACGGACTAAAAGTGTTTATACGATAGACAATGAGGAAAAAAGAATAAAAGCTCTTAAATGGACTAAAATTGAAGATGTTTGGGGGATTGGCAGAAAACACGCTAAACGACTTCAAGCCAAGAATATTTTTAATGCCTATCAGTTTACACAATTATCAGACGATTGGGTTAGAAGAGAAATGGCTGTTGTAGGTTTGCGATTAAAACACGAACTCGAAGGAAAACCAACATTAGACTTGGAAGCTCCTAAAAACAAAAAGATGATAGCTACCACTCGGTCATTTGAGAAGATGTACACCAAATTTGAAGATATTTCCGAAAGAGTTTCCACGTTTACAGCTTCTTGTTCCGAAAAGTTAAGGAAACAAGAAAGCCATTGCAACATGATTATGGTTTTTGTACAAACCAATTATTTCCGTAAAGACCAACCACAATATTCTCGCAACATAGTCATCAATACAGACTTTCCAACAAACTCTACAATCGAATTGAATTATTACGCTCAAATAGGCTTAAAAGCTATATTCAAGGAGGGTTATCATTACAAAAAGGCAGGAGTTATTGTAATGGGTTTAACCCCAAACAACGAAACCCAATTATCACTATTCAATACCTCAAATCCGAAGCATCAATCGTTGATGAGTGTTATTGATAAGATGAACAAAAGTTACGGAAAGAACAAGATTAAGTTTGCAACACAGTCGCTCGATAGACAATGGAAAATGAAGCAGGAAAAGCTCTCCAACTGCTACACCACCAAGATAAACGAAATCATTAAAATCAATTTATAATGTGTTTCCACTCCAAACAATCTAAATCAGTACAAGAGGTTGAGGCGAGGTTTAAAGCAACTTATAGAAAATAAAGACACTATCCAAATTATGTAAGTATAGAGGTTACTACCTTACCTAATCAAAAAAACTTCTAAAGTTATCAGCTGTTTCTTGATTATTCATTTTTAAATATCTTAAAAAACTTCTTTCAGTTGCGTGTCCACTGAATTTCATTATTACTACAGCAGGCATTTTTTTGTCATAGTATTTTAAAGTGCAGAAAGTTCTACGGCAAGTATGAGTAGTAATCAATTTATATTTAAAATTTGTTGTTTCTATTTTCTTGTCCTTGTATTGATTTACAAATGTATATTCTTCATTAATTTCGCATTTTTCGGCAATTTTTTGGATAGTTTTAATAAAATCGGTACTTTTTTTATATGGGTAATTTGGTGGTATATTGTTGTATTTTGTTAATATAGCTCTCACGGTTGATGAAATAGGAATGATTAATTTTCTATTGCTATAATCTTTTTGTTTAGATGGAATTACATGCAAATCGTCCCCTTTAAAATCCTCTTTTTTTAGTTTACATAAATCTACATATCGTAACCCAGTTTCTATTCCAATTAGAAAAATATCTCTGACAAGATTTTCTTTATCATCATCTAATTTTTTATTTTTTATTTTTTCAACTTCCACTTGTGTTAGATATATGGCATCACTTTCTTCTGTAAAAGTTTTAATATGTGCTAAACTAAATCTAGAAGTAATTTCAGATGCAAAACACCAATTTAAAAACACTTTGAGGTTTTTGTGTTGCTTACCTATGGTGTTTATTTTAAGTCCCTTAAATCCAGACGAATTTGTTGTTTCGTTATTTAAATAAAAATCCAAATCTTCTACAAATCCTTGTAATGGTTTTTTGATGTCTTGAAAAGTAATTGGTTTGTTAAAATATATTTCGGTATTTTTAAGATGCTTTCTTAATGCTTTATCGTAATCTACCGCATTTGAAGTGGATGTTTTTTTATAATCAACAAAATCATTATAAAAGTCCCAAAACACTTTCTTTTTAGTAATCTTAGTAGGTTTGTTGAGACTATTGATAAATTCCTTTCTTAAAATATCTGGTTCAGGAAAATAGCCTTCTTTTTCAAATTTACTAAAAACTGATTCCATACAATTTTTTTGAAGAACTAATTTTTCATTTAGGTCAGAATGGTCAAGTTCTACAAGCTCTTTTACTCTTTGTTTATTTTCATTCCAGTGTTTTGTATGTATAGAAATCCCAGTCGATATTTTAACTCGTTTACTAGCGTAGTTAAAATTCAGAAATATCAAAGTTTTACCTTTTGTTTTTTTATCTTTTAAATAGAAGTTTGCTTCAGCCATTATAGTTGTGTTTTTATATTGTGTAAATATACTCAAAGGGAACTAATAGGGGTCATTATATTTTAGTTTATTTCAGTTTATTTGAATTTATATATTTTACAGCATTGTATAAATATGAGTATTTACAGGGTTTAAAGACTAATATAAACTAAAACAAGCTAATTTAAAATAACGCAAAAAAAGTCCCGTCCAGACCGCTAATCCCGAAGCTTCGGGAGGGATAAAGGTTTTCAGCAATGAAAGCCTTTTTTGCCCTAAAAGCATTTAAGATTGTTGTGTTGTTTTGCCCAGAAATGGGCAGGT
>JBIIKZ010000036.1:0-22206 GCA_044232905.1 Crocinitomicaceae bacterium
GTGTTGCACAAGGTGTTGTAGATGCATACAAAAACATGGGATCTATTCCAGTTCCAATCATCGTTCGTTTACAAGGAACAAACGCGGTTGAAGCGAAAAAATTAATTGATGAGTCTGGATTAAATGTTCACTCTGCAGTTTTATTACAAGAAGCATCGGATAAAGTAAAAGCTGTTTTAGCTTAATCTTTAGCAAAAAAAATACAAAAGGCTATCTCCTACGAGATAGCCTTTTGTATTTAAAAATAAATAAACATAGGCAAAATAAAAAATACAATAACGAGGCGTTTGAAAATGAAAAAAGCGGAGTTTATCAGAGTAAATGAGCATTTTTGAATTAAAAAAAACGATGTTAGTGCATTTTTTATAAAGCCGTAAATATTATTACTTTGGGAATTTTCAATCGTAAACAAATACTTTATAAGACAAGTGCTGAAATTGAAATCATGCGTGAAGCAGCACAAATTGTAAGTAGAACTTTAGGAATACTAGCTGCAGAAATTAAACCGGGCATAACTCCGCTGCATTTAGATAAAATCGCAGAAGAGTACATTCGTTCTCAAAATGCTATTCCGGGATTCTTAGGTTTATATGATTTCCCAAACACCTTATGTATTTCGATCAACGAACAAGTTGTACACGGAATTCCAACAAACAACCCATTAAAAGAGGGAGATATTATTTCGGTAGATTGCGGTTCGTATTTCGAAGGATATTATGGTGATCACGCCTATACCTTTGAAGTAGGTGAAGTTAGTCCTGAAATCAAAAAATTATTAGACGTTACCAAAGAATGTTTGGAAATTGGAATTGCGCAAACAAAAGTGGGCAACCGCATTGGCGATATCGGATTCCACATTCAACAACATGCTGAAAAACATGGGTACGGCGTAGTTCGCGACTTGGTAGGACATGGTTTAGGTCAATCGATGCACGAAGAACCACAAGTTCCAAATTACGGACGCAGAGGTACTGGAAAACAAATCCAAAATGGACTGGTAATTGCCATTGAACCGATGATCAATATGGGAACCGAACAAGTAATTCAAGCTTCCGACAACTGGACCATCATTACAGCAGACAATCAACCAAGCGCACATTTCGAGCACGACGTAGCAGTAGTGAACGGTAAACCAGAAGTACTCTCTACTTTCAAATACATCGAAGAAGCGTTGGCGAAAAAATAATGGCGACCGAAAAAAGAACCATTTTCTTAGCATGTGTAACCCTAACGGTTTATGCCTTTTCAGGGTTATTACAGCAAGGAAAGTTTTTGTTTCCATTTCCCTTGAATGAATTTATATTTCTAGTAATCGCAAGCTATATTAGTATTCGCAATTTCGCTTCGCAGAAGTTCAACTACGGCTTATTAATAGCTTCTGCCCTATTTTACGTCTCTTGCAGAAGTTACAATTGGAATCTTTTTTTAGATACCGAAACCTCCGTTTGGTTGGATGATAGTTACCTAAATGAAATTTGCTATTTGTTATTTTACGCCACGCTCAGCATCTTAACCTATCGCTTATCCGAACACATGCAGCAAGCAAAACAGTTAGGTAAGTACATCAGCTCTATTTTACTCATCATCCTAGGCTCCATTTTTGAAATCGATAGTATTTGCCTACTAGGAATCCTATTGCAGATTAACCTCTTTTACAATAAAGAAACCACCACCACTACCCCTTTCATTTACCTTTATAGTTTTTTAGCGTTTCTTATACTTACGAAAGAATTAACGCTATTTATAGCTTAATGCCATATTTTTTTAATACACCCTTGCCTTCGCCTTCGAGAGCCTCAGGCAGCGGCGGATTTCATGAAAAAAATCTTAAAAATTTTCGAAGCCGTAAACCGACCATTTAGAAAGTTTTCGTAGAAAAATGCGGATACGCAATCATTTCTTTTAAGAAACAATTAATAGCGGTTGAAACCGAAACTTTCCCTGGACAAAGAAAAACAATGCGGATGTGCATTGGAGTTTACATTGAGCCTGTCGAAATGACGTCAGGAGAAAATAAAACACGAAGCGATTGTTTGACTGGTTTTAGTGTAGCGTAGCGGAACTAAAATGGACCTTAGGAAAGTTTCGAAAAAGCTCCCGATAGCTATCGGGATTTGGTTACTTTTTTTGCTTCGGAAAAAAGTAACATCAAAAAATCAAAAAATATTTCCAATTTCCCTTTCATTTTATAATCCTTTTATTACTTTTGCAGTCAGTTCTTTTAAGACCTTTGGTGGAGTGGGTGAGTGGCTAAAACCACCAGTTTGCTAAACTGACGTACGGGTAACTGTACCGCGAGTTCGAATCTCGCCTCCACCGCAACAAAAAACTTGCACAGTAAGAAAAAGTTCTTATCTTTGCACACCGGAAAAGAAAACTTTGACATATTAAAGAGAAAAGAGAAGTCTTCCTCGGGGTGTAGCGTAGCCCGGTATCGCGCCTGCTTTGGGAGCAGGAGGTCGTCAGTTCGAATCTGGCCACCCCGACACTTGAGGGGATGAGAAATCATCCCCTTTTTTTTTCGCTTTTCGACAAGTAAATCGTTACTTGTAAAAACAAAATTAATGGCCCCGTAGCTCAGCTGGATAGAGCAACTGCCTTCTAAGCAGTAGGTCTTTGGTTCGAATCCAAACGGGGTCACGAAAAAAGGTTAGAGATTCTCTAACCTTTTTTTTGTATAAGCTAACTCTTACCTCATACTCTTTATAACATCAACTTTACATTTCATGTAAAATTAATTTTGTTTTTAACCCATTTTGATTTAACTTTAATAAAGAAAACACATTTTACATTACAAAAAATGAACACATTAGAAGACAGAATTTCACTTTCCGTACATTCCGTTTTATACATTTTAGATAAATTAGGTGGTAAAGGTGACTTTCACAAGATTTTTAAAATCTTATATTTTGCCGACCAAAAACATTTAACACGTTTTGGCGCATTTTTTACAGATGACCAATATGTTGCAATGAAAAATGGACCTGTTCCATCTATGACTTATGACATTTTAAAAGCGCTTAGAGGTCAAGGATTACACAGTAACGATCAGGATAAGTTTAAAAAATATTTTAATTTATTGGACAGCTATAATGTGGAATCTAGTGTAAAACCCGATTTAGATGAATTATCTGAATCTGCAATACAATGCTTGAACGAATCCATCTCTGAAAATAAAAAATATAATTTTGACGAATTAACAGAATTATCGCATGACCTAGCTTGGGAAAAAACAGGACGTGATTGTGAGATAAATGTGGAATATATTGCAGAAGCAGGAGGAGCAAATCCAAGCATGATCGAATACATTAAAACGAACATAGAAAATCAGCAGGCGAAATTGGTATGAATTTAGGAGATTACTTCCCCAAAGAAAATACCAATGAATATGTTGAACGAAATTTTAAAGTTGGTACAGTCATTAAACTATTTGTAAACGACACTACTCCCCCTAAAGAAAAACGTTTTATTATCATTGGATTTACAGAAGATAAATTAACATTAGCTTCTCTTTACATCAACTCTGAAATAAATAAAAACATCAATTGGAGTCAAGAACAACAAGCACTACAATTAGAATTAACCCCTGAAGATAGAGATTACTTAACTACCCTTTCTTACGTAGATTGTTCCAAATTCATTCCAAGAGATGCGTTGGAAATAAAAGAAAATCTCTTAAAAAGACCAGAAGCTATCTTAGGAAATGTAAGTAAATCCGACCTTGAAACCATATTCAATTACTTAAAAGGAGCTCCAACAATCAATGGTAAGTTCAAAAAACGATATGGTATTTTTGATTATAAATTTGAGTAAAATATATTTTTTATACTTTTCTCCTCATCAAACTAGTCAAAGTAACGGTAAAAGGTAATCCAATTTTAGTTCTTGGATTAATTTTAAGTTCTTGGATTTTCTTATACTCATCTAATTCTTGAAAATTCCAACTCACATTTTTAAATTCTGAATTTGAAACTTTCTTAATTTCAATTGCTAAATAATAATTTTTTAAATCATCATCATTCGGATATTCCAATTCAAGTAAATATTCTTTAGAAAATACTTTAGGTCCTTTACTAGTAATTTCATACAAGTCATATGCTAAATCTTCTCCATTGCGTCTTATAAGTAGATATTTTGCATTCACAAGCTCGTTCGAAAGTTCCAAAGAACCAGTATCTCCATCCATTCTGAAAATGTATTTATTTTTTTCTTCAAACCATTTAAAGCGAACCTTTGATTTTGCATATCCAACTAATACAAATGTATCATCGGGTATAAGTTTTGAACCATTCAAATATTCTGGAAGAGGCTCATGGAGAAGATTTGTATCGTCTTTAGGTGTTCGATATATCTGATGTGTTTTATGATTTACATTTTCACGCTGAGAGGCTCTATCTAACAAATGTTCAATTACCAAATCAATAAATTTTGATAAATCAGAAACATCATCATTTTTACCTGTTGGATTTACAGAAAAAGCACCTAAACCTGGAATAATTTCATGAAAACCTCGTTTTTCGTACTTTTGATTTCCCGGATATAAAACATAAGCACCTACAGATCTTCTAATCGCATCTTTATAAGCATGCATTTTTAATAAATCCGCATTTTTATAAATGCCCATACGTTCATTATTCTCTTCCTGTTTAATCAAGACATTATCCGTGCTTGTTTGTATCTCGAATTGAGTTACTTTGTATTTTGCATCAAAATGTATATGTACAATCAACTCTTGACGTTCAGCCTCGGCTTCCTTCAATGCAGATGGCCAAACAGAAAGAGTATAATCTGGACGGAGCGTTGTAGTATAACTCCCTGCTTGTTGCTCAGGATATAATGTTCCTCCTTTAAATGAACGATTGTATGAAAACTTAACCTTCAATGATCGATTATGTGAGATGTAATCTCCTAACAAAGCTGTATGTTTTCCTTGTTTGACCATGATGTTTAAACCGTCTTTCGTTTGCTCAAACAAATGATCGTATGGTTGCTCTTCATGTTCTACCCCATTAAAATTAAATTTAGATTTAAATAAATCGTACAATTTAAAAAACAACCAATATTCGTATAATGTAGCTATATCTCTTTTTCCGGCACTATAAACATCCTCTCCACCTTTCCAAACTAATTTTGCTGCTAAATCAAATTGTAACCATACACTTAAAATTTCACGATATCCACTTTTACGCTGTAACACCGGACTATTCAATTTTAGCGAAATAGGTCTTGAAATATCATTAAAGAAAGAGTGACTTAAAAAACCATCGAGTTTATCAACCAAAATAGATGCTTCCTTAAAAGGTCTTTCGTAATTTCTTTCTTTGAAGTATTGTTGGCAATCTTCTGCAAATCTTAAAAAGACTTGTAATGCATGTTTTATAAAGCGATTTTCTGGTGTATCTGTGTGTTCTATTTTTCTAAAACTACTTATTTTATTAGGGATGGAATGAAGACCTATACCACTTAAAGGATGAGATTCTTGAATCGAAATCCGGTTAGAACCCGATGCAATTTGTTTTATAGCTGCATTATTAAATCTTTTAATCTTTCGAATGTCAATTACTTCCTCCTCTACTTCCCAACTCGTTTTAGGCGAGGCGATTATTTTTTGAATTGCTTCTTCAAAATCTTTGTTTTCAATGATTGAACTTATGAAACTAAATCGTTGATATATGGTTTCATTATCTCTAGAAAAATCAGTTTCAAAATTTTGTTCAATAGGTGAATTTATTTGCATTAATAATTCCGTGCACTTATCAGTAATGTCTTTTAACATAAAACGATAGTTTTCACGGTAACTCTTATCCAATTCGGTATCAAACTTCGTGGCTAATACTTCTAGTGAAATGGAAATTTCTTTACCTTTCCTGGTAATGTCAGTAACTATTAATTTTAGAGACCCAACATAAATATTGGGCACAATTCTACCACTTGAAGGAACTCTTTTAGATTCAAATACAATACCATCACATTTCAAACGATAATTATCATTTGTAAAAGAGTATTCATAGCAATTCCCTTCTAAAATTTGAAAGTTACTCTCTCCATTTTCTCTCGCTTCCTCTTCTGAAATTTCAAATAATTTCGCTTTGTTTTCAGGGTATATAAATAAAAAATCATCTTCGTTAAATGAAGACAATGGTATGCGTAAATATTGAATATCCTCACCCATTTATCTATGCTTCAGCATAACTTGTAAAACCATTCGCTAATACGTTCTTATACATTCTGATAAGCTTTTCGAAAGAAATAGGATATTTGACATTCGAATTTTTTGTTAGATCTCCTAATTCTAAGGCATCAAAATAAATTGTTTTACAATCTTTAGCATCTATCAAACATATTTCTCCCAATGCAATTAAAACATTTACTAGTTTACTTCTAGAACCATGAAGTTTAGGCAATAACTTTTGCATTATGGCAATATCCAAACATGCATTTTCAGTTATTGTTGAGTCTAACACTTTCAACTTTGCTACTAATTGCATGATTTCTGTTGCAGAACGGTAACCAAATTCGGCACCAACTGGTTTCAAACGGTTAAAAAACAACACCAACTCTTTTGCAATACTCTCATTATTTAAACTAACTTTTTGTGATGCAATAGTCAAGAAACTTTCAGCCATTGACACACCTTGTTTATTTAATTTTGTTAAATCTGGAATACTAGGATTTTCTAAATAGGATGTGATTTCACCGTTGGTAATTCTAAATTCGATAACGTTAGCTCTATCCAATACTTTAGGACTGAACATGTACGTAGTTTCATCAATATTTACTGTACCAATAATAAACACATTTTTCGGCCAACTAATTTCAAATGGAACTTGTAAACCATCTAAACTTTTTCTATCATTACCTGTATACAATTTGATTGTATCATTAGATTCCATGATACTCAAAAAGTCTGCAAAATAACGCTCCACATGACTTAGGTTCATTTCATCTAGAATTAAAAAGAAAGGTTTGTTTTTATTTTCCTCCCTAACAGCATCTAATAGCAAATGTATTACCCCACTTTCAGGTGTAATATACTCATCAGCTTTTAATCCATTTGGATATCCTAATATAGGCTCTCGATTCGTCCAATCAGCACCGACTGGAACTATTTTGTATTGAGAATCACTTTCGGAAATCCATTGAACAAAACTTTGTGCTATTTTAGTTTTTCCAGATCCAGAAAGACCACTGAGGATAAGGAAAGGTTTTGAAGACAAAGATGCAATGAAACGCAGTGAAAGTATTCTGGAAAAATTAAGATGAGATTTTAAAAGATCATTACAAAACAAATTGTAATTAAATTCATTATTAGATTTTTTTAAACTCATAACAACACTTGATATTTTCTCTTTATAATATTCTAAAAAATTATTTAGGTCATTATTTATTACTGTTTTATCAGGTAATAAAGTTGGGTTATACACTTTATAAATATAAGACTCTCCATATCTAAATGGTTTTTCTAATTGATTTTTTTCAAAATAAGAATCAATTGTAACTTCATTTTCTAATGTCCAATTTTGTTTAGGCTTACTTGTTTCGCTAATTCCATATGCGAGAATTAATAAATTTTGTTTTTTATAATAAAGATAAACTGGATAAATACCTTCACTTGTGGAGACTCCTTCTCCTAAAAATGAAATCCATGGAACATTAGCACTAACACCTTGTCCAAAACTCACTTTAACATTTAAATTAAAATAACTCTTTAAATAACTCGACGTTTTTAAAGAATCTGTATTAGCTTGATTAATAAATGTAATTAATTGATCATAAAAACTTAAATCTTTTGACTGAATTTCAAACCCTAAATCTCTTAAAATGCCAAAAGGTATATTTACATTATTATTATAATCAGATAACATCAATTCTTTTCCGCCATTTATTTGATTTGCTACAGACAAAACAAGAATTGGAGGATATTTAACTCCATTATAAATTAAATCATAGGTTGATGAACTTCGACTTTTTCTAAGGTTCGGTTCTAAATCAATTTTTTCAATCGCTTTAACAAGAAGTTCTTTTGTGAAATTCATACTTAAAATATTTATAACAAATCTACATATTATAATGTAAGATATATCAAAACCTCATTCAATCAAAAATGAACTTTCAAATCGAAGTATATTTTAAAATAAACACACTACATGTTTTCTTTTATTAACTAATAATAATTTATTTCCACTCTACGACTACCTCCTCCACTCCAACTAAAAACCGATCGATTTCAATCTCCTTAATTCGCGAATACGTACTTCTACTATACAAAGTACATATCAATCTCGCCTTTTCCTTTTGCGGCGATTTTACCATTGTGTATACAATTGTAATACTCATGAAAGATGATGGAGATAACGTTTCTGTAGTAGAAATGAACTTCACCTTACTCTCCCCCGTCGAAAAATCCCTCTACGACTACCTACTAAATTCAAACTAACATGGTCAATTTTATTCAGTTTACTTCCCTCCTCTGAATTGATCGATTTTTAGTTCATCATCAACTTTTTTAAGAAAAAGATAACCACTTGTAGCTCCTAAAACCATATCTGACTTTCCCATTGACAACGTAATGAGGGTATCATAATCTGTAACATTGAAAACATTAAATTGGGATAAATTAGTTGATAAATCCGAAATAAAATCTTTGTTTCTTAATGTATCAGACCATGCTACTAACGATTTGAAACCATTGTCTGTTGTGATTTTTTTTAAACTATCTGCCTTCATAAAATCTAACATAATTGCGATTCGCTTCAATTCAAAGCGCAACAAACTATCTTTTACATCTTCTTCTGATTCAAAATTTACGGTCTGACCTTCTTCTGATAAATTTCCACGACCTCCAGGACTCATGCTAATTGCAAACCAAATGAAAATCGAAGAAAAGAAAATAAATAAAATCAACAAAATCAAAGGAACAGCATACCGTTTATTCTTCATTACTTTATCATTTTAATACATAATCGTCACTAATTTAAGCTATTCTTCTGTTACAAACTGAAATTAGTTTTGCTCGTTAGCGAATTACAATAAATAGCAAAATCTCAAACGTACACTAAATTACACATTCGCTAAATTCTTATATAAAGCCAAATAGAAACTTTTTAATTTTACCCCTTTTCATCGTACTGCTTTTTTAATAATTTTAACTTTCAATTATATACATACCTCAAAGAGTCAAACACCAAAAGCACCAAAATGAATGAAATACAACCTAATACCAAATCATTTTTAGTCCACGTTAAAAATTTAATTTACGAAGCTCAACGCAGCGTGCTTCAATCCGTTAACTCAATCATGGTTCAAACCTATTTTGAATTAGGAAAACAAATTGTTGAACACGAACAAGAAGGGAAAAACTATGCGAACTACGGAGAATATTTGTTAGAAGCATTATCTGAAAATCTAACAAAAGAATTTGGAAAAGGATATTCTAAACGTAACCTAGAACTCATTAGAAAATTTTACCTTACCTACAAGATTGCGAAATCACCGATTTCGCAAAGCATAAGTTGGACACATTATTTACACCTCATGCGTATTCAAAATGAAGATGAACGTGTGTTTTACGAAAATGAGATTGTTTCTAATAATTGGAGTGTTAGAGAATTAAATAGACAGATTAACACTTCTTTATACGAACGATTGCTCCTAAGCAAAAACAAAACGGAGATACTAAAATTATCACAAGAAGGTCAAATAATTGAGAAACCAAAAGACATCATTAAAGATCCTTATATTTTAGAATTTCTTAACCTGCCCGAAAATCATACGTACAATGAATCCGAACTTGAACAAGCTTTAATAGATAAACTTGAACATTTTTTACTCGAACTAGGAAAAGGATTTACGTTTGTAGGTCGACAGGTAAGATTCACTTTTGATTAAGAACATTATCGCATTGATTTAGTGTTTTATAATCGCTTATTGAAATGCTTTGTACTTATAGATTTAAAAATCGGTAAGTTAAAACACCAAGACATTGGTCAAATGCAAATGTATGTGAATTATTATGATAGATTTGTTAAATTAGAGGATGAAAATAAAACGATCGGTATTATTTTGTGTAAAGACAAAAAGGATACTTTGGTTGAAATAACTTTACCAGAAAATAACGAACAAATTTTCGCAAGTAAATATGAACTAATTTTACCAAGTAAAAAGGAATTAAAAGAGGTTATTGAATCAAATAAATAAAGAGATTATTAGAGCATGTTAGGACTAAAATTACGCACAGACCCTCGTTGGGTAAACATCGCAGAATCAAATTTGGAAGAATTATTGACAGACCATGCTTGGTGCGAACAAAAGGCTGCTTCTAATGCGATTTCCCTAGTAGCTTACAATTCGGAATTGGAAGATTTAGTTACCGACCTATTGGCTATTGCGAAGGAAGAAGTAGAACATTTCCAACAGGTACATGAACTCATGAAACGCAGAGGATTTGTTTTAGGGCGCGAACGTAAAGACGACTATGTCAACGAACTCTACAAATTCATGAAAAAAGATGGGAGTCGCAACGATGCTTTAATCGATCGTTTGCTTTTTGCTACCATGATTGAAGCACGCAGTTGCGAGCGATTCAAGGTTTTATCCGAAAATATTCAAGACGAAGAATTACGCGTGTTTTACCGCGACTTGATGGTAAGCGAAGCAGGGCATTACACGACATTTTTAGGTTATGCCCGCAAATACACCCTAAGTGTAGACGTTGAAAAACGTTGGAAAGAATGGATCGACTTTGAAGATTCCATCATCACCAAATACGGTAATAAAGAATCAGTCCACGGTTAATATGGAAGACGATTACAGCGCTTTCTCCAAAGCCAATCAACTCGACAAAGATGATTTCTACCTTACTCCTGAGGGGTATCGTGTATTTACCGAAAAATATTTACGCAAACGTGGATATTGCTGCAAAAATGCTTGTAGACATTGTCCGTATGGTTTTGATAAAAAAAGCGGAAGGATTAAAAATCAGTAAAAATCATCTTATTGTCTTCAGTAAGATGATATTTCACCTCAATACACTATAAATCAATAGATTTAATGTTAATTAATTGTACAAATATTTCAATTTGTAAGGTAATGGATTTGTCTAAAATCTTGAAAGTTTTAAAAAAAATAATTTTAAATACTACAAAAGATTAAATATTAATCATTAAATTAGATTGAAAATTAACCAAAAAAAACAATCTATTATGAAAAGTGACGACATTAAATCTTTATTCAAACAATTTGAAAACATCACCTCCGAATACAATGGCGTTGAATGCTGGAGTGCTCGAGAATTACAAATTTTATTAGGATATAGTAATTGGCAAAACTTTGTGAAAGTAATTGAAAAAGCAAAGTTTTCAAGTGAAAATGTAGGAGAGAATCTTTCAAACCATTTTACTGACGTCAGTAAAATGGTTTTGATAGGTAAAGGCGTTGAAAAACAGATAGATGACATCCTTTTAACACGCTACGCATGCTACTTAATTGCACAAAATGGTGATGCTCGTAAAGTCGAAATCGCATTCGCACAAACCTATTTTGCCGTTCAAACACGTAAAGCTGAAGTAGTTGAACAAAGATTATTAGATTACGAACGAATAAAAGCAAGGGAAAAATTAAGCCAAACAGAAAAACAATTATCTGGAATTTTATTCGAACGCGGAATCAATGAAAAAGGTTTTGCAATAATTCGTTCTAAAGGAGATCAAGCACTTTTTAATTTAAGTACCCACGAGTTAAAGAAAAAAATGGGTGTACCAACAAACAGACCTGTTGCAGATTTCCTTCCTACCATCGGCATTAAAGCAAAAGACCTCGCAGCTGAAATGACTAGCATGAATGTACAAACTAAAGCATTGAAAGGACATTATCCCATCGAAAAAGAACACATCGATAATAATAAAGCAGTGCGTGGTGTACTTGTAAATCGAGGTATTCATCCAGAAAAACTCCAGCCAAGTGAGGATGTCAAAAAATTGCAGCGTAAATTAGCAAACGAAGAAAAAAAAGTGGTGAAAATTAATCCAAAAAAATAAAGATATGCAACAAAGACAACCTTTCTCTTTGCGTGATCGCATCAAAAGTTTTAACTACTCCCTCCAGGGAATAGTTACGTTCTTTAAAAATGAACACAATGCGAGGATACATGCAATTGCAGCGGTTGTGGTAATTGCTTTAGGTTGGTATTGCAAGTTGAACCGAATGGAATGGTGTTGGATTACCCTAGCGATTGGACTAGTAATCCTTTCTGAAATGTTAAATACAGCGATTGAATATTTGACGGATTTAGTTTCTCCAGAAATGCATCCACTTGCTAAAAAAACAAAAGATGTTGCATCTGGCGCAGTACTCATTGCGGCATTGATGGCAGTTGTCATTGGATTGTTCATATTTACACCAAAGTTTTTATAGCCCTTTATTCCTTCCTGACCGCTATTTACAGCTTGTAATTCAAACTTTTATTCGGAACTTTACATACTAGATTTTTTTCACATGAACCAAGACATTACCGACGAACAAACAGCAATCAAAACCACCTGGTTTAGTATTTTCGGAAATACAAGTTTGGCGATAATCAAAGGTCTAGCTGGTTTTTTTGGTAATTCGTATGCATTAATTGCAGATGCAATTGAGTCGACTACCGACATCTTTGCTTCTTTCTTAGTATTATTTGGAATAAAATACACTAGTCGACCTGCTGATGAAAATCACCCCTATGGTCATGGTCGTGCAGAGCCGCTCATCACGTTTTTAGTTGTTGCCTTCCTGATAACTTCCGCATGCATCATTGCCTATGAAAGCATTCTGAATATTGGAACTCCGCATGCCTTACCAAAACCTTGGACTTTATTCTTTTTAGGTGGAATCATTTTATGGAAAGAAATTTCCTACCGACTAGTCATCCAAAAAGCAAAAGAAATAAATAGTTCATCCTTAAGAGCAGATGCTTGGCACCACCGAAGCGATGCAATCACTTCTATTTCAGCATTTATAGGTATTTCTGTTGCCTTGTATTTCGGAAAAGGATATGAATCAGCAGACGATTGGGCAGCACTCTTTGCTTCTGGATTCATCCTATATAATAGTTACCTCATCTTTAGACCCGCACTCGGAGAAATCATGGATGAACATACCTACGACGAATTAGTCGAGGAAATTCGACAAATTGCGCTTACTGTTCCAGGGGTGCATGGTACTGAAAAATGTTTTATTCGAAAAGCAGGAATGAAATACCATGTTGACTTACATGCACGTGTAGATGGTGCAATTTCTGTTACAGAAGGGCATACCATTTCCCATTTACTCAAAGACACTTTACGTAAAGAAATAAAAACACTTGGACATGTGTTAATTCATATTGAGCCTACAACCTAAAATTATACATACTTTTGTATCGTGGTAAAAATTAGAGATATTGAATTGGGAGAATTCCCATTATTATTGGCTCCAATGGAGGATGTAAGTGATCCACCATTTCGTGCATTGTGCAAAAAACATGGAGCAGACTTAATGTACACCGAATTTATTTCTTCGGAAGGTTTGATTCGCGATGCAGCAAAAAGTGTTAAAAAATTAGACATCTATGAATATGAGCGTCCTGTTGGTATTCAAATTTTCGGGTATGATATCGAAAGTATGAAAACCTCTGCGCAAATAATCGAGAAAACGAATCCAGATATTATCGACATCAATTTTGGTTGTCCAGTAAAAAAAGTAACCTGTAAAGGTGCTGGGGCAGGTATGTTGCAAGACATTCCAAAAATGATCAAGATGACGGAAGAAATCGTTAAAATCACCAACCTTCCAGTAACAGTGAAAACACGTTTAGGCTGGGACGACAAATCTAAATTTGTGGTTTCCACTGCGGAAAAGTTACAAGATGTTGGTGTGGAAGCAGTTTCTATTCATGGTCGTACGAGACAACAACTCTATAAAGGAGACGCTGATTGGACCTTAATTGGGGAAGTAAAAAACAATCCACGTATGCATATTCCAATTTTTGGTAATGGTGATATTGATACTCCTGAAAAAGCATTGGAATACAAAAATAGATATGGCATAGACGGAATAATGATTGGACGTGCGAGTATCGGTTATCCTTGGGTTTTTAATGAAGTGAAACATTTCATGAAAACAGGCCAACATCTTGCGCCTCCTTCCGTAGCCGATCGTGTTGCCATCGCAAAAGAACACTTACAAATGAGTGTAGCCTGGAAAGGTGAAGGATTGGGTATTGCCGAAATGAAACGTCATTATTCCAACTACTTTAAAGGAATTTCACACATGAAGGAATACCGCATGAAATTGGTGACTTCTTTTAACCTACAAGAAATCTATGATACGTTAGATTATATCCAAGATCACGCTGACGAATTTACATTTATATAAAACAAAAATGGGCGAAATTTTCGCCCATTTTTTGTTTCAAAAATTAGAAACTTATTATTTCTTTAAAGTAATTGCAATGGTTTTAGCACCAATCGTTACAGTCGCTTGATCATCACATGTTCCATTTCCATAATCAATAGTTGCATCCAATTTACCTGCACGTTCAATTTTTAATTTTCCAGATTTAATCCATTGACATCCAGTCGCTTTTACTAATGGCGCAAGCGTTGTGAATTTATACGCATTTCCTGCAGCATTAATTCCGGAAGTTATTCCTGAAACTTCAAAAACATCATCCGTAAAATCAAGTGGTGTATCTTTTCCTGCAGTCATGGTACGTGTTCTATCCGTATTCCAAGTGATTACTCCTCCATCTGCTTTTGTTATTTTACCATTAACAACAACAATACGGAAAGAATGATCATCTATAACAGTTAATGTTTTAGTTCCAGAAACACCATTGTCATTTACGAAATAATCAACAACAGTATACACTAAAGTAGAACCGACTAGATTTTTATTCCCTGTAATTTTTACTTGAATTTTACCTCTTCTATTTTTCCCGTCTTTACACAAACAGTTTTCCGATCCAAAATCTATCGTTGCTGTTAGTGTTTTTAAAAGTGTATCCACGGTAGTTGTAATTTTCGCACACGGATATTTGGTAGAGTCGATTCCTTTTAACGTTGCTTCTAATCCTGTTTGATCTGTAACTTCTTTTAAATCCATAAATACTGCGTCAGCTAGATTGTCATCGTTTGCACTCGTAGAAATTGCAGATGAAGCAGTTGCTGGGTCTTCAGTAACGTTTGTGTTTTCTTTTTTACACGCAACTAATACTGCGAAAGATCCTACTAGTAGTAATGACTTCACGCAAAAAATTGATTTTAAATTCATACTTTTTAATTTTTACTGGGTTATACCTATAATAGACTATCAAAAACCAAAAAGGTTTACTCAAATGTAAAAAAAAAATTAAAATTTAATTTAATATGAATAAAAAAAACAAGTAGCACTAAATAGCACGAACAGTAAACTAATCCAAAAATGGATTGTTTTTATTTAAATAGACAAGCTATAATTTACTTTATATAAAAAGCTCTTATCTTATATATATCAAATTATAAAATAAGCTTATTTAAAGTTAAAATAGAAGCTATAAAAATGAGGATGAAAATATTCAAGTCAAAGATATTTTTAATTGACTCTGCATAATTCCTATGTGCAAAAAGTTATAAAACCAAGATTGTGTGTGAAATTATTTCTGGAAAAATCCAACTAATTGTATTATTTCAATCTGTTTTTTTGTATATTTATGTTTGAAAATCATTAAACTAAACACACAAAAACATGCGGTTATTTATTTTACTATTAACTACTATGCTAGTATTTGCTAGCTGTGAAAAATTTAAAATTAAAGGGTTAGAAGACACAACTACTGACAATAATAGTGGTTCAAACACAAAATCAAACAAAGTGGAATTTGTTCGTGATTGCACTGGATCATACATTCGTTTCGACGCTAAAGATTACAAGATTTGCAATTACCAAGATGTTCAAAAGTACGAAACCGGCGATGTACTAGTGGTTTCTTATGATTCTATTGGTAACTGTGCCAATATTAATCCCGAGCAATTAACGTGTAAAATGGCGCATATGTTTGAACACAATGTGCATATTAACAAATCAGAATTGTTGTACAGACCAACCAAAGAAATTAAGATCACGGATCAAAAAATGAAAGTGGTGAAAGATTGTTCTGGAACGTATATTCAATATGAGAATGTGGATTATCACGTTTGTAATAAAGACTTATTGGCAAAATACAAAGATGGAGATTGGATTCTAGCAAGTTTTTATACTTTAAATGAATGTACAGAAAAAGGAGATGAAGTTGTCTGCATGCTTTACCATGAAAACAAAGGCTGGGTGAAAGTGTATGGTATTCAATAGTTACAACGTCATGAGCAGTTTTAGCATCAATTTATACGATAATTGAGGTTGAGCAATTTGATTGACTGTACCTGTTATGAAAATTTCCTTTTCAGGACAATAAAAGGCAAAAGCCCCAGATAACCCTGAATGGCCATAACATTCAGGAATAGCTTTAAATGGTGAAAACAGTCTTGGCAGCTTAAAACGCATCATTCCTACCCCGTTTTCCAAGGGAAACATGATAGGATTGAATTTCTTCATCTCTTCTATATATGCAATTGGAAATAGTTTCCCCTCAAAAAATGCTTTTAAGAACACCAATAATTCGTTAGAATTAGAAACAACACCACCATCCCCTTGGAAAGAAGTCATTGCTTTAGGAATGGATAATGGTTGATTCTTATAATACATTAATTCAGGTATTTTATCCGTTGAGTCACTATAGATATAGGTTTTTGTTAATCCTAATGGCTTGTAAATTACTTTTTGAAAAACTGCTTCTAATTTCTCCCCTGAAATTTTTTCGATAATCGCTTGTAATAATTGAAAATTTGCATCCGAATAATTGGCTTTTCCTGGAGTTCCTGGCGCGAATAACGGCTGCATCGTTTTGGATAATTGAATCGCTTTAGCTACGTCCCAAGATTGATCATTTCCTTTTGTTAGTTCATCATATAAACTGTTCCCGTTTGGTAGTTTCCCCAAAAAGTAATCCGGTAATCCAGAGGTATGTGCTAATAAATGTCGAATCGTTATTTCATGACTATATTCTTTTCCTTGGAAAACATGCAACCCTTTTAATAGGAATGGAGAGACGTACTTGCCAAGCGTATCTTCTAAAGCAAGTAAACCTCTTGAACGATAATTTAAGATTACCGCTGTAAGGTATAATTTAGTGGTACTCGCAATAAAAAAAGAGGATGTTTGATTTAGGTTCCCAGAAGTACCATTCCAAACTTCATTTTTAGAACATATAGAAACTTGTGTTCCAAAGACAGAACGATTGTTAATTGATTTATCCAAAAGTTGTTGAAATTTGGAAGGTGTTAGCCTTGATTGCGCGTGATAATTAAAAAGTACGCAACATACTACGATAGATTGAATGAATCGTTTCATCTTTTTTTTATCAAAAGTAACAAATGAAAAACATGTAATTAATGTTCTCAATCTATTTAGAATATTTTTAAACTATAAAATCTTATAATTATTAAATAACGTTTAAAAACTAATTCCCTACATTTGTACCATGAATAAAGCTTTCTACAAGGTCTTTTTAGTAGGAATGGTTGGTTTGTTATTCTCTAACTCACTGATCAAAGGTGCTTTATTTGTAAATTACTTGGTAAATCAAGCGGAAATCATGAAACAATTTTGTGAAAACAAAGACAAACCAAAACTTAATTGTAATGGTAAGTGTCATTTAGCAAAACAATTTGCAAAACAAGATAAACAAGAAAAATCTACCTCCGAAACTCAAAAATTCAAAGTAGAAACACTGGAAATCACAGCTCAAATTCCAACAACAATCGCTTTTATATATCCTATAAAATCGGTTGAAGCAGCTAATTATTATGCTTTTTCAGAAGCGCGCTCTGATGCTCATTTAAAGGAAGTGTTTCACCCGCCGACGGTTTAATTACTTCGTATTAAGTTTTCTATTTTCATTCCCTTTTTATACGGTAATGAATGATATTCTATATTCTTAATACGCGTTACGTTCTATTGTTAGATCGTAAATCTGGCTTGAAACTCAATTATTTTTTGAAGTTCATCCAATCAATCCCTTTTTCGTAAATCAATATTCAAAGGATGTTTCTAAAACAACTTTGCCTCGTTGTATTTCTGTGCATACACTTTTTATTTCGTGCACAAGAAGACAGCGTAACATGTGATGCATCATGTCATTGCATCCGTAATCTAACACCTGCAGGTGTGATGATTAGTCATGTGCATCCTAAAAATGAATGGATGGTGAGTTATCGCTATATGCAAATGGGTATGGGAACACCCATGCAAGGAAGTAATTCAATTGCTGATTTGGCAATCTACACTTCCTATTTAGCAAATACCCCTTCCATGCAAATGGATATGCACATGGTAATGGGAATGGTCGGTCTTACGGATCGACTTACTGCCATGGTGATGTTTAACTACCTTGCAACGAAGATGGATATGCAGATGTTAGGGGGGCATTCCCATACAATGAACGGCATGACAATGTCTTCCTCTTCCACGATGGAGATGAACACCCAAGGTTTAGGCGACACGAAATTACAGGTACTATATGGCATTGTAAAAAATGAACGTACACAACTTGTAGCAAATTTTGGTGCGTCGATTCCGACAGGATCAATTCAACAAAAAGGACTTTCAGACGATATGTTCTACCCTACTACCCGTTTACCTTACATGATGCAATTAGGTTCTGGAACGATTGATTTTCAACCAGGAATCACCTTTGTGTATCAAAAAGATAAACTAGCATATAGTGTTCAAGCACAAGGAACTATTCGTCCATTTGTAAACTCAGTAGGATATCGGTATGGCAATGAACTAAATACAACTGCTTGGTTGGGGTATAATTGGTGGAAAAGTTTCGGTAGTACGATTCGTGTAGAAGGAAATTGGATGTCAGCGATAGAAGGTTCTGACAAAAGTATCGACTATGCTTTCAATGAAATATCTGCAAATCCAAACAATTATGGCGGTACACGTGTGCAAGGACATCTTGGTCTCTCGTATCAATTCGAAGAAGGATTCATTGCGAATCATCGTATTGCTATTGAAGCAGGATTACCAATTTACCAACATTGGAAAGGAATTCAGAACAAGTTAAATCAAACCTGGATAGCTTCTTGGAGCTATTCTTTTTAATGCGGAATTATGAATTATAAATTAGGAATTTTAATGGTATTAGTGAGTATCTCGCTTTTTACTTCTTGTGAAAAAGTAGAGCCAACTCCTACTACCTCAACGGAATCCGTACCAACTGGGCAACTAAAATTTCACTTACATACTTTTATTGGTGAAAACGAAGTAGATGCTTATGGTATCGAAATGATGATGCCTGACGGTCGCATGATTTCCTTGGATATAGCACAACTTTATATTTCAGACATTCAACTTGTTAAATTAGATGGTTCTTATTACAATGTTCCAAGTAATGGAGTTTTGAAAGTATTTGAATCTGAAAGTGTAACCATTGGAAATGTTCCTGTTGGTAATTATAAAACTGTGCGATTCAAGGTAGGGCTATCTCCAACCGTGAATGCTTTAGAAGCTTCTACTACTGGGTATGCTAATTTGTTAAATCAATCGGAAATGTGGCTTTCTTCCACTGCACAACCAGATGGATATGCATTCTTGAATTTTTCAGGAAGTATAGACACAACCGTTGCTAAAACAGGCGATAAAATTGCGTTTGAATACAAAATTGGCACCAATGCTAACTTGACTCAAATTGAAATGCCTGCTCAAAACTTTACGATTTACAAAGATGTTGTAGGTTATGTGCACATGAAGATCGAATACGATCGCTTGTTTGAGGGAATCCAACTTTCCAACAATGCGAATTTGCATGTTAAGACAAAAGCGGACAATGCATTGCCAATCGTGGAAACGTTGAAGAAAAACATCCAGAAACTATTTATTTACGAAAATTAAAAAAAGAACGCATGTCTAAATTCGTTGTACTTCTTTCTTTGAGTTCATTGTTTTCGTGCACGAAAGCAAAGGTAGAAGATGTTTGTACAACACCTGCAACGGTTACTTTTCAAAAAGACATTCAGCCAATTTTCAATACGAATTGCGCTACATCCGGGTGTCATGCGGGAACAAAACCGGCGGGCACGTTGAATTTAGAAGCATCTGTTGCATATGAAAACTTAACGGATTCAAAAAGTGGCTATTTAGACACGGTGCATCCAAAGGCAAGTTTGCTCTATACTTCGATGACTTCCATTACCAACCCCATGCCACCAAATGGTAAATTGAGTAAATGTACTTCGGACCGAATCTTAAAATGGATCGAACAAAAAGCAAAAAACAATTGACTTCGAGAGCCTGTCGAAACCTAAACACTTTTTCAATGTCAGGTTGAGCGGAGTCGAAATCACATTGAAAAACTAAACTATAAAAAACCTAAAAATGAAAAAAATAATAACAAAATTAGGACTGGCGCTAACAGCAGTAGCACTTACAGCTACTTCGGCATTCGCACATTTTGGTTCGAAAGGACCATACGGAGGTGGAACGGTTACTTCTTATGTAATTCAAAAAGATACCATTTATGTTGGTACCGCAAACGGAGGTGTGTATGTTGCAACATGGAAATACGATGCAACGTTAAAAGATTCCATACTTTCGACTTGGTCCGCTAAACCTGTAGGTTTAAAAAGCGGGAAAATCGTTTCCTTAGCACACACAGGAAAATATGCGATTGCAGCAACTGCAGATAGTGGAATCTTCCGTTTTTCCGGCTATGTTGGTTCAGACCGTTATTGGGTGAAAATCAATAAAGGTTTAACAGATTTAAACATTACTTCTGTGAGTGCATTGGACGCAAACACTTTGATTGCAGGTACAAGTACAGGTAAAACCTTTAAATCAACCGATTTAGGAGCAAACTGGACAGAAATAACGGGACTTGCATTTGCTGGGAAAAAAGTTGCTGGAATTGAATTAGCTGGCTCAAGAGTTTTTGTATTAGTAGAAGGAAAAGGTGTTTATTACTCTGACAACCAAGGAGCAAATTGGACCGCTTTAAATGACACCAATACAGAAAACGTGCTTGGTAAAGCTTCCTTTTCCTACAATAAAAGTACAGACGAATTAATGCTTGCAAACGCTGCAGGATTATTCGTATTGAGTGCTGCTAAATCATCGATTACTGCTATATATAACAAAATATCCACACCTTCTAATGGGGTCATAAATTCAATTTCTAACAATGGAGGGTTTTGGTATGTAGCTACAAACAAAGGTGTGCTAGGTTCTTTATCCAATCAAATTTTGTGGACGGAATTAAATAATGGTTTACCTACTGATGTAAATGTACATGTGGTTACGCTTTTTAAAAAATCAGGAATTGCAGGAACAGAAAATAAAGGAATTTTTAAAATTGTAAACCCGCAAACACTTGCTTGGGGAGAAGCGAATACAGGATTCAATAATTTAAAAACTTCGGCTCTAGCAACTAATGGTTCTCCATTGATTTATGTTGCGACTGAAAAAGGTGTTTTTGTTACTAAAAACCTTGCAACTTCATACGCTCGCGCAAACAAAGGATTAACAGATAGTTTACATGTAAATGACTTGGCAATCTTTGGTTCTAAAGTATTTGCTGTTACAGAAAATGCGGGTGTGTTTGTTAGTGCAGATTCCGGTAAAGTTTGGACTGCATTTAATAAAGGTTTAACGAACATGGCCGTAAGAAAATTATTTGCTTCTAAAGGATATGTCTATGTAATTTGTAGTACTGGAAATGTATATGAAACAAATGGAACTGCGGATTGGAAATTAATTCAAGCAGGTTTACCAAATGGATCTGTACCTGTTTCGTTAGCATTCTTAGGAGGTCAAGTATTCTTAGCAGCGCATGGTCAAGGTGCTTTTGTGAAACCAGAAGGTAGCGGTGAATGGAAAGACATCAATAAAAATCTACCAACAGATCATTTAACAAGCATTACTGCATTGGGTACAAATGTATACGTAAGTGCACATCATGGTGGTGTTTATGTTTCGGATATCCACAATATCGACTGGAAAGCGACTGCTAAAACATCCATTGATCATACAACATTATTAGGCTTAGACGGTGATGCTATCCAAGCATTAGGTAACTACGGTGGATATGTATTTGCATCTTACAAAGGTGGATTATTA
>JBIIKZ010000037.1:0-21889 GCA_044232905.1 Crocinitomicaceae bacterium
AAACTAGCGAGTTAGAATCATATTGCTTGTTCTAGTTTTAGGTAAATTAATAGCAGGATTACAAATCCAGCTAAGCGGGTTACAAATCCAGCATAGCGGGACTAAAACAAAACCAACTAAAATAGCATTTAAAAACTAGCGAGTTAGAATTATATTGCTTGTTCTAGTTTTAGGTAAATTAATGGCAGGATTACAAATATTACAAATCCAGCTTAGCGGGGTGAGCTGATAAATTTTTATTCGGGTAGTATGCATACTTTTGAACTTAGACCAAAATATAGCACTGAAAGTACCATCAAACGTTTTTTATACTAAATTTAGAGGTCGTTTATTTACAACATTTACTCATAAAACATACTTTCGTTTTGTTTTTGATAATTACAACTTAGAATACAACTAGATGAATTTTATCGATTTACTAATTTTAGTTCCACTGTTACTTGCTGCATGGAAAGGATTTAAAAGAGGATTCATTATTGAAATATTTATTGTTCTTGCTTTATTAGTGGGTATTTATTGTGGAATTCATTTTTCTGATTATACCTCTGATTTAATCAAAGACAAATTGAATGTATCTTCTATTTACCTTCCGCTTATCTCATTTGCACTCACCTTCACTGTCATCGCTGTTGGGATTTATTTTATAGGTAAAATGTTGGAAAAAGTGGTTAAAATTGCGCAATTAAGTCTCTTAAATAAACTAGGAGGAGTGTTTTTTTCTGTTGTTAAAACCTTGTATTTTATGAGTACTTTGTTCCTGTTAATTGCATCTGTACAAGAAAAAACAGAAATAATACCAACAGCAACACTCAATGAGTCCTTACTGTATACACCTGTTTCTAAGCTTTCGTTGGCAACAATTCCCTATTTAAAGGAAAGTAAACTATTTATTACAGAAAATTTCAAATCCACCGCTTACACAGAAAAAGAAGTCATGCGAGCGAAAGAAATCGCGGATAGTCTTGGTATTTCTACAACAGACTCATTGGAATTACGTCGTATTTACTTCAATTATGAAAAAAATTAAAGCTGTTTCATTCATCCTGCTTTTAGTTGTTACAACAACAACTATGTATAGTCAATCGATATTGTCTGCTCAAAATTCCAACTTTTCATCGTTGGGAATTGATTTAGAAAAATTTGGTCCTTATCTTGGTCTTCAAAGAGGAAAGTTTTCAAGTTTAGAATTTGGAGTGGAATACCAATTGAAAGAATTAGCCCTTTTTAAACCAGAAACGCAAGCGGTTCATGCGGGCGTAAATTATGATTTATCCAATAATGTTCTCGGATATGAAGCTGGATATTGGTTCAAAAAAGGGCGTCTGAACTTGTCTTATGGCGCAAATCTAATCTTCAGAACAGATTATACCACTAACGCTTTAGGGATTAGTCCTGTTGTAGGTTTCAAATTGGCTCAATTTCACTTACAAACTGGCTACAATTATTTACCATCAGCTCCAAGTGCTATGATGGTAAACAGATTTTTTATATCACTTCGTTTTGTTTTTATCCAAAAATGGAAGTTTTCTCTCGATAATTGACTTAAAAATTAATTACTATGATCGTTTTTAAATTTGGTGGCGCCTCAGTAAAGGATGCAAAAGCTGTTAAAAATGTGGCGAATGTGCTCTCCATGTATCCGAATGAGAAAATTGTTGTTGTCATATCCGCAATGGGAAAAACGACCAATTTATTAGAAGAGGTTGTAAATGCCTTGTGGGCAAAAGACATAGCCGGTTTCAACTATTACGTGAACGAAGCACTTAAATACCACTTAGGTATTGTTGATCAGCTCTTTTCCGAGCCGCATAAGGCAGTGATGAATTTTTTAGAAGCTACATTTAACAACTTATTGGATAAAAGTAAATCACCCCTTTCTTCAAATTACGATTTTGAATACGATCAAATTGTTTCGTTGGGAGAGGTGATTAGTACTTATATTGTTGAGGCCTACGTTGTCGATCAAACCTTTGAAGCAGCGTGGTTGGATGCGCGAAAACTAATTCTTACTGATTCAACCTACAGAAACGGAACAGTTCATTGGGAATTGACCCAACAAGCTATTTCAGAAACAGTACCTGCATTATTTAAAACCTCCAAAATATTAATTACACAAGGATTTATTGGAGGTTCCAATGAAAAAACTACTGTTACATTAGGACGAGAAGGATCTGATTACACTGCAGCAATTTTTGCCTATTGTTTGGATGCACAATCGGTGACTATTTGGAAAGACGTACCTGGAATGTTAAATGCTGATCCAAAATGGTTCGACAACACCGTGAAGTTAAACCAAATCTCGTTTCAAGAAGCGATTGAATTGGCCTATTACGGAGCAACAGTCATTCACCCTAAAACGATCAAACCACTTCAAAATAAATCCATTCCGCTTTATGTGAAATCGTTTGTAGATCCTTCTTTAGACGGAACTATTATTTCACAAGCTACGGAATTTGATACACTGGTACCTTCCTTTATTTTTAAAATGAACCAGGTCATGTTTGCAGTGACTCCGAAAGATTTCTCCTTTATTGTGGAAGAAAATCTTCGTCAAATTTTTGATTGTATTTCTTCAAACGGTGTTCAAATAAATATGATGCAAAATTCGGCGATTAGCTTTGACTTTGTCGTTGATGCTAAACCGATTATTCTAGATCAACTCGCTGCTGAATTAGCGTTGAATTACGATGTAACTATTGTGAAAGAGCTAGAACTTGTTACAATTCGTCATTACGATCTGCCTACTATTGAGCGTGTTACAGTAGACAAACACATTCTTTTAACGCAAAAATCCGAACAAACTGCTCGGATTTTAATGCGCAATAAAGAATAACTCTTTAGCTATCTTATATTTAAAATATCCCCTTCTACGATTATTCCATCATAGAAGGGGATTTTATTTTTAACTATTCTTCGTCTCCGATTAACAACTCGTTGACATCAGTTTTAGTCAATGATTCTTTGATTTTTGCTTCCAATTCTTCCATCAATTCAGGATTGTCTCCAATTAAATTTTTAACCGCATCTCTTCCTTGACCTAATTTTGTTTCTCCGTAAGAGAACCAAGAACCGCTCTTTTTAATGATGTTCAAATCTACACCTAAATCGATGATTTCTCCTACTTTGGAAATTCCTTCACCGTACATGATATCGAATTCTGCTCTTCTAAACGGTGGCGCTACTTTGTTTTTAACAACTTTCACTTTCACACGGTTTCCAATTACTTCTTCTCCGTCTTTTAATTGGGTAGCTTTACGAATATCAATTCGAACTGATGCGTAAAACTTCAATGCGTTCCCTCCTGTTGTTGTTTCTGGATTTCCGAACATTACACCAATTTTATCACGTAACTGATTGATAAAAATACAACATGTTTTCGCTTTTGAAATCGAACCTGTTAATTTTCTTAACGCTTTTGACATCAAACGTGCTTGCAATCCCATTTGTGAGTCACCCATTTCACCTTCAATCTCTGCTTTCGGTGTCAATGCCGCTACGGAGTCGATTACAATTAAATCGATCGCTCCTGAACGAATCAAGTTATCCGCAATTTCCAATGCTTGCTCTCCATTGTCTGGTTGAGAAACCAATAAATTTTGAACATCTACCCCTAATTTTTTAGCATAAAATTGATCGAATGCGTGCTCTGCATCAATGAATGCTGCAATTCCTCCATTCTTCTGACATTCTGCAATCGCATGAATGGCCAATGTTGTTTTACCAGAAGATTCCGGTCCGTAAATTTCAATGATTCTTCCTTTTGGAAAACCGTTTACTCCCAATGCTAAATCCAAGGTAATCGATCCTGTTGAGATGACTTCTACCTCTTCAATCGGTGCATCTCCCAATTTCATTACGCTTCCTTTTCCGTAGGTTTTATCTAACTTATCCATTGTAAGTTGCAACGCTTTTAATTTCTCTATGTTTACTTCTTTTGCCATGATTTCTCGGTTTTTAATTTTTTATACTACAAAGGTACAGTGGTGAGTACGTAAAAATTTTACGTTCTACTTATTATTTTTATAAATTTCTAAAATTTCTTCTGCGTGCTCTTTGACTTTTGGTTTTTCAATGATTCCGATTATTTTGTTTTCGGTATTGATCACAAACGTCGTACGGTGAATGCCATCGTACACCTTACCCATAAATTTCTTCGTGCCCCAAACTCCAAAAGCATCGATCATTTTTCGATCTGTGTCTGCTAATAAAGTAAATGGCAACTCGTGTTTCTCAATAAATTTTGTATGCATCGCTTCTGTGTCCATACTTACTCCAAACACTTCGATTCCTTCTTGCGTCAATTCAATATAATTGTCTCTTATGTTACACGCCTGCGTGGTACAACCAGGTGTTAAATCTTTAGGATAAAAATAGATGACGTAATTTTTACCTTGCAATTGTGCCGAACTTACTACTGTTCCGTGTTGGTCTTTTACCTCAAATGTTGGGGCTACATCGTTTAGCTTTAAATGTGTCATTGCCGAAATTTTAAACATTATTGATTAATAACTAGTCAAAGTTAGTTTTATTTTTTATTTATCCAACAATTTTTTGGTTTTTTTGTTTTGTGTAATGTAAAAAAGAAAAGGATATCTAACAATGGATTTAGATCACTATTTTAAAAAAGTTTTCCAAGATTGCACTTGTATATTGTCAGAAGAAACAAACTCTACTACTCCATCATATATCACAACTCCTTTATTAACCTCTGCTAATTCACAAAATTTTGAAATATTGGTACTAAACTTATTTGAATAAGTTTGTGAAGATTTGATCTCTACAGGTAACATTTCGCCTCTTTCATTCTCAATTAAGAGATCTATTTCTAGTCCTTTATTATCTCTCCAATAATACAATGCATCACCAGCTCCAGAATTAACAGACTTTTTAAATGTTTCTATAATTATAAAATTCTCCACTAAAGCTCCTCTAAAATGTGAATTTACTAATTCCTCTTCTTTTCTAATCCCTAATAACGAGCAAGCTAAACCTGTATCCACAAAATATAATTTAGGTGTTTTCACTAAGCGTTTATTGAAGTTTTTATAATAAGGTGGAATTAATTTAATAATATAAGTTGCTTCCAATACCGAAAGCCAAGCATTCACGGTCTTCACATCAATACCGCATTCATTACTCAAGGATGTGCTATTTAATTGCTGACCAATTCTACCAGCACAAAGCTTAATAAATTTTATAAAAAGCAGTGTGTTTTCAATGTTTTTCAATTGTTTGACGTCCCGTTCAATATAGGTCCTGATGTAAGAATTATACCACAACGTTGGATTTCTTTTTTTTACTTCAACTTCCGGATACGAGCCTCTAAATATAAAATGATCAAGATTGAATTGTTGTGCTTTTTCAGGAAATTCATTAAAACCTAAAGGATACAAATCTAATACCCCAATTCTTCCCGCTAACGATTGTGTGATACTTTCTTGCAATAAAACATTGTTACTACCTGTCAAAATAAACAAACCGTCTTCCTCTGTTGTATCTAATATTTCTTGTAAGTAATTAAGTAATGATGGCGCGCGCTGTATTTCATCAAGTATCGCGCCATTTGGAAAGCGTTTTAAATAAGCCCTCGGATCATTTTCTGCAACATATCTTTCATCTGGATTTTCTAAAGAAACGTAACGCTTCTCATTAAACACCTGCTTTACAAGTGTCGTCTTTCCAGACTGTCTAGGACCAACAAGTAGAATTGCTCTGAATTCACTGGCATAAACTCGTAATAAATCTGTAATTTCTCTCCTAATCATACTTCAAAAGTAGTACAAATCCTCCAATTGATTCCCTAATTTGTACCGTTTTTTTGTTCGCTAAAAATTATTTAAAAAATTAGGCTTGTATACTAATTTAAATTGAGGAGTGTCATTCCATTATAATTTTCTTATCCATTTGATGTGGAAAAACAAAATTCGGAGGAAACAGATCCTATAATTTAGGGCTGTGTCATTGCCGAAATTTCAAATATTATTGATTAATAACTAATCAAAGTTAGTTTTTATTTATGCAACAATTTTTTAGGATTTTTTGTTTTGGGTGATGTAAAATAGAAAAGGCTGCCACTTTAGGCAACCTTTTCTATCAACTCTAAAATTATAATACAAAAAAAACTGAATGAATAATAAATTCATTATTTAATCAGGCCCATTAATTTTAACCACACAAACAATTTACTCATCATCATTCATTGGAAAAGTTATTGTGCAATTTTGATTATAAAAAGTAAATTCACAACCATAATCTTTGCAATATTTTTCCACTAAATAAGGTGTTGCGTTCGTAATCTCTAATTCCACACCAATCAATCCTGGACAACAACCTACCCACTCTTCAAAATCATTTACTCCGTACGATGTAATTACGCCGCCTAAAAATGAAATTGATTTAATAAACTTCCATGATCTCAAGTATGGTCTGTATTTCGATTTACTGCTAAGTACTTTTATCTTTATTAATTCTTCAACTAAATCTCCTTTGTAAGTTGTAATCTGATTCAACAATTTAACTGTTTTTAATAGTAATACACCAAACGCTCACTGATGCCTAAACGCTCAGCGGCCATCGCCGGAGATCCTGTTGAACCCTCTGTAATCAACTCAATGAAATCTTGAAATTTAACACTGTTCATTTTTCTCAACTTTACACCACTCCCAAGCTAAAAAACCTTCTTCTGTAAAATGGTAACTTTTTTTATACCGATTGTACTCAATGGGCGCATTGAAAGAAGTCTTCAAAAGATGTACGTAATGGTGAATCATTCGATTACTAACAGCTATTTTTACTGCGACTTCCTTTGGGGAACCTGTGCGTTCTTTTTCCACTAGTAGAATAAATTGCTTAATTTTTACGATGTTCATTCGCTCTTTTTCTATATAGTAGAATAACTCTTAATAATATCCCATTTAATTGAGTACAAAAGAATAGAAGTCGAACGAAATATACTTTCAGTTTTTAAAAGGCTGTAATTATTTATTATTCAGGAGTATTTTTAATTAATTTTGAAGCTGTATGACGACTGAAAATTACTGGGAAAAATACGTGGATGGCGACAATCAAGCATTGGCGGGGTTGTATCGTCCCTTGTTTCGAAAATTATTTTTTGTCGCATTTAAATTTACCCACAATGAATCAGAAGCTTCAGACATCGTTCAGGACTTATTTACATTATTGTTGCAAACTAATGTAGAAGAACGAAAAACAAAATGGAAATCGATCGTTAACATTGACGCCTTTCTTTGCACCTTGGTGAAATGCAAATCCATGGATTACCTTAAAGTGGAGAATAATCGAAAAAAAATACGCGCAACACAATTTGGAACTGATGCAACAGCAAATGATAGTTCTCAAGAATTCCACGAACAACTAAATTATTTGATTCAGCAACTGCCCTTAAAAGAAAAAGAATTAATTACCTTACATCTGTCGGGATATAAAAACGATGAAATTGCAACTATGCACCAACAAAGTGAAAAGAGTGTCCGCAACAGACTAAGTGAGTCTCGAAACAAATTACGCATTTTATGGACAAAAAATTACGTATGGATAGTGCTACTGAATTGGATCAACTAATAGATTTACTAGACCAACCAGCAAGTTTGCAAGTGCGAATGGATGCACTCAGAAATTCTACTACACCTCTGACAGATGAAGTAGAGGGTTTCATTGCCTACTATGATGCCTATCAGGGAGATACAGTGCGTATTAAAGAAAAATTAGCCCTACAAGAGAAAAAATTACTTCAACCGATTACTACCTCATCTACCCATTGGCTCCTGAATAAATGGGCGGCAGCGATTGCGCTTATTCTAGCGGGAGGAATTACCTACATGCTACTGAACAAACCTGCTGCAAAACAAGACCTTCAACCCTACGAAGAAATTGGGTTACCAAACTACATGGGTCCTTCAACGGCTACCTCAATCGATTGGAAAGTAATCATGGTTGAATTTAAAACGCACCAATTCAATAAAATAATCGCACTAAATAATTCTACTAACATCGATACATTGACTTATTTTCAGGGGGTTTCAGCATTTCAACTTAAGCAATTTACTACAAGCAAGGAATTGTTCAACAAACTGTCACCAAAAAGCAGCTATTACAACAAATCCTTGTATTTCAAATCCTTGTGTTATTATGAACAGAATGATTTAAAGCAAGCAAAAAGATTACTACAAGAAATAAAATTAGAAAAAAATGATCCGTCGTTTAATGAAAAAGTAAAGGAATTAAAGCACCTAAAATAAATTCGTCCATTCAATTTGAAGTTTATAATGGGATTTACTATCTTTAATAAAAAAATAAAATGAGTACTCTATTAATAAATTCCGATGCTTCTAACACTAAATTATTGCTCGAATTAGCAAAAAAACTTGGAGCAAATGTAATAGCTATTGAAGACGAACACTATGAAGACCTACTTCTAGGCAAAGAAATGGATAAAGTAAAAACAAATGAATTAATATCAAAAAATGAAATATTAAAAAAAATATAATTTTTTCATTTACACAACTATTTCTAAAATTTAACCCTCCTACTCGATATCGCAAAAAACGGTCCCCAATACATTGGAGAAGCATAGGCATTTTTATTCTTTTGAATAAATTGACGTTTTGCCAAAGTAAGTGCTTCAGCAACAGGAATTCCTTGATTTAATTTGGTATAAAAATTAGTATAAATCATACGAGAAACGTAGTCATCAACGCGATCATTATTGGCGATCACTGCATTTGCACCTTTATTCATCAATTCTAAATAAACTCCTCGATCGAATTCAATCGGATAACTTACCCGAACTCCACTGTAACAGTTGCTCAATATCGTAAGGTCTCTTTGAACCTGGTGGGTACAATTTAAATTCGAAAATTTTACGGTATCTTTCTTCCCGTAACTGATGAATTGATTGTCGTACTTTGTAAAAGTATTGCTTAATTCACCATGACCTACCACGTGTAAAATTCCTTTCGAATGGGTGTTTTTAGAAAAATTAGCATGGGTAAATAATTTATTAAAACGAGCATTAAAATAGGTTGAAGGATCAAATGATTGCATAAAGGGTAACCGTTGTTCCGAGGAAGTTTTTAAACACAAATAATCCAATTTACGTGTTCCCTTATGCTTCGAGTGAAAAAACTTACGCAAATCGTACACTTTGGTAAATTGAATTTTATTCAATAAATAAGGCAATTGGGAGTATGTCTTTCCTGTATTTCTCTGGATCATCAACTCATAAGGAGTGTCGTCATCGTGCAATAAAAAAATTCGGCGAATACTTGGTTGTCGCTTAAGAATTGGTAATAATTGTTGACAATAAGCGTTAAATGCCCATTTTTTATACTGCTCGAACGTAAGGGTACTCCAATTAGCGAGTGCATTTGAGGATGATTTTTTCGGTACTTTAATAAATCTAACTAATTTATTAGTAACTAATATTTTATGGGAATAAAAGAGGGTATTCTTAGGATAATCCATTATAATTGCATCACCGTTATTCAACCGCTTCATGATGGATTCAACATTCAAAAAAGGTGGCTTTGTATTTTGAATCAAAATTTTCTTTCTTAATTCAGGACAAATTTTAAAAACACGATTCCGTTCACTGTTAGATAATTGAGAACATTCATGTTGAACAGATAAAAGTTTAAATTGTTGGTCTGCATTTTCGCGGGACTTAAATAGCGTAAAATGATTTTTTTCAGTGATTAAATAGGAAATAGACCGAAGTGCATCTTTGGTATCATGGGAATGTAAATACTTACGTGAATAATAACTAAACAATTGATTATAGGGTGAAATGTAATACGTATCATACGTGTATCTTCCTGAACTTCTTATAAATTCGACCCAATTAGGCAAAACTTTTATAAGACGATTGATGCCATTTTTATTTTTAACAGGATCGTAAGGAAGATTAAAATCATTCCCCCGTTGGTACGTTAACGCGTTCAAGTAGATGCGAGGCGCTGTCATGCTTTGATGTTTGACAGAAAAATAAATTTTATGCATGGTATCGAAAAAACGTTCGGCTTTGTAGGGGTTTCCGATGCACATGTACGCCATGGCAAGTAATGCATAATTATCAACGGCTTCAATGCGATTGGCTTTATTTAACAATGAATTGGCTTTATAATACGAACGAATCGCTTTGTAAAAACAGTACCAACCCAATTTTGTAATTTTATAGGGGGATTGTTTTGTTGGAATGTTATACCCCGAAATCATGTCCAAATGCCGATTTCCGTATCCCCTGTATGCTAATGCAAGGTCTGATGCATGCCTATAAGGATAACGCTTTGCCAATGCGAATGAAGAATCAAAGTAGGCCATCATTTGTACTTTGGACTGAGGCATTCCATAAGCTGATACATTTTCTTTTGGGGAATTGATGTACAAATAACTCAACCCGTACATACGAAAGAAAAAAGGTAAATTTATTTTATGTCTATCGTGATAATTTGCATCAAAAATCTTTTTTCCTTCTGCTGCATAATACAATACGCTATCGTTCCAAGTCAAGAAATGAAATAAATAAACCCGTTCCATAAAGTATTCCGCTTTGTAAATCGGATTAGAATTCTTTACCAATTCGTATGCTTTGCGATTGTACTCATCGTAATGCACATGATCCAATTCTTTGAGGTAACAATCGGCAATCAATTTTAAAATTTGATGTCGCTGTAAAATAGTAAAAGCTGGATTTTTAAGTTCTTTTTTCAAAATAAAACACGCTGTATTAACAGCGCCTTTTTCCATTAATTCATCCGCAAACTCAACATTTTTAGAACAATACGTAATAGAAGCATTTGCCTGATTGAATTGTACGTGCCAGAAAAGGCAAAAAATAAAACTGATCCTAAATAATGTTTTGTTCATTCGTACAAATTGCAAAAAAGAACTTCAAAAATAACAAAAAAACCAATCAGTTTGATGCTCAAACCATTAGGAATAATGAAATTAAAAAAACAATAAATTTTCTTTCGTAAATCTAAGATATTGAATTATCGAGGAAAGAATAAGTTTAACATATAAATGAAATTTAATAAATAAAAGCAATAAGTTTCATTTATAAATTAAATAATTACTTAAATTTGGTTAAGTATAATTTATACATTAAATATGAGCCAGACATATATTCCAAGAAATGAATACATTCAACGTATCCAACCCTTTATAGGTAAAAACATTATTAAAGTATTGGTTGGACAGAGGCGTGTAGGTAAAAGTTATCTACTTATCCAGCTAATGGATGAAGTTAAAAAAATAGATCCAGACGTTCATTGTATTTTTATCAATAAAGAATCGTTAGAGTTTGACGCGATAAAAGACTACAAAGATGTGTTGGAATATGTAAATCAACACAAGAAATCGGGAGGTAAAAATGCCTTATTCATTGATGAAATTCAAGATATTTTAGAATTTGAAAAAGCCTTGAGACATTTTGGATTGGAACAAAATTTCGATATTTATTGCACTGGAAGTAATGCCAATTTACTTTCTGGAGAATTAGCCACTTTCTTAAGCGGAAGGTATATTGAATTCAATGTATATAGTCTTTCGTATCTAGAATTTTTAGATTTCCATCAATTAGAAAACAATTCGGAAAGCTTAAAATCTTTTCTAACGTATGGAGGCATGCCTTTTTTAAAAAACTTAGTAAAAGAAGATCACGTTTTTACAGAATATTTAAAAAATATCTACGCCACTATTTTATATAAAGACATTATTTCGCGGTTTCAAATTAGAAATACCCAGTTTTTAGAAAATTTGGTTCAATTTTTATCTAATAATATCGGAAATGTAATATCAGCCAACAAGATAAGTGATTATTTAAAATCTCAAAAATTAAAAATATCGCCGCAATTGGTAATTAATTATCTAAATTATCTATCGCAAGCATTCTTAATTTTCCAAGTAAAAAGAAATGACATCTTAGGAAAAAAGATTTTTGAAATTCATGAAAAATACTATTTTGAAGATTGGGGAATTGTCAATGCTATGCTTGGTTTTCAGAATATGGATATCGGTAAAATTATAGAAAATGCAGTATTTATGCACCTTAAAATTCAAGGGTACAAAATCCATATTGGCGTTATAGGGGATAAAGAAATAGATTTTGTAGTAGAAAAAAATGGTGCTAAATTATATCTACAAGTTTGTTATTTATTGAGCGATGAAAAGGTAAAACAACGGGAATTTGGGAATCTGATGCTCATTGGTGATAATTATCCAAAATATGTAATTTCACTTGATGAATTTGCCCCCGCAGATTTAAACGGTATCAAACATATTCATCTTAGAGAACTATTGAGCGGGGAATGTTTAGTGTAAAAAATCCTGTGACCGATTCTATTAATTTACATAACAAACTTACAAAAAATACAAATTACTTCAAAATGTACCTGATGACAAAGTAAAAAAACCTGCGAACGATTCAAGCTAAATTTGAATACAAAACTTTCATTTTACTCCACTTTAAATACGTTCAAATTTTGTTCGAACAGCCCCAACGTATTCACCCCATATTTTAACTTCTGCAGCATCTACCATTCTAACTCATTTTTTGGATCCGAAGATTTAAGTGTATTCGAAGCACGTTTTCTTTGCTTTTTTTTGAGTTTTACATATGCCAAGGGACTAATTTGTTCCTGCGTTTTAAAAACATCAAATACATACAACACATCGAGAACACGCAACACTTGTATCAAGCAAGCTATACTTATAGTTTCTCCTTTCTCCATAAGACTTAAGGTAGAACGACTTATGCCAGCTTCTTTTGCAACCTGCTCTTGTGTTTTGTTCTGATTTAAACGATGCCATTTCACAAAGTCAGCCAAGCGTTTAACTAACGCATTATCTGATAGCGAATCGAATTTTATGTCTGAAATTTCATTCATAATATGTCGCAATTATAACTTACGTATCGTATTTCATACAAATTTAGTTATTTTATACATATAAAGAGAACAATGAATGAAATATACTACATTAAGGTTTAAAAATAATTATTATGTACGATATCTAATACATAATATACATACAAAACAAAGCAGTAAATCCAGCGATTGATTAAAAAATGTTTTTGAAATCCGTACAAATCCTCCAATTGAATCCCTAATTTGTACCGATTTTTTTAATAAGTTCGTTATAAAAGATTCCTCAAAAAAAATCCTACGACCGATGGAAGCAGGATTTCGTGTTTATTTTAAAAAGTGATGATTTTATTTTTTATAATGACCTCTTAAGGAATAAATCACAACCGAATGATCCACAACTTTATAAATCAATCTATGTTCACGGTTAATTCGTCTAGACCAATATCCTGACAATTCATGTTTTAATGCTTCAGGTTTACCAACACCAGAAAATGGTGTGTCTAAAATTTCTTTTAGTAAAGAATTTACTTTTTTTAGCACTATTTTATCGCCAGATTTTTTGAAGAATTCAACATCTTCTTTTGCTTTGTCAGTAAAAACTAAGACATACACCATTTTACAAACCTAAAAATTCTTTCAAATCTTCTTTTTTAACAGTTGTAAAGCTCCCATTTTTATAGTGCTGTTCACTCTCCGTAATTTTAGCAACAAAAGCAGGATTATAAGGAGTTTCTTCCTTTCCAACCTCAAACTTGATTTTAAGTGCTTTCATAAACGCTTTCAATGCAATTACTTGCTCTTTATTTTCGGTATGAATGGTAAAAGTTGTCATAGTATAGTAATTTACAAATCAAATTTACAAAAAAAACAAATTACATCAAAATGTAACGGATGACAAAGCAAAAAAATCCTGCAACCGATTGGTGCAGGATTGACCGCTCCTTTTTCCATTAGTTCATCTGCAAATCAAACATTTTTAGAACAATACGTAATAAAAACATTTGCCTGAATGAATTGTACGTACCAGAAAAGGCAAAAAATAAAACTGATCCTAAATAATGTTTTGTTCATTCGTACAAATTGCAAAAAAGAACCGCAAAAAAACAAAAAAATCAATTAGTTTGATACTCAAACCATTAATAATAATGAAGTTAAAAAACAAAAAGCTGCCTAAAAAGACAGCTTTTTGTTTTTAATAAGATAAATGATTTTTATTCTACCAATAACTTATACTCATTACTACTCTTTTCTTGTTCAGATGAAAGCTTTATAATGTATAAACCTGTAGGTAAACTATCTTTAAATTGCGCTTGGAAATAATCTGTGTCTAGTAATGAAGAATATACCTTACGACCTTCTATATTAAAAATAGTTAAATCATACCCCTCTGCGCCACTGATCGTTACTTCGTTCTTCGCTGGGTTAGGATACACATTGATGTCCTTCACATTCACATACTTCGTTTTCGAAACATTATTTCCATCAATTAATCGTTCTACTTTGCGAGTATTCACATTGATAGACGCTAATAATTTAACTGGAGCATCTGTCTTCAAATTAAGCTTCATGAATATTTCACCATCTTTAAACTTAGCAGCGTTAGCGATTCCTATTTTATAATCTGATCCATTTCTGTTTTCAGCAACCATCATTTCTGTATTTACAAATTCTGGGGATCCTAAAACTCCTTGAATGTCTTTTACATTGAAATTGAATCCTTGTAAATTACCTTTCGCTTTGAAAAGAAGTTGGTCTTTTACTTGTATTATTTCAACATCACCCATTTCTTGCACACTTCGTTTCAGACCATCAGCAGGAAACGATGAAAGTTGACCCACTGATTTTTGTAAAATAAGTGATGCATCATTTGCAGTTACACCTGAAACTGTATCCACATTTGCACCTACAACTCTCCAATTTGACCATGGAGATGGATCAATGTGACTTATTGCGTTTAATCCAACTGAGTATTGCAATGCTATTGCAGCATCGTACGCTTGTATCATTTTATTTGTATCGATGTCTCCATAAACTGGTGGAATAACGCTAAACGATACGCCTGTAGTTGGTAATGCGGTAACTATGTTTTTTGCTAAATCTGTTCCAGTATACAAACGTACATTCACAATTCCACTTCCTTTTTCAACGACATGTATCAACTGATAGGTTGTTTCGTTGATGCGTGACATGTTGGTTTTTGGTTTTATATTTTGACCCGTAAGTTCCAATTGTGGAATTGGACTAATCGCCATTTTTTCATTGAATGCTACTGTAATAATCAACGAATCTCCTTTTCGAGCTGGGTTTACAGAGTAGGTAATTTTTCCTGTTGGCGGAATACCATCGATGATACTTATCGTGTCACCAACCAATTTCGTTATTGGGGTTGCATTGTAAAGAAAATTAGACAATCCAAATGGTGTGGAACCCATTACCAAAGATGCTTTAAATGTTAGCTTCACTAGTGAACCTGTACCAACAACCAATTTTGGAGACATGTAACCAATGGATAACCTCCCTTTTAATGATGAATTCACTTGAACGGTTCCTGTTGGGTTTAAAGTACCTACCAATGAACTTGAAACATAAGTAAATCTTGTGGAATCATAGCTAAAATCTGTTTGATAAGCAATCACTTTGTGCAAAGAATCCAACGTAGAAGTAGAAAGCACTACCTCTACTAAACCATTCTGTTTTACTGTTGGTGGTGCTACAACTGTAATCACTCCCTCTGATAATTTTGGCACCACTTTAATTACTACAGGAGTAGAAGTTGCACTACACGTTCCATTCATCACTTTAACAGTGTAAGAACCACTTGCAGTTGCTTTGTAGCTTGCAGTTGTTGCTCCAGAAATTACAACATTGTTTAAATACCATTCATACGTATAATTTGCACCCGTAGTTGCTGTTAATTCTGTACTTCCACCTGAAAGGAATGTAGTAGCTCCTTTAGGAGTGATCGTTGCTAGTGGGGTAGTACAAGAATTCAAAGAAAATTTAGATACAAAAATTTTATTAACACCATTTGCAACTCTATTTCCAAAAACATAGAATTCATTTCCTATCTCATTAGTTAACACATATAAATGATTAATCGTAAAGCCTGAAATCGCTACACTAGTAGTATTTAAAATCTTCCCGTTAGAATCTAAAATATTGATACCAGATTTAGAAGCTACGTATATATTACCTGACTTGTCTGAATTAATCGAGTTAATTTCACTAATTGCTACTTTCCAATTCAATTGACCATTCAAATTATTATAACATCTTACTTCATTCAATGCATTTACAATTATATTACCATCCTTATTTATTAATAAATCAGACACGCTTGTCGTTCCAATTTCTTGCTGATAAATAATTGTACCATCTTTAGCACTTAGTTTCACTAAACGATAAGTTGTTCCACTCCAATTATTACTGTTTGCGTCTACAAAATAAACATCACCATTAAGATCAGTAATCAAAGACCTATTACACATGACATCCATTAGATTGTTATAGTCGTAATAAACCTGCCATTGCTGAACACCATTAGAATTCAATTTTCTAATTACTATATCATATTTATTAGGAGTCCCAGATAGATGTCTTTTACCTGATAAAATAATATTTTCATTAATATCTTTAGTTACTTTTCCTTCATATCCATAATACCAATCATAATCCGTAATTGAACTATTCCATTGCAATACTCCAGATTTATCAAACTTATAAATTGAATGTGATAATTTACTATCTGAAGCAGTTCTATTTAATGTATTAATTAAAAACCCACTGTTTGAATTCAAAATAGTTTGCGCATTATCATCAGCATAATTATTTATTGTTTTTTCGAATTCAACAATTCCAGTTAAAGAATTAAACTTTTTAAAAATTGCATCTAAATTATTACCCCAAGCACCAGAAGTTGAAAGACAAATTATATTATCTGAGCTATCAAAAATAATGCTTTTAGATTCTGTGGCAATTGAACTTTTGTTCACATGCTCAATGGCACCATTTGCAGAATTTAGCACACTCATAGCAGCTAAATTATCTACATTATAAGTTAAGGAAACTTTTGTGCCTTTTGAACTAATACTAACTGGCGCTTTTGAAGTGCCTCCTTTGAAAAAATCATTTGAAGCGTTAGATGAATTCAAAACATTAATCCATTGTTGAACTGGTTTTTGACAATACAAATAATTACTTTTTAATAAAATAACTATCAATAAATTTTTTAAAATTTTCATAATATAAAGTTTTTTATTACCCCCCCTACTCTATCAGCTTTTCAGGTTCCGCTATATTTTTCAAAGAAAGATTATCCCAACGAAATATATTTGCATTAAAAATTCGTGTAGTTTTTCTTTGTTTACTATTAAATAGAATAACTTCGATGTCCCAACGCCATCAATTCACATTCCCGTTAAAAGGCCACCAACCGACAAGCCCATTTTTTGGAACATAGTTGGGTAAGTTTTGAGCGAAAATTATTGTTGTACTAAAAAATAAATACCACAATAAAAAGTAATTGTCTTTTCATAATTATTTGTTTTTTTAATTTTTCCTACTCGTAAGCTTTTCGGAATCCGCTTTCAGCAAACTAACTACTTATACCCGAAATATAAGTTCAGTTTGACTTTTGTTTAAAAGAATGTCGAATGCAAAACCATAATGTCCCAAAATCGCTATCCTTAATTCTTTTGCCATCGTAAATCCAAATTTCCTTGCTCTTCAAAATAATACGTTTTAGTCACCCGATTGTATTTAATTGGTGCTTTAAACTCATTCTTGATGATATCAATATACTTAAAGACCATCCGTTCAGAAACGCTTAATTTGCTCGCAACTTCTTTTGGAGTTCCGGTATCTCCTGAATGAATAATTACAATTAATTGTTGAATTTTTTTAATCATACTTATTATTTATTAGCCTCCCACTCCCAAATGAGCCGTCCTTGTTCAAGAAAACAATAAGAATGTTTATACCGATTGTAATCAATTGGAACATCGAACTCATTTTTAAGAATACTTACATAATTATAGATCATTCGTTCTGAAACTGCTATTTTTTTAGCTGCTTCAACAGGAGTACCTGTACGTTCCTTTTGCAACAAATGAATAAAATGTTTAATTTTTTGAATATTCATACTATCCTATTTTTATTGATAGTCGAATGAAATAAATAATTGTCCTTTTATATTTATAAATTATAATCATCAATAAATCAATCCTATTACAAGTTGGTTACAAAATAAAATCAATAAGATGAAATATTAATTCAGTTTAATTTTTTCACAGAAATATAAAAAGGGCAGGCAGAAATATTTTTCTACCTTTGTAAATAGTCAACTTAAGTATGATCAAAGAACACTGGGAAGATTTCATACACGGAAACAATGCAGCACTCACTTTCGTGTACGAACCATTGTTTGAACCTTTATTGTTTGTGGCATTGAAATATGTCAGAAATACAGAAGTCGCGCAAGATATTACGAGCGAGCTGTTTACCAGCTTATTAGAAACAGACATTACCGTTCGACAAACCAAATGGAGTCAAATTCGGGACATTCAAGCATTTCTGTCGACAATCATTAAATGCAGAGCACTGGACCATATCAGACAAGAAAAAAACAGACAACGACTGCGTTTAGAAAACCTAACAACACCTCACTATACTGATGAAAAACAGAAAGAAGAACTAGATCACTTGAACATTTGTATACTTAAATTGCCTCTAGAAGAGCAACAACTATTACAACTTCACTTGGCGGGATATAACAACGAAGAAATTGCAGAAAGAAAAAACTACTACGAAAAAACCGTTCGCAATAAGTTAAGTTTGACACGCAAGAAACTGAATTATATTTGGAAAAACTTAATTTTAATCCTCTTATGGCAACTTTAGCAGAATTGATTCGCTTATTGGATTACCCGACTTTTTTAGCAGAAAAAATTCGCCATCTAAAAATGGAAGAAGCTTTAAACGAAGAGGTCGATGGATTTATCTTTTTATACGACCACTACAATGGGGACACGCAACAAATAAAAAACTATTTAACGCAATCCAAACAAAAAATAACCCGATCAACACTTCCCAAAATACACAACTTAAAATGGGTCAAATACGCTGCAATCTTTGCACTTATCATTGGTGTTGGTTCTTACTTGATATTACCAACAACCACAAAAAACTATTATAAAACCTACGTAGATACTGACCCTGGATTACCTGTTTTCATGTCGATCAATAAACACACATTGGATCAGTGGATGCTTGAATACAAGGATAAAAACTATCAAAAATCACTAAAAACTGGAATACAATTACTTAATGAAAACCCAACTAACGATACCATTCATTATTATTTAGGAGTCATCCAATTAGAGCTAAATAATCCAACGCAGGCGTTTCACTATTTTTCAAAAATCAACACTCAAAAAAGTGCATTCTCAGAACAAACTAGTTGGTTGACTGCAATTTGCTGCATGTATACCAATAAAGCAAAAGCAAAACAAATATTGGAAATTATTGCGCATTCGGATAGTTTTTACAAAGCGAAAGCGAAATTACTTTTAGAAGAAGAGTTTTGACTCTTCGACTTCGCTCAGAGAGACGGAATCGAAGTCAGACTGAGCGGAGTCGAAGTCGCCTTTTAATGACAAATCCTAACCCCACTAATAGCGTAAGCCCTATTGTAAAGTACCAAATTACATACGATTTATCTATTTCAACAGGAGAAACATCACCCATTACTTGCAAGCCTGCCCAATAAATCGGATTATATCCTTCTTCGGATGTAACTTTTCTTAAATAGTCTAATTTGGTATTGCGTAAAGCCCAATCTTTTTGTTCACCATTTTCTAATCTTTGAAGAAAATCCGATAAAATTTCTGCCCCAACTTTATCGTCTAAAACCGAATTAGAATAAACACACGATTTAGCTCCTGAAAATAAATAAGCTGAGGCGATTGAAAAAGAAGAACCGGAACTTATCGTTTGACCAACACCTCCTTCGCAAACTGCCAATATTGTTAGACTATTAGGTATTCGACTTTTACAAATTCTTCTTATCGATAATTTGGAAAGCCCTTTATCCATATACGCATAATCTATGCGATGACTTCCGGATGAAGCATGTGCAGCAATTAATTGTAAATCTGATTTTTTACTATTAGCAGTTGTTCTTTTTAGTTTGTTTTTATATACCCAGTTAGTAAATACATCTTTAGTAAAATGAATCGTACTCAAATTACCACGATCCATGTAATCTGGAAAAATGGAATTAACAGTGCTGATATTTTCAATGGAACTTTCAGAAAACAACCTAAAAGAAGGCTGCATAAAAATTGGATACTTATAAATTAAAAAAGAATTACTGACTTTTTTTCCTGTTGAATCAGTTACTAAACTTTCCAAATTAACTTGTTCCATAAAAGGACTTTTCGTTATTAATACTTTTTTAGTATTCTTCGGAATGTACTTTTCTAAAGGCTGAAAAAATCGAAAATACACCTCTGAATGTAACTTAAGATTGGAAGTATTCCATGCAACTAGATTCAATTTATCCAGATTTAAATTAGTTATTTTCCCAAGATGAACATATTTTGAACCAAGATTACTTTTTACAATTGCATATGCATACTTATTATGTATAAATCCAAACTCTCCATACTGTATTAAAACATAGTTTTTAGCAAATAACTTATCTAACTTTTTATAAAAAGAACTAAATGTGATGGCGTTTTTAACCCATTGTGTTCTATTTATTTCAGCATAATAAAAGGAGGAATCTAAAAAATGTTTATTTCCTGTTTTTAGAAATAAATTATTGTAACAAGACACCATTGCATTATAGGGAGAATACCCATACATATCGGTAAATACAAGCAGGTCGACATCTACATTTTTTTTGGAATAAACTTCATAAATAGGCAACAGCGAGCGTAATTTCTGTAATTGATTTTGGATAATTCGAATGTCTTTTGATTTTTTAAAAATAAGATTTCTTGTTAATGTGCTTAAATTAAAGGTATTCAAACTTACTGCTTGAAAGTCATTCCCATGATAGTTTTTTAATTTTTGCATTATTAGGTACGCACTATCAAAATATGCATTTGAAACCTCTAGATCTGCTTTCATATAACTAACTAATCCTAAAGAATTATAAAAACCTAAGATTATTGGCAAATTTAATCGCTGTTTACGTTTTAGAATTTGAATTGCTTTTTCAAAAAAATAGATTGATTCTCTGTAATATAACTTATCAGAACTTGGATTTACCCTATCCAAATTCATATTACCTCTAGATTTACAATAATCAATTTCATATAGTGTATTTTCCAAATGGTGCTTTTTTATCAAAAAATAAGCACTATCATATTCCGCGTTCATTTGCTCGTATTTCGCATGTGTATTTCGCCTGGTTGTAGCAATGTTTTGGTATAACTTTATCCATAATTTAGATTTCCTCATTGGATCAGCACGATGAAATTCAGGATAAATTTTTTTATAAATCAAAAGTGATTCCTTTGGTTTCACTTCGTAATTATAATATCGAATCAATCCAATTGCGAACTCAGCTTTATCCTCAATAGAAAAATGCTTTTTTCTAGAGGCAAAAAAGTTTGCGCTATCTAAATGCTTTTTGTAGTCTTCTACAAAACACATTGCATAATAAGAATACGCAATATGATAATGAATTCTAGATTTCTTTTCAATGTTACTTGAAGATTTAAGTTCCTTTTTTAATTCATTGATCGATTTGGTATAAAAACCTGAATTAAATAAATCATGTGATTCAAACTCAAATCCAAAGAAATAAAAAGAAATAAAAAAAGCAATGCAAAAAAGAAGTTGTTGTAAAATATTCAATTTTATATTTTATGAGTTACTCGAATATAGTTAATTAATTGACCTTAATTTTTAAAATAAGTCATTTCATTTAAAAAATTTATACTTCTACTGATTCAATTTCTTAAAAAAACGACCTAATAACTCTATATAAAAAACAT
>JBIIKZ010000092.1:0-6577 GCA_044232905.1 Crocinitomicaceae bacterium
TAAGGTTCTCCAAGCTGCTGGAACACCTAACAATACGGAACAACCTCCATATTGTGGGTCATTCTTGAAAAAGTCAATTAACACTTTCACATTTTCCAAGGTATAATTTCTGCGTTCAAAACCGACACCCCATATAGATATGACGGGTTTATCTTTATAGGTCAAAATATTCGGGTTTTTAGTTTTGTTAAGTTTGTATTTATCAACTAATTGTTTCCAATCTCTCTTGGTATTCTCCACCACGTCAACCGCTTTGGAGCCTGATAAATCATACATGACACTGATCAATCTATTGTTATTTTTGGCTCCATTAAAACAATTGTCAAATACTTTATTGGCGTTATCTTCTTTCGGTTTGGCTTGAAAACTTGCAACAAAACGTTGCACAAAAACACCATCAATATTGTACTCTTTCATCCATTTAAAATGGCGGTTAACCGTTTTGGCATTTGCAGAACTGAATAGTTTGGCAACATCTCCATTTGGATGACTAAATGGGGTTGCATAAGTTTCATCAGCATCAAATTCCGTTAAGTCAGGCCAGTAATCCACAGCGCATTTACCGGGCTCAAATCCTTTATTTCCATAATGCTTCCATTCTAAATTAGCACCATCGCCTTTGGCATTAAACCAACCTTGGTACCCGCATAATACTTTTCCGATTATGGAACTATTTGATGCAATCTTCTTTTTACTAGTAGTACTGCTATTCACTTTTTGACCAAAGCCAAAAGCTATGCATCCAAATAATCCAACTATAATTAACCCTTTTTTCATCTATTCTTATGATTTTTTTTCTATGACTCGTTTCAGATGTCATCACTAGTATTTGTCTGATTGGTTGAAATTTTATTTTAATATTCGATGACTCGAACTTGCAAACTAGCGAACCGTTTTCTAATGAGAATATTTTTTGATCATGCTCACTTAAAAACCATAACTATTCTGTAAGAAGTAAAATCAAACTCGTTACTAATTTGATTTTACTCTTTTTAAAATAATCTATTACTTAAAGTTCTATTAATTTACTTTGAATTCTGACTTCACAATTTTGAGGTACTTGTCACCGTAGGAGGTCGCGGATTCTATTTGTGTATCTAAATTCCAATCGTTAAAAGAATCTATTATAACTAATTTATTAGCTCCTGAAGTTCTTCTGGCAATATTGCAATTCGCTTTGAACCAGTCTGCATTTTTCGCAATAACATAATTAGGACTTGTCGGAGTGTTAAATTTAGGATTAAAAGACGGCGAAATTGTAGGTACAAATTCGATATTGTATTTAGCTAATGTTTCTTTGTGGTAACTCCAGGCTAAATCAATATATTTATGAAAAAAATAAAATCTGTCATAAAAATTAAGATTAATAAGTGCATAATTAGTAATGGTTAAGGCATCTACACAACCTACAAATCTAAAATCATATCTCAAGGTAGGTGTCCATGGGTCTTGCACACCTATTAAATACAATTCAACCCCTAGATCACGAATTTGAGTTCTTAATTCTTCGTAAAATACAGGATTGTTATTTGCGAACAAATTAAAACTAGCGCTTAGATAAACTACTGCTTTACCATCAATCTTCATATAATTAGCCCTTTGAAAATAAGGAACCATTGACTTAAAATCACTTAAAAAGATATCTTTATAAACTTTTGCATTAACATCGTCAATTTTTCTAGTAATCGCTAAGGACATATTAGCAAAATTATAACTAAAAGCAAACTTCATGTCACCGGCATTTGAAGCCGTTTGCAAATTATCTATATAAGACTTGTCGATACTAGGTGTATTAAGAGCAGCAGAAGCAGTAAATTTAAATATAAAGAAATCTACCCCTGCTGTTTGCGCTTGCTTCACATGTTCCGCATACGCAGTTGCATCTCCACTATTTCCATTATATGTTCCTATTAAAGGTGTTTCTATAAGATTGGTTTTTCTAACAAATCTTGAATAAATAGCCCCAACAGTGTAATCCGTATTCACGGGTACTTTAATGTTTATATAATTATCTGTTGGTAAGATGGCTTTATCTTCGGTACAAGACAAAAAAAGCAATCCAAGTATTAATAATACATTATTTTTAAATATTTTCATGATAATTCAATTTTTATTATTTTAGGGTATTATGGTATAAGGTACTCCTTTAGCTATAAGATCACTCACTGATTCCCCGTAAAAATTACGAGCAAATTCCTGATTAAATGCTGCCGGTCGACTATTCCAATAATTTGGTGAAAGTGTGGATAATTTGTTCATTTTTAATGGAGTATTCAATTTATTTCCTCCTAAAGCCGAAATGGCTGCTACATAACCTGCATTATTCAAACCACTTTCAGAAGTTGGATAAATCATTCTTTCAGGAATATCAACAAATTGAGCACCAACCGATGTGTCTGGACTAAAATTTGGTATCAACGGCAAGAGTCTGGTGCGTTTTTGCAAACACCATATATCATGACCTTGATTATAGGAAGCCAACCAAAGTTGTCTTACAATCTTGTCCAGCTTATCATTATTTGGATTTGTTGTTTGTTTGAAACCACTGTTAACAATACCAAACAAGTCTTTATCTCCTACAAAATAAGTACCCCATTTAATTCCAGGCCGGTCTCTATAAGTTGCAACCTCAGAAGAAACTCCATATTGTTCAAATGAAGCGTCTATCCCTGCATTATAATACTGCTCATCTGATTTACTCCCACCCCATCCATTTAATTTTGCTTCTGCACACATAAAATTAAGCTCCGCATACGTTACAATATAATATTTCATGTCTTGTGCCATAAATAAAGCTTTACTCGGTTTACAATATCGGTTATTTGATATCCCATCCAAAATATTTGGAGTAGTTAGATTATTAACCAAACCCCAGCTTGCAAGAGGTGTTGAACCCCCGATAGGTCTTCCAAAATAAGGGACCTTATATGTAACTTTAACTTTATCGGTAGTAGAAATAGCCTTATTCTTAAAGAGAGTCTCGGTAATTTGAATGGGATCAGTTGAAGGTTCAACTAGAACTTTTAATCTTGGATCGTAGTATGTTTTCATATTCAAGATAAAGTGAAAATTCACAAAGGGAACTACATCATCCTGTGCATCTAAATACAAGTAACGACTATAATTAAACGACCAATTCTGTTGTATTTTTTCCCATTTCATGGCAATGTTCTCTGCATTGGAAGAGATTAGTCCACCCTCAACCTCTTTAGCCATAGCTTCTTTGCCATGTCTTTCAGCCAATGTTGGAAAACCTCCGGCAATTCGTAAGGCGATTTTTAGACGCAAGGTATTTGCAAATTTTTTCCACATCAGATTGTCACCATTAAAAACGGGGTCGGAGGATAATTTATCCCCCGTTACAGAAACATCAATACCTTCTCCTGCAGCTTTTAACATATCTAAAATAGCATTATAAATAAATTCCTCACTAGCATAAGTTGTTGTTGTATTTGATCCTAAAACATCAGTATAAGGGACTGGACCGAAAGTAGAAACAAGAATAGAATACACATAACTTTTCCAAATTTTAGCAATGTGCACCCGGTTTGCATATTTTGGATCGGCAGAATAATCATCAATTATTTTTTGAGTATTGGTAAGTATATTGATGTAAAAACGTCTCCAATATTGATCTACACCAGAGTCGGTGTAAAAAAACTTAGGAAACTGGCCTCCCTTTCCTCCATAGAAACTCGCATAATTATTAAACATTTGATCATTCAAATCACCACCTACAAGATCTAAAGTACTTATTACAGCACCGGTAAGCAAGGATTCTGCTGAGGTAACCTCAAAATTATTTGGATTTTCATTCATGTCTTCAAATCCATCAGTACACGAAAACATCCCGATTGCTAAAAAAGCTACCAAAAATATTTTATTTTTAAAACTATTTGTTTTCATTTTGTTCTTTTTAAAATCCTAAATTAATATTTATTCCTAGGGTTCGTGTGGGCAAAAAGGAACCATATTCAATACCTTGACCATTACCTGAGGTTGTTCCTGCTTCTGGATCTATCCCTTGAGGTGTATTTCTAAAAATGGTCCATAAATCTCGGCCTACTAAAGAAAATTTAGCTCTTTTAAAAGGGCTACCCTTTAAAAATTTATTGGGAAAAGTGTAACCTAAGGTTATTTCTCTTAGTTTAACATAAGAAGCGTCATAAGTAATCCGCTGCTGATCTTGTAAGGCATCAAAACCCCAATCTTGAGGACTTATCCATGCTTTAGAATATACAATATTTCCTGTATTATTAGGTCCATCTCGAAGCGCCACTAAATTCCCATTTGCATCAGTCGTTGAAATCGCTGCTCCTTCATACTGTCGGCCTTTAACTCGATCAATATCCGAATAAGTAGTTCCAAAAAGTCCTTTTCCATTACGTTCATCGTTGGTCTCACCAAGAATAATACTTGAAAATTCAAATTCATCTCTATAAGCATAGGTGTCTGCATGAACCCCTTGATTAATGGCCTTTAGCATTGTACCAGAATACAATTCGCCTCCCATTTTTACATCTAAAAGTACGTTTAAAGAAAAACCTTTATAACTAAAAGAATTTTTCACCCCCCCTATCCAATCCGGTTGTGCATTTCCAAGTAATCCATCCTCCACCCATTCCATTCGACCTGTAGCCTTTACTAAGGGAATACCTGTTTCAGGGTCTCTTGCTTGAACATTTCCTCTTAGTTGCCCTAAAGGCTTCCCTACTTCGGCAAAAACACCCACATTAAACCATTCTCTTAAAGACAAACGATCTACCCCATCAATTAAGGAAACGACCAAGGATTCATTTTTAGACCAATTCAAATCGACAGCCCATTTAAAGGAATTATCGATGATTTTTCCAGAAAACACAAACTCCATGCCTTTATTTCGTATTTCACCTGCATTGAATACTTGACTGGAAAAACCACTTGTTGGTGTAGTTTGAGCGGCAATAATTTGATTAATTGTAGAGGACTCATAGTAGGATGCGCTCAAGGAAATTCTATTTTTAAAAAGTCGTGTTTCGATACCAAATTCATTGGAAGAAGTTAATTCAGGCTTAAGATTTGGATTATTTCTTGTTGTCTGTGAGGCTTGCCAGCCAGTAAGGTTATAAAATCCTCCGTATTGATAGTTTGTTATCGTATTATAGGGTTTGGTGTCATTACCAACTTGTGCATAAGAAGCCCTAATTTTTCCATACGTCAAGATATCATTTTTAGGTATCAATTCTGAAAAAATAAAGCTTCCACCTACAGAAGGATAAAAATAGGAGTTATTATTGCTAGGTAAAGTGGAAGACCAATCGTTTCTGGCTGTTACATCCATAAATAGCATGTTTAGGAAGCCTAAGGAAAGGGAACTAAACACTGAATTTACCCTTTTTCTGGCATCTATTTCTATCAATTCAGGAACATCATTAGAATTTGACAAACTCATTACATCACGATTTAACAAGGCGTTTATTCTTATTTGTCGTTGAGAAGAGGTCAAATCAAACCTATTGGCCCCTACTAAGGCAACAATAGAAAAATCTTCAACTTTCTTATTGTAATTTAAGATGGCTTCATAATTCCAGTTCTGGGTTTGGTTATTAAATGTTCTATAAAAACCATTCGGGTCATAAGCAGCCCCCATATTATTGAACTCTTCGCCCTGTACTAGATTTACCGAACCGTTAACTTTAGATTTAAGACTAAGTGCCTTTGTAATATCCCATTTTAAAGTAACATTTCCAATTAAATTATTAGCCTCATCTTGATTACTGTTTTCATATAAGTTCCAATAAGGATTTTTAAATGGACCATTCCCATTAAAAGTATAGGCTTTATTATCATCCGTTTTATAAGGAAGTAAGTTATCTCTACCCATATCAGGCAACATGTACATATAATTATTTGCTGGATTTCGTTCGCTTCCGTTTTGGTACATCCTGTTTTTTACTTTATTGTTAGTGTATAAAACACTTATGTCTGTAGAGAGACTGTTTGAAATTTTTTGCGACCCTCTAAAGGTCAGGTTGTTTCTATTCTGCACCTCCATATTTTCAATAACATGATCTCCAGAGGTATTGGCATAAGAGAGTCTGAAAGAACCTAGATCTCCCCCTTTATCAATGGCAAAACTATTAGTATTTACTACTCCAATTTGATATAACTCCTTAATATTATTCGGGTTTGGAAGGTATTTTGACTTCGTGCCATTGTAGGTCAAAATATCTTGACCTAACATTTGAGCCCCATAAGCCCTATAGCCAGTAGAACCTGCTATACTAGGTAAACCGGTAACAGGATCAATAGTATTCACGTTAGAAACTAATCGACCACCACTGCCTGAACCATAAACATATTGGTAATAGGGATATTCTCTATTGCTCGTATAGGATGAATTTGAATTGATGGTTACGCCTAAACTACTATTAGTTTTACCCTTTTTTGTTGTGATCAACACCACACCATTGGAAGCTCTCGAACCATATAGCGCAGCGGCATTTGGTCCTTTTAAAATATCTATGCTATCGATATCGTCTGGATTGATATGAGATAGTGGACTACCATAGTCAATATCAGTACCCGAATTCGAAAC
>JBIIKZ010000039.1:0-21458 GCA_044232905.1 Crocinitomicaceae bacterium
TTATCCAATGAAAACTTGTATACTGTATTTGCTACAACTACCGTTTTACCAGAAATAGCAACACCATTTGCATCGTAGTATTTTACCGTTCCTGTTGGTGCAGGTGAAAATGTAATTTGATCTACAGTATAGGATTTGGAGGTACAATAGATTGCGGTTGCATCTAGGATTGGGGTTGCTGGGGATACTGGTTGTTGATCGATAATTACAGAAGTGGAATTTGGAGATAAACACCCATTTTCATCTTTGATTTGGAAGGTATACGATCCTGGATCTAAGCCTGCAAATGAATACGTAAACGGATTAACTGTTAAATTATTGGTGGTAGCCTTCACTGGATTTCCAACTACAGGTGTTGCTGTAATATCCCATACTCCTGCACTTGGCATGTTAATCTCAACAGAACCCGTAGCAATTAAACAAGAAGGCTGTGTATTATTCCCGGGTAAACTTGGTTTAGCTAAATCAATTATTGTTACATCTACTTTTGTACGATTCGTACTTTTACACGTACCTTCTGATTGTTCTGCATAATACGTACCTGTAAGCAATAAATCTGCATCCTTAAATGCTGTTCCGTTCACAGGAGCATCATACCAGGTTATCGTTTGTGTTAAATTAGTAGTAACCTGTGCTAAATCAGAAACTAATTTACCATCCGATTTACAATATTTCGGGGATACATTTGAAACCGTTAAATCTACAGGTGTTGGGGTTATATTTATAATTGTATCATTCGCATTGGAAGTACAAGCTCCATCTTCTAGGATTACAGAATAAGTACCTGTTACATTAGCTGTGATACTATTTCCAAGCTGAGGTTGGGAACCGTTAAAATCCAAACCATCTTTTTTCCAATGGTATTTCGTTGTTGCTGTTAAAATGGATACATCTTGAACATTTGCAGTTACCGTAATCGATTGACCTTGACAAATTGGTAGTGAAGCACTTACAGTCAATAAAGCGTCTTGTGGTGCACTAGGATCTGTTAATGTTACATCTTTGGAAAAATCACAAAAACCATTATTAAACGTAATTCTGTAATTTCCTTTACCTAAACCAGAAACCGTTTCAAAAGGTGCAACTTTGGTTAAGGTTACTACTGGATGTGTACCTAAAATAACTAATGGCGTGGATACTAACGACCATTTTACGGTTCCAGAACCAGTTCCTTTTACCTCTATAAATCCATCTAGTAAGTTACACGAAGTTGGAGAACTACCGATTAATGACAAATCATTCACCAATACATTCACTCTAATTGGATTAGATGTTGCTGGAGAACCTGTAATACACTTTCCGCCAACTGTTGTTAATTCACACGTAATTATATCGCCATCTTTTAAGCCTGCAGATGAATACGTAGATTTATTCGCTAAATTAATCGTAACACCTTTGTTTTTCCATTGGTAAACTACTGTACCAAGACCTGCTGATGGTGTTGCTGTAAAAATAACTTTTGTATCTGGACAAATCGTTATTTCTCCAGCTGTTTCTGTTTGATCAGATGTTATGGTAACTGAAGCAGCAAGATTAGGTTTTACAACCACTTTCAATACTGTACTTTCAACATCTGTACAAGCTCCACTTGAAAGAACAGCCTTATAGAACATTGTATTTGATAATGGAGATGTTCCACAAATCGGTAAATTACCATCTGGTGTACCTGTTATATTATTCCATCCAGAATTACCTGTTAAAGATTCTTTCCATTGAATATTTCCAACACTTCCAACTAATTTTAATGACGCTGTACCAACCCCAGCACATAAAGTGTCTGGTGTAGAGGAAGCAGTACCTACAATCGGGGAAGGACTCACGGTAATAGTTACAACATTACTAGTAGCTGTTCCCGAACAAACACCACTTGTAACAAAAGCACGATAATAGTATGTACCTGGAGTTAAAGCTGAAGTAGTATAAGGGGTTGTTGTTGCTCCAGGAATATTAGTCCAATTTGTACCGTCAGGAGAAGACTGCCATTGGATAGAACCTGTGTAGCCTGTTAAATTAATCGTTGTACTTGTACCTGAACACAATCCTAAAGATGTGGCAGAAGCAATCCCTCCAACTGCTTTTGGAGATACTTTAATAGAAGCTGTCTGTGTACAATTGGATGCGTCTGTATAGGTAATAGTAACGGTACCTCCTCCTGATATACCTAATACATCGCCATTTAGAACAGATGCAAGAGATGTATTAGAGCTCAACCATGGTTTAACAGAATTAGGGGTGGAAGGTATTGTTAATGTATTATCCGTCCAAGCTTTTAAATAAATAGTTGAATCAACACAGATGTCCCCTGCACCAGATAAAATAGGTTTACCAGGAACAGCATTAAAAGTAATGACAGAATCTACATAACAAATAGTATTAGAAACTCTAATTGTAAATGAACCAGAAGTTGAAGCTTGAATACTATCTCCTTTGAAAACAATACCTAAAGCAGGATTCGAAGTGTAAATTAATTTACTGTCATAATTATTAATAATAGCAAATCCGTTTTTTGTACAAGTAGCTTGCGTAATTGTAATGGAAGGTTTAACTACTTGTTTCAATACTACAATATTAAATTTTGGTTTACAAAATTTAGTAACTTTCAATGTAATAGTGTAGGTAGTATCATAGGTAAACTTAGAAAAATCTATTTGTCCAGTTACAGAATCCAATGCTGCAATACTTCCTGCATTACTAGGTGAAATTGAAAAAACAGCAGTTGGATTTGATGCATTGAAGATATTTGGTAATTTTTTAGAAACGTTACCTATACACACTGAATCTGTATCGTATGCGATTGAATCTTTACATGGAGGACAAGTATAAGTTATTAGAACCGGTACAGCCTTACTACATCCATCTGCTGATGCAACAACATAATATGTTGTTGTAGAACCAATTCCTGTCAACTTTACTTGAGGAGAATTTACACTCGAAGTATCTATCCATTTAGACGGCGAAGACTTAATATTAGCTATATGATTATTAGCATCTGTTAAATTATTATACCAATAAAATATACCGCTATTTGGATTAATTGTAGCAGATAGAATCGCTATACTATCACAATCAGCTACAGCGGGTAAGGCTATTGGAGGTGAACAGATTTTAATAACTGACGAACAATCCCCTAAAAAAGTTGGTACATTTCTAACAGGCGAATATGTTGGTGGATTTACATCTATTTCTCCTGTAATCCCTGTTGGATTTCCACTACCACTAATGTTTACAGTACCTGATGCTAGAAAAACTTCAGATGAAGCACCACTGAAAGTGCAATTTTTAATTGTTGTTATACCTCCTTTTAAATATATATCCTTCCCTTTTCCTGCAGTATTTAAAGAAAATGATGTTGAATCAATGGAAACAGTCCCGCCAGTAACGCCAATCGTACCATAAAAACTACCTGAAGAATTTTGAGTAACAATACTTCTTGTAATTCTAAATGATCCACCTGCGATTTTAATAATTCCTCCTGCCTCGCTGTATACAATATTAGCAGTATTTTTTTCAATTACACAATCAAAAAGTTTCAAATCACCACCTGCCTGAAAAATACCACATCCAGTATAACTCTGACCATTATTAAATGAAAAAATTGAGTTATAAACTCTAACAGTTCCATCATCAACTCTTAGTGCACCTCCATGATTATAACGATCATTCCCTACAAATAAATAATCATAAAAATCTACTGTCGTTGAAGAATTTGAGATATGAACACCTCCTCCATTAGACAATAAATCATTACAAGTACCTCCTCCTCCGACAATTGTAACTTGAGAACCATCCGATATTTCAATAGGATAAGCACTACCTGTCTCACTTGCATTTCTGTCTACTTTAACTCTAACTATTTTTATACCTGTATAAACTGCTCCAGTAATGTCTATAGCCATACCGATACCACCATTCAATGTATATCTAGTAATATAAAAATCCTGTAAAATAATATTATTTGCCTTAAGTGCAATAAACCTTCTTCCTGATGTTGCACCATTTTTATCATCATCAAAAATCGTCAACGTAGAACCAGCACCGATGATCTGTAAACCATTTTGTGTGACTGTTAAACTTTCTTCTAAAGGTGTACCTGGAGCCCCACCCTTACTATATGTACCAGCATCAACGAAAATTCTATCATTATCCCCTGCTTGTGTCAAAGCATAGGTCAATGTCAAGAAAGGAGCTGCTTTAGAACCAATATTAGAATTAGACCCCTTTGCTGTACACCAAACCTCCGTACCATCCATTCCGGCAGAAAAACTGCCTGAAGCAGCACTTTTATTATCATTATTAACATACCAATCCTTTGCAAAAGAAGTGAAAGTCAAAAAAATTACTGCTAAACTTGAACTAAGTTTTGTTAATATGTGCGTCTTCATAATGATAGTTTGTTGCTTGTATATATTTTATCGACGTAGAAAAAAGTCTTAAGTTGCCAAAAACAAAATATACCTAAATTTAAAGTGTGCCAAAAATAAGATAAATTAAAGAAAAACAAAACAATTAAGTATTAAAATTCGCTGACTATCTATTAATTAATGGTGAAATTTTAGTCATTTCAAAAAAAAGAAAAACAAAAATCTACTGTACCTAAATTGGATTTATTTCTTCATACATTTTAGTTAGTTAAATTATTAAATAACCAAAGTAATCTTTGTGAAGACTTATATGCAACAACCTTGATCGCCATACTATTTTCTTACATTTTTCATGAAAAGTTTTTGATTATTAAAAAAAGGTGTACATTTGTACTCCGAAATAGATTGTTCGGATAGATTACAGTCGCGTAATCTAATATTTCTAGCGGATATGGTGAAATTGGTAGACATGCCAGACTTAGGATCTGGTGCCGAGAGGCGTGTGGGTTCGAGTCCCTCTATCCGCACTAAAAATTAAATGAAATGGTGTAAGTGTTCTTATGCCATTTTTTATTTACAACTAATAAAGTCAAAAAGATGAATGTAATTCGCGAAGATGTAAATTCAACAAGTGCTATTTTACGTGTTAATATTGCACCTTTAGATTATGAAACACAAGTTTCAAATGCTTTAGAAAAAGTAAGAAAACAAGCTAAAAATCCTGGTTTTAGACCTGGACATGTTCCTTTAGCTTTAATTAAAAAACAATATGGAAAAAGCATATTAATTGAAGAAATTAATAAAGCTGTAAGCAATGCTTTGACTACGTACTTTACCAATAACAAAGTAGAAATTTTAGGTAACCCTATCCCATACAGTAAAGAGGAAGTTAAAGGGGACTTCAATTCCCCAAAGGATTTTGAATTTGCATTTGAAATTGGTTTAGCTCCAAGTATTAGAATTGATAATGTTTTAAAAGACACTTTCAATTACGTAAAAGTAAATATAGATGCTAAATTGATTGATCAACAAGTGGATGACTTAAGAAGACGTTACGGTAAATTAGTTGCTTCTGAAAAAGTTGGTGCTACCGACATGATTATGGCTCAATTTACAGAGTTGAATACGGATGGTACTTTCAAAGAGCAAGGTGTCCTTCATTCTTCTACAATTTCCATGGAATTTGTGGAAAACGCGAAAGCAAAAAAAGAACTTACAGGAAAAAAAGTTGGTGATGTATTAACAGTTAATCCTGCGGATGTTTCTAAAGGAGGAAAAGATACTTCTGCACTATTAGGTTTAAAAGAAGAAGATTTAGATAACATTTCAGATAAATTCGAAATGAAAATCAACGAAATTCGTCATATGGAATTGGCTGAATTAAATCAAGAATTGTTTGATAAATTATTTGGCGAAGGTGTTGTTTCTTCTGAAGATGCGTTAAAAGATCGCGTAAAAGAAGATTTAGATAAAATGTTTGCCCAAGATTCTGATCGGTTATTGACTCGTGAAGTTTATGAGCGTTTAGTGGAAAAAACGCATGTAGAATTACCTTCTGATTTCTTAAAAAGATGGATACAAGCTTCTAATGAAAAACCGATTACATTAGAAGAAATTGAAGCACAATTTGAAGGATATGAAAAAAGCATGAAATGGCAATTAATTCAAGGTCATATTTTTAAAGCGAATGATATAAAAGTAAATCAAAAAGAAGCTCTAGAATATACAAAAGTTTTGTTGGTTAGTCAATATGCACAATATGGAATTCCAGCACCTGAAGATAAAGAATTAACAACTTCAGCAATGCAAGTATTGTCAAACAAAGAAGAATCTGCACGTGTTTATGACATGTTAGCAGAAACTAAATTGACTGATTTTTTTAAAAATACGCTTAAATTAAAGGATAAAGTTGTTTCTTATGACGAGTTTATTGAAATTGCTAATAGTAAGAAATAATTGGAAGATTGACAGATTTGAAGATTGCAGATTGACAAATTTGAAGATTGAAGGGTTTGATACTGAGCTTTGCTAAGAGAGGTAATAAAAAAATCTTGGGTTACACCCAAGATTTTTTTTGTTATATAAATTGTATATAGTGCGAAGCATCGGAAGACGCGAAGCATCGCGTCTGTATAATGCTAATTGGAGGTGATTTTAAATTCCGTACGTCGATTTTGTTGTCGACCTACTTCTGTTTCATTTGTAGCAATCGGTTTTTTAGACCCATACCCTTTGGCTGTTAATCTCATCGATTCGATTCCTTTCGAAAGTAAGTAAGCTACTACTGAATTTGCTCTTTGTTGGGATAAGTTTTCATTCATAGCAGCAGAACCGCTAGTATCCGTATGACCACTAATTTCAATTTTCAATTTGGGTGTATCATTCAACATTTTCACCAAACGATCTAATTCCGCATTCGACTCAACTCGAAGAGTCGCTTTTCCTAAATCAAAGAAAATATTTGTCAATGTAATTGTGTTTCCAACTGCTACATTTTTCAATTGAATTGTTTTTGAAACAATGTTATCCTCTCCCCCGTCTGGTAAATCGAAATTTTCTGAATGAAATAAATAATTATTTGCTTTGACAGTAATACCATAATTTTTACCGGAAGGCAAGGTGATTAAAAATTTACCAGTTGCACTATTCGTGTTAACGGACTCTGTAATTTTTCCAGATGCGTTATCGGTGATATCTATTGTTGCAGCAACTGGTTGAGCATTTATTAAATCAATTGTATTTCCTTTAAATACTGTTAAAAATTTACGTGTTACATCGACTTTTGACTCAATCGTATTGTCATTCACTGGCTGTAAAATCGAAGAAATTAGAAAATCTTCCGTAGAAACCAAAGGAGATTTATCAGGACCCCAATAGGTAACTTTATAAATATCATATCCACCTTTACCACCAGGACGATTGGAAGTAATATATGCATACTTACCGTTCACTGTAGGAGAATAGAAAAAGTCATCATATTGCGAATTAATTGGATATCCCATATTTACAGGAGAAGTCCATTGACCTTGAACAAATTTCGAAACAAAAATATCGTAACCTCCCATAGAACCATGGCCTTGAGAAGCAATATATAAAACATCCCCTTTTATCGTAATATACATTGGACCTTCGTTAAATTTAGAATTAAGCAAATCTAAAAAAGTGGTAGTCGCATAATCTCTACGAAGTTTACTTTCCATTCCCGAATAGACTGCTTGAAATCCATTCTCTGCTTCCTCATTATCGCGTATGAAATAAATCTTATATCCAGTATGGTTATAACACGCAAAACGATCATTGTATTTTGGATTTGAAATATTATGATTCATTTTTTCAGGTGTTGACCAATTAGCTCCAATAAGTTTTGATTCGAATATATCGGATTGATTATTTACAGATCGATGCATTAAAAGCGAAGTACCATCATAACTTATTGTATTTACTACATCATCTACTTTTGAATTTATGTCGCCATTTAATTTCTTTGGAGCACACCAATTTCCCAATGCCATAGAAGAAGAATAAACCTCAAAATCATATTCTCCAATTGAATCGGGTGTATTGTCATTTTTTCGCCTGGATGAGAATAACATGTCACTTCCATCCACAGAAATAGAAGGTGCTATGTCATCTTTATCGGAATTCAATTCTCCAACATTGTCCACCCAAACACGTAAAGGATTATTAGATAGTTTTTTAGCGTTCTCACATTCTTTTTTCCGTTGATCTATAAATTTAGTGAATTCTGATGCTTTTTTGTATCCTACACTAAATTTCACATAAAAAGCAATAGCTTCATCATATTTACCATCTAACTGTGCCATTCTTCCGAAATAATAGTTCAAAAAAGGATCACAATTTGGATCTAATTCTTTTGCTTTATTAAAATAAGGTAATGCACTACTAGGATTATTTGAATTAAAAAGGCAAACACCAATTTTGAAATTCAACAGTGCGTTGGATGGATTAAAATTTTGCGCTAAGTCATATTGATTTTTGGCATAAATAAAATTTCCTTTAAAATCTTTCACACCAAACAGTAAACTATTTGCTGTATTGAAATAGATATCCCCTAATTCGATTGCCGCTTCCGCTTTTTTAAATCCCTCTTTATCTTCTTTAAAGTTTGATGATTTAAATTCAACATTTTGAGAAAAGGTAAAAAGACCTAAACTACATGTTATGAGTAATATTAAACAATTTTTCATTTTAATTAATTATTGCAATTAGTAGAATAATATGATTTACCTAAATCAACACCTAAATCTTGGGCTTTTCGCCAATCTTCACAAGCACCTTTCATATCGCGTAACATTTCTTTTGCAATACCACGATTTAAATATGCTACACCATAATATTTATCAATACTCACAGCGATATCCGCATTTTCGAGTGCTTTTTGAAAATCTTTTTTCAAAATAAATATCGATGCAAGATTTGCATAAGCAGGGGCATTATTTTCATTAATTTGTATTGCTTGCATAAAATCTTTTTCAGCTTCCACATACTTTGATTGTGAATAATAAGTTGCTCCACGGTTCACATAAGCCATATAAAATTTTGGATCTATATTTATTGCTTTATTAAAAGCTAACATTGCTCCAGGGAAGTCTTTCATTTTTTTCTTTGTTGTACCAATATTATTATAAACAAACGCAAGATTTGCATTTCTTTTTGTTGCTTCTTCATACTCTACTATTGCCTTGGGTAAATCACCTAGCATTCGGTAACAACTTCCTCGATCATTGTAATAATATGCAGAATTTGGTTCCATTTGGATACAACGTGAAAATTTAGAAATTGCATCTTTAAAATCTTGTTGCATAAATCGTAATACTCCGTAATTATAAATTATTTTGACATTGTTTGGTTCAAAAGTTAAAGCTTTTTCATAGTTCTTTTCCGAAGCATCAAAAGCCTTTAATCCTTGAAAAGCTCTAGCTCGTTGAAAATATGCTTTTGAATACGCAGAATCAATGGATATTAACTTATTCAAAGTGGATGCAGAAGCAAGGTAAGCCTCTAATTCATTTTCAGCAACCCCTTTATTATAATATGCTGCTAAAAAATTTGGGTCAGATAATATCGCTTTTTCAAATTCTTTGATTGCATCGATTAGTTTCTTTTCGCTGTACAAATTAATACCTCGATTGTACGCCTCTTTTCCCTCCGCGCTTGCATTTGCGGCTTCGTTGATCTGGGCAATGGAATCTTTAAATGCTTTTTCTTTTACAGACAATGACTCAAATTGAGAGAAGTAATTACCCATAGAAAAATAAAATAGAAATAATAAAAGGATTTTTTTCATAAAATAAATTTTTGAATTGGTATGAAGATAAATATTAAATTATGATTTTAGGTTTACAGAATATGAAATAATTGATATTTTTTTTCGGTTACATTCATTCTCAAAGTCTTTGCTATCTTTGATAAATAAAACTGAACTTTATGTCAAAAGATGTCTTTTTAGTGAACGGAGTAAGAACTGCCATTGGAAATTTTGGAGGAACTTTAGCAAATTATCGTGCAGATGATTTAGGTGCAGATGTTCTTAAAGCATTGCTCAATAAAAATCCTTCTTTAGACCCTACTCACATTGAAGATGTTATATTAGGGTGTGCGAATCAAGCAGGGGAAGATAACCGTAATGTTGCACGAATGTCCTCTTTGTTAGCTGAATTACCAATACAAGCGGGTGGTGAAACCGTAAATCGTTTGTGTGCATCTGGAATGGCAGCAACCTTAAATGCATCCAGAGCTATAAAAGACAATGCTGGAGATATTTATATCTCAGGAGGAATAGAACATATGACGCGAGGACCTTGGGTAATTTCCAAGACCTCTACTGCATTTGGAAGAGATGCACAAATGTATGACTCATCGTTTGGTTGGCGTTTTATAAATCCAAGGATGGAAGCACTTTATGGTGTGGACAGCATGGGAATGACTGCAGAAAATTTAGCTGTTAAATATAATATCTCCAGGGATGATCAGGATAAATTTGCTGCGTGGTCACAACAGAAAGCAAGCATAGCTCAAGTAAATGGTGTTTTTTCAGAAGAAATAATTCCAATTTCCATCCCGCAAAAAAGAAAAGACCCTATTATTTTTGAAAAAGATGAATTTATTCGTCCAGAAACAAGTATAGAAACTTTGGGGAAATTACGTTCTGCATTTACGAAAGAAGGTTCAGTTACAGCCGGAAATGCATCCGGACTAAATGATGGTGCAGCAGCATTATTACTTGCTTCCGAAGATGGATTAAAAAACAACCAACTTACTCCTATTGTTCGCATTGTTGGAGGTGCTGTTGCAGGTGTAGAACCAAAAATCATGGGTATTGGTCCAGTTCTTGCATCCCAAAAAATATTAAAACGTTCTGGTTTAACAATCGATCAAATAGACGTGATAGAAATGAACGAAGCATTTGCTGCACAAGTACTTTCTTGTTCACGCGCATTAGGTTTAGCAGATAACGACCCTAGAATAAATCCTAATGGTGGCGCTATTGCATTAGGGCATCCGCTAGGTATGTCAGGCGCAAGAATTATATTAGCTGCTGCAAATGAATTAGTTCGCAGTAAAAAACGTTACGCATTAGCTACGATGTGCATAGGTGTAGGTCAAGGATATGCTGTAATTTTAGAACGCGTTTCTTAAAATCATTCTACTTGAGTTGTTAAAACTGATAATACATGAATAAAAAATGGTTATTTTTCTTTATACTATTATTTAGTCTTTTTGCATGTCGAAAGGAAACAACTAATTGGGATTCCAAATGGAGTTTTCCTATCCTTAAAGACCAATTAAATCTTCAAAATTTAGTAACTGATTCTTTATCGATAGTAAACGATACCAATGGATATAAACTCATTTATGAAAAAAACCTGTATCGTCTTAAATTATCGGAATTCATTAAAATACCAGATACAGTTATTCTTTCTGAATTAGCTATAAATTTCCCTTCTCTTACTATAAATCCAGGTACGATACTTTCTCAAAAAGATGTCGAAAATCAACTAGAAATCGGTGATGCTGAATTAAATAAAATCAAGGTAAAAAAAGGCACAATAACTATTACATTTTTAAATCCATTAACAACCAAAACTTACTATACGATTGAAATCCCAAGTTTCACAAAAGATGGAATTCCTGTAAAGCAAACTTTAGTGGCAGAGAAAGGAAGTACAAGTAATCCTTCTTCTGTTAAAAGCACATTAGATTTGAGTGGATACACGGTTGATTTAAGTGGCGTAAATAATGGAACATTTAATACGATAGTCACCAATTTCGATATGCAACTTGATCCAAATGCAACAACTGCGACAAAAGTATCTAATAAAGATATTACAAGAATGGAAATACAAATCTCCGGCATACAAATAGCGTATGCACAAGGGTATTTTGGTAACTTACTTATCCATTCAAGCAACGAATTACCAGTAGAAAGTATTAAAAAAATAACATCCGGAAACTTTAAATTATCGAATGCACGCGTAGAATTAACGATTAAGAATAGTTGTAAACTAATGGCAAAAGGAGAAATCTCTTTGTTAACTTCTACCAAAACTTCTGAAGGATCAACTATTACGTTTAAAAACCTACAACTAAATAATCCTTTTTTTATTGCCCCGGCATATACCAAAGGGGATCAACTAATTGGTTCGGATAAAAAGTTCACTTTTGACGAAAATAATAGTAATATCCTACCATTTATTGAAAATTTAGGAGATTTATATAAAATAGCTTATGCATTTGAACTAAATCCTTATGGAAATTTGAATGGTGGTTGGGATGAATTTTTTCCTACAAGTGAAATTTCACTAAACTTAAAAACGATTATTCCACTAAACATCGAAATAAACAAATTGACTTTTCAAGATACTCTAAAACTAGACTTATCCACTTATCCTTCTTCTGGAACAACTATAAAAAGTGGGAAATTTAAACTACACGGTGAATCTTCTTTCCCTATAGATGCTGAAGTTTCGCTATTTTTAATGGATGATTCAAAAAACATAATTGAAAAAATATCAGGAACATCATTCATTGCAGGAAAATCAAAGTTTTCAAACGAAAATAAAATTTCCACTGTTTACTTCACTCCCACTCCTCAATTTTTTTCTAAAATGAATACTGTTAAATATATAGTTGTGAAAACAACTTTTAATTCTGTAGATAAAAGTTATGAAATTCCATATAATGGAAAAATTGATTTTCAATTAAGTACTGATTTTGAAACAAATATTAATTATTAATGCATAAATTAATCTTTTTACTTTTTGTTATCATCTTACTTCCAATAAGTAGTCAAGTTACCTTGCCTCAATTTATGGATACGACATTAGTACGTCATGAAATACTGATTCAAGGTAAAACAGATTTATATAGTTCTTCCTTACAAAATGGATTTTCAAATAAACTATTCTTTGGAGGTAATTTAACTACAAATGAAATCTCTAATCAAGTTGCTCTTCAAGATAAACACAATTCAATAGGTTTAGAGGCTAATACAGAGATTGAATACCGAAACTATACTATTTTCCCGAAAAAAAATTGGGGAATGTTATTTAAATCATCCGCTAATACTTTAAATTCTATTCATTATACAAAAGATCTATTTGGCCTGGTATTACAGGGAAACAGTACATATTTAGGACGTCCCATGCAATTAAATCCTAGTTCATTACAATCAGTTAGTTACATTAAATTTGGAGTTGGTTTTATTCATAAAAAAACAAAATCTAATTTTAGTTTCAATATATTTAAGTTAGAGAATTATGTCAATAGCTGTGTAGATTACGGAGCTGTTTATGTCAATGATAGTAGTAATTTAACATTAATTGACGTGACAGGTTCGAGCATCACCTATTTACCTAAATCTTCCCAAAGAAATATTGGTTTTGGAATAGATTTAGATTTAAAAATTCCAATAACTAGTTTCAACGATAAAACAATTCATTTGAATATAATTGCAAAAAACTTTGGAATTGGTATTTTAACAAAAGACGTTCAGTACTATTCGGTAGATACAAATTATATTTTCCAGGGATTTACCTTGAATCAATTGGGTGCATTATTAAGTGATAAAACTTCTACTACATTACAAAACTTAAAAATTTATTCAAATCATACAATACGTTTCACTCCACTTCTAGGATTTATTCAATTTGATAAACTTAATTCACAGGATGCAAAAACACGCTTTCAATCTATTTTTGGTGGACGTATGTATCCAAGTATTTCTTTCATTCCATATATTTATGCAGGTATTCAACTAAAATGTTCTGATAAAATTTGGATCGGAATACATGAAAATTATGGTATTACAAATACACTAAGAACTGGTTTATATGTAAAAATAATAGGCGGAAAATTTGGGTTTAATTTGGGGACAGAAAATTTAACCGACTCCTTTAGTTCTAATGGTAAAGGGCGTTCATTTCAATGTAAATTACAATGGCACATATAGTTAAATTAATTCTTCTGGTATTTGCATTGAGCTTCACGCAACTGATTATAGCGCAAAATAATTTTTATAAAATTTACACTGGAAATGGCTATGACTATGGTGAAGGTATTGTCCAATCTACTAGCGACAGTAGCTATTTTATAACTGGAAGTTCAAGTAGTTTTGAACATGCTCCAAGTCAAGCCTTTATTTTAAAAGTGGATACTGGTGGAACCTATATTTGGTCTAAATCCTATGGCGGTAAAGCGAGTGATATCGGAAAACGTATTTTCCATATTCCCAATGAAGGTAATTATGTAGCAGGATTTTCTAACTCTTTTGGAAACGGATTATTTGACTTTTATTTTTTCAAAACAGATACAAGCGGCAAATTACTTTGGGAAAAAACATATGGAGGTAGTAGTAACGAACTTTTACATGATGCTATTCAATTACCTGATACAAGTTTTATTCTTATTGGACAAACTAGTTCGAACGAGACAGAGGTTGAAGACTTATTTATTATGCGAATTTCAAAACAAGGGGAGATTAAATGGCAAAAAACACTTGGCAGTAGTGGAGTTGACATTGCTAATTCCGTTAGTATGATCGACAACAATCGCCTAATTATTGGAGGGGAGTTTTACGATTCTGACTCTTCTAAACAAAAATCATTTATTTTATCTATGAATAGTCAAGGAGATATTCAATGGTTAAAGACATTCGGAAAGCTTAAATCAAACTACTACATTAAAGATATTTTTGCTGATTCTACATTTATTCGCGGAGTGGGATACGCACAAGTAAATAGCACAAGTGATAAAGTTTATTATAACATGTTAATCGATACTTTAGGTAATAATTATGTTGAAAATTACATTCCACAGAGTGGAAGTAATTATTTTTCGCAAATTGTACAATATGGTTTTTACAACTATAATTATATCGCAATGCAACCAACAGACAATAGTATAATACCGACGTATTCAGGTGGTGAGGATTTACTTATTTGTCGCTATAAAAATGATTTAACCTGGCATCCTAAATGTGTAAATGGCTCTAATCATGGAAATGATCACTGTAATCAATTACTTGCTACGAACGATTTTGGAGCAATTTCTGTGGGTTATAATGTCCATGGAGGAAAAGGTGGATCGAATGTTATGTTGTTGAAAATTGGACCTTATGATCAATTTCCAAATACCACAGGATTGCCTATTGAAAGTACTTTAGTAGAATTAAAAACAGTGGAACCAACTTTAGAAGCTCAAGTTTACCCCAATCCAGCCTCTAGTGTATTACAAATAAAGGTCGGAACGCATGACGAAACTCCTTTAACAATTTATAATTTAAATGGTAGCATTTTATTTAAAAAATCCTTTATCGCGGAAACGAAAATCGATGTTACTTCTTATGCTCAAGGAATCTATTTAATAGAAATCGGAAACAACGTTCAAAAATTTGTGAAAGAATAAGAAACTGCTATGTTAGGTTTCAATCCATTTTATTTTACGACTTCTCCAACAACATCATGAATTAAATCAGATTCGTATCCTTTAGACGCAAGATATGTGCTTACACGTCTTCTTATTGCCCATACATCGTCTTTTGCTTTCTTTTCTAAAAACTTTTTTTGCGCAAGATGTTTCATTGTTTCCAAATATGTATCCAGATCAATTGACTTTAATCCTTCTTGAATCGACACTTTATCGATTCTTTTTTGGATAAGATGGTGTTTAATTTTGATTTTACCCCATCTTTTTAATTTGAATTTTCCAGACACGAAAGATTCTACAAAACGTTTATCGTCTAAAAAAAAATTACTTAGAAGATGCTTTATTATTTCGGATTGTTGTTCTAAAGATATGTTCCAAGAAGTTAGTTTTTGCTCCACTTCAAAGGTACATCTATCTTGATAAGCGCACCAAGATTCTATTTTAATTATCGCTTCGGAAAACGAGTACTTGCACTCTGACATAGTATCAGAGTGCTAGCGTATCGTTATTTGAATTTAAGAACGAGTATTGCATTAAATGATTTGCAACAACTCCTCGGATGCTTATCCATTTTTTGTATTTGAAGAACCATTTTACCTGTCTGGAAATGATTCCGCATTTGAAATAAGCTTCTAAATATGGGTGAACAATTAAAGTTACTTTGGTTTCTTTTTTATCTACAACCAAGTAATTTAAGTTGTTCTCAATTTCTTCTGCAAGTAAAATACTTGCCTGTACTTCACCAGTTCCATTACAGGTAGGACAAGTTTCATTTGTTTTGATTTCCGTTTCAGGGCGAACACGTTGTCTCGTAATTTCGATGACACCGAATTTTGAGGGAGGAATTAGATTATGTTTAGCGCGATCATTCTTCATAAATTCTTTTAATTTTTCAAAAAGAATTTTGTTGTTTTCACGCTCGTGCATATCAATAAAATCGACAGCAACAATTCCACCCATATCTCGTAATTGTAAAACACGTGCAATTTCTTCTGCTGCTTCCACATTAGTCGCTAAAGCATTTAATTCTTGTCCTTCGGAACCTTTACGGTTTCCACTATTGACATCAATTACATGCATCGCCTCTGTATGCTCGATAATCAAATAACCACCACTCGGCAAAGGAACTTTTTTACCGAAAAGCGTCTTGATTTGTTTTGAAATCCCAAAACGCTCGAAGATATCGATTTTACCATCGTAATGTTTAACGATTTTTTCTCTTCCTGGAGCTATTCCTGCCACGTATCCGCGAATTTCATCTGACAGCACTTCGTTATTCACATGAATATTGGAAAAATCACCATTTAACAAATCTCTTAAGATCGATGCTGTTTTGTCAATTTCACCAAGTACTTTTTTAGGAGGAGTAGCCGTTTTTAGAGCGGTAAACATGATTTTCCATTTCTCTAATAAATTATTAAGATCTTGGTGAATTTGCTCTACTTTTTTCTCTTCAGCAACCGTACGGATTATCACCCCAAAGTTTTTTGGTTTGATTTCGGATAATAATTTTTTAAGACGATCTCTTTCTTTTGCGTCTCTAATTTTTTGAGAAATCGAGATTTTTTCAGAGAAAGGAACAAGAACAATATACCTTCCGGCAAGGGTAATCTCAGCACTTAAACGAGGTCCTTTGGAGGAAATCGGTTCTTTAGCAACTTGTACTAAAATAGACTGAGAGGAAGAAAGAACTTCTTCCATTTGACCTTCTTTTGGAATGTCAGATTCTAATTTGAAGTATTGTAGGTCGGCTACATTTTGCTTGCCGTGTAACGTATCTTTGGTGAACTTATTCAGCGAATTGAACTGTGGTCCTAGGTCGAGATAATGTAAAAAAGCATCTTTTTCGTAACCTACATCCACAAAAGCTGCATTTAAACTTGGTACGGTTTTACGAACTTTACCTAGGTACACGTCACCTACTGCAAATTCTGTATTACCTTGTTCTTCATGCAATTCAATAAGCTTTCCATCACGCAACAACGCAAGCCATATCCCGGTTGACCGAGAATCGACTACTAATTCTAAACTCACGAAAGCTTATATTAAAGATTTAAAAATAGAATAACTTAGCAAGCGAACCTACTAAGTTATCCAACGAATTTCAAAAAAAAATTATTATTTCTTTTTGTGACGGTTTTTTCTAAGTCTTTTTTTACGCTTGTGCGTAGCCATTTTATGTCTTTTTCTTTTTTTTCCGCTTGGCATAACAATATATATTAAATATTAAACAATCTTATTCGTTGGCATTGTATTAAAAAAATACACTCCTATCGTTAAATAGGAGTGCAAAGATACAATTTTACTTTTAATAGCATGCAAGATGATGAAAGAAAAAATTATTTTTTCACTTTCACTTTACTTTTCACTTCTTCTACAAAAACTTTAGCAGGTTTGAAAGAAGGAATGTTGTGTGCAGGAATAATAATTGTTTCATTTTTAGAAATGTTACGACCTGTTTTTTCTGCTCTTTGTTTTACTACAAAACTTCCGAATCCACGTAAGTAAACATTTTCTCCTGTTGCCATTGAATCTTTCAATGTTGTCATGAATGCTTCTACAGTTTTTTGTACTTCTAATCTCTCTAATCCAGTTTCGTCAGAGATTTTTGCGATAATATCAGCCTTTGTCATAATGTATAATGTTTTGATTTTCAGAAGCAAATTTAAGTCAAGTAAATAATATATCTTTACAAATTGAAAATTATTTTAAAAAAAATCTACGAATGAACGATTTTAACCTATTAATTATCAAATGGTATAGACAAAATAAACGAAATCTACCATGGAGACTAACTAAAAATCCATATATGATTTGGTTATCCGAGATAATTTTACAGCAAACGAAGGTTGATCAAGGTTTAAATTACTACTTGAAATTCCGTACTAACTATCCAACAATTCATGATTTAGCAAAGGCAGATGAACAAAAAGTACTATCTGATTGGCAAGGACTTGGATACTACAGTCGCGCGAGGAATCTTCATACTACCGCAAAAATAATTATAGATACCTACCAAGGGATTTTCCCTAATACCTACGAGAATATACTAAAATTAAAAGGAATTGGAACTTATACTGCTGCTGCTATTTCTTCTTTTGCTTTTGACCTTCCTCATGCAGTTGTTGACGGTAATGTATATCGCGTTTTATCTCGCATTTTTGATATTAAAACCCCTATAGATAGTACAGAAGGAGTCAAAGAATTTAATTTTCTTGCTAATGAATTATTAAACAAAGAACATCCAGCAGAACACAATCAAGCAATCATGGAATTTGGCGCTATTCAATGCACTCCTTCCACCCCAAATTGTACAGTTTGTCCTTTTAATCAAACATGTTTAGCGCGAATAAACGGAACTATTAAGCAGCGACCAATAAAAAAAACAAAAACAAAAATTCGTAATCGTTATTTGCACTTTCTACACATTGAAATTGATAATCAAATAATTATTACACAAAGAACTAAAAAAGACATTTGGCAGAATATGTATCAATTTCCTTTAATTGAAAAAATAAATGTAGAAGAATTACCGAAAATAAAACAAGAGATAGAAAACACCTACAACATTAAAATTACAGACATTACAACTAATATCAAGCATATTCTATCCCATCAACATTTATATACTACATTCTGGAAAACAGATGCAATCCCAGAAATCATCCGTAAAAACAAAGAATTTTTATTGATTCAAAAAAGCAAACTGAATGAATACCCGATACCACGAGTGATCGATCGTTATTTAGAAGCAAATTAAGGATTTGGTATTTACCTAGTAGCCTTTTTTCATATAGCTAATTTTTCTATCTTTGTAATATATGCACAACTCTGTCAATAAAGTTATATTAATAGGAATAATTGGTGACAAAATTGAATTTCGTCATTTAGAAAATGGTGGTGCGATTTGTCGTTTTTCGATCGCGACATTTGACAATTATATAGACAAAATTTCCGGTGAAAAAAGAAAAATAACGGACTGGCATTCTGTCACATGCTGGGGAGATCAAGCAAAAGAACTATTTAAACAAATACAAAAAGGACTACAAATATATTTAGAAGCAAAATTAAAAATGCGCACTTGGCAGTCTAAAGAAGGGTTAACACATAAAGGATATGAATTGTTTTTAAATAATTACTTAGTTTTAAACGTAAATAACAGCGATAAAATAGTGGGAAATCAATACTCACAAGAAGGTATACCGATTACACCTGATCCAATGCTTGGATTTGAATTAAGCGACCTAGACGAATTACCATTTTAAATTATGCAAACAACCTCCTTACTTATAACACATGCAACAAACACTTCTTTTAACGGAACTGTTATTTTCAGTGTTTTAACAATTTTAATTTTACTCATTTGTTCAGCCTTAATTTCTGCTTCAGAGGTTGCGTACTTTTCCATGGGGCCTTTAGAAAAAGAAGTCTTAAAAATAGAAGAGGGTAAACAGGCTGAAACCGCTAGGGAACTTTTAAAATCACCCCAAGACTTATTAGCAACCATACTTATTGCCAATAACTTTGTAAATGTCGGCGTTGTAATAATTTCTAGTTTTTTACTTGATGCGGTATTTGGTGCTTCAGCTACGAATGAATTATTTCGTTTTTTAATTGATGTTTTCTTAATAACAACAATTATTTTATTAGTAGGTGAAGTAATACCAAAAGTATACGCTACAAAAAACGGTTTAACAATTGCAAAATTCATGGCGCCAGTATTACATTTGATTAGTACTCTCCCTCCATTTTCATGGCTTAAACGTTTTTTAGTTAACGGCACGAGTTTAATTCATAAATACGCAAAAAAAAGAGGAGTGAAAATTTCTAGCGATGAATTGGAACAAATATTAGCATTAACAAAAGAAGAAACCACTTCGGAGGAGGAACATAAATTATTAGAAGGAATCATAAAGTTTGGGAATACAGACGTAAAACAAATCATGCGTCCTCGTATGGAAATTGTAGCGATTGAAAACACTGCTAATTATACGGAAGTACTTCAAATTATTCTACATGCTGGCTATTCTCGCATACCTGTTTATGCGTCTACATTTGACAATATTATCGGAATTTTATACATCAAAGATTTGTTACCTCATTTAGAAGAAGGTGAAGCATTTGAATGGTTAGATTTAATTCATAAGCCCTTCTTTGTTCCAGAAAATAAAAAGTTAGATGATTTATTAAAAGAATTTCAGAGTAAAAAAATGCACATGAGTATCGTTGTAGACGAATACGGTGGTGCAAGTGGATTAGCTACTTTAGAGGATGTACTAGAAGAAATTGTCGGAGATATAACCGACGAGTACGATGAAAAAGAAATAAATTTCACGAAAATATCGGATACTAATTATCAATTTGAAGGAAGGACAGCACTCGTTGATTTTTATAAAGTATTAGAAATTGATGGGAAAGATTTTGAAGCTAATAAAGGTGAGTCTGATACACTTGGTGGTTTTATGGTAGAACAGGCTGGAAGAATTCTCCGAAATAAAGAGCATATTGAATTTGAAAATTTCAAATTGATTGTTGAAAAAGCAGACAAAAAACGTATTAAAACAATCTGTGTAATCATTCAAGAGCACCCAAGCACTTCATCTATTGAAAATTAAATTTATGAAAAAAAGAATCTTTAGTTTTATTTTCCTTAGTGGAATTTTAGCTTCCTGTAGCTCGGAAGAATTAACAATCCCGAAGCCTCCAACTTTTTTAAATGTCCATTTACCTGAGCACAGCTATAGAAACTATTCTCCAGATTGTCCTTATAGCTTTGACATACCTTCTATATTCAAAATCAAAAATGTGAATTACGGAAAAGAAAGTACTTGCCATAGAGATATTGAATTAGGACCTTTAAATGGAACCTTACACTTTTCTTTTATCGAAATGGAAAAGCCACTTGCGGAGTATGTAAACTTCTCCATTAGTAAAGTAGATGACCACAAAATAAAAGCAACTGCGATTGAAGATGAAAATATCATTCGGCCAAAGGATAAAATTTACGGTACATTTTTTGAATTACAAGGAGATGTAGCGTCCCCATTCCAATTTTACTTAACAGATTCTACACATAGATTTGTAAGTGGTATTGTATACTTTAACGCAAGACCAAACTATGATTCTATCAAACCGACTTTAGATTATCTT
>JBIIKZ010000041.1:0-21246 GCA_044232905.1 Crocinitomicaceae bacterium
GCCTATATCGGCGGTACACCAAAAAATATCATTTTCTTCATAACTAAACACGTTCTTGAAGGTGTAAGCGGAGTAAACCATATATCCGGCCGTAGTATGCACCATGCCTTTTGGTTTTCCGGTTGACCCTGAGGTATACAAAATAAATAAGGGGTCTTCAGCATCCATAATTTCAGCAACGTTATTGTCCGAAGCTTCGTCTAAAAGCGGTTGGAGCCATTGGTCACGCCCTTGTTTCATATTTATTGGAGTGTTAGTTCTTTTGGCAACCAACACCTTTTCAACACAAGGGCAATTGTTCAACGCATCATCTACAATTCCTTTTAAATCGATTGTTTTGTTACCACGATAGCCACCGTCTGAGGTGATGACCATTTTACATTCGCTATCGTTGATTCTTGCTGCTACTGCCGAAGCTGAAAATCCTGCAAAAACCACCGAATGTATCGCCCCAATTCTGGCACAAGCTAAGACAGAAATAGCTAAATCAGGAATCATAGGCAGATAAATACAAACACGATCTCCTTTTTTTATGCCTTGATCTCGCAAGACATTAGCCATTTTAGAAACTCTAGCATACAATTCGTTATAGGTTATGTGCTGTGCTTCTTCCTTTGGATCGTTTGGTTCAAAGATGATAGCAGTTTTGTCCCCTCTTTTGGCAAGATGCCTGTCAATACAGTTTTTAACAATATTTACTTTGGCATCCACAAACCATTTTATTTGGGCTTCGCCCATATCGAATTCCATTACTTTTTCACATTCTTGGTACCAAGTGAAGTTTTCAGAAGCAATCTTGCCCCAAAACTTTCGAGGCTCTCTTATCGATTTATTGTAATGTTTAAAATATTGTTCTAAATTTTCAATTTTGTAATAGCTCATTTTATATTTTATAATTTAAGAATTGTTTTTGACTAAAATGGAAAATAAAAGTCATGGATTTAATTTGGCTTCACTTAGTATTAAGATTTTTTTTATAAAGGTAAAACAGTCTTTCCCATTTTTTCATTAATTATCAACGCAGCTGCTTCATAAAAAGCAAACGAACCACATAAAATTCCTTCGTAACCAGCAATAGTATGAATTTCCTCGCTGCCCGTAAAACTAGCCACCGACAATAATGCAAATAGAATAACTAAAGAACCAAAAATAAGTTTACCTATAGTATTGCCATTAAGTGTACCTATAAAAAACGCAAGCGTAAATAAACCCCACAATCCGAGATAAAATCCCATTGATGGTCCATCAGGTTTTGTTACACCCATTATAGGAAGTAACCACAAAGCCACTAAGGATAACCAAAAGAAACCATAGGAAGTAAAGGCAGCCATGGCAAAAATATTTCCTTTTTTCCATTCCATGATACCGGCTATGACTTGCTGCAAGCCTCCAAAAAAGATACCCATTCCCATAATCATGGCGTTGAGCTCGAAGAATCCCGCATTATGGATATTTAATAAAATAGTGGTCATCCCGAAACCGAAAAGTCCCAATGGTGCTGGATTAGCTGTAGTGTCTTTGATAATTTGTTCCATAATGTTTTTAAATAAATTTTAAAGTTAGTTTTGGTTAGTTATAGTTCGAATACATATTGTTTACGTATTGTCCACAAATATATTAAACCTGCTCGATTTTTTGAATAATTTTTTTACTTCGTTTGTCAATTCTGGATTTTAAAAGGGAGGCTTATATTTATGCTTTTGAAAAAACCTGAAGTAATAAAAACAAAAAACCCACTCGTTGTGAGTGGGTTTTGTGGTACCTCCAGTACCATATTAGGTCAAAATTACAAATCATAAAAAGCTTTGCCTGACTAATATTTTTTCAAAAAACCTAACAAAATCAATACGTTAAGTCAATTTAATGTTTTTATAGTTTTGGATTAGTTTGATTATATTTTTACCAAGCCGTACAAATGCCGTACAAATTTATTATTTTTGCATTGTTAAAAATTAACTATTATGGCAACAATCAATTTTCTGTATCGTTCAACAAAAGAACAAGCTAATTTGACGCTGCGTCTATTGTTCAGGCACCAAGGTAAAGATATTGTTTTGGCGGTTAACACTAGATACAACGTAACAAAACATTATTGGACAAAACAGCATACGATTAAAAAGCCTAAAGAACTGGATGTAGTGAACCAACAACATGACGTAACAGAAGAACTAAATAAAATTGAAAAACACGTCCTTACTATCTTCAATGCTAGTCCTGTAAATTCAATTAACAAGGAATGGTTGCAAAGGCAGATAGATATTTTCTATAATCCTCCTGCTGAACTAGAGCAACTTCCGACTGACTTAATTGGCTATTTTGACAAATACCTTGAATTTAAAAAGGGCGACATTACACCAAATACAAAGAAGAAAATCAATGTCATAAAACAACTGCTGATGCGCTACATTGAGGAAACTGAAACATCTTTGAATTTGACTGATGTAAATTTGAATTTTAAATTAAGTTTTGAGAAATATTGTGCCGAAAAACTTTATGCCACCAATACAGTTACAACGGCTTTAAAATTCATTAGAACAATTTGTAACCACGCCAAATCTGTAGGTTTAAGTATAAGTCCTCAACTTGGCAAAATTAAAATTAAAGAAATTAAAGTTGAGAATGTATTTTTGACCTTTGAAGAGCTAAAAAAGATAGAAAGTACTGATGTTAATAAATACACGGATAGTTTACTCAATGCAAGAGATTGGTTGATAATTAGTTGTTACACTGGTCAACGGATTTCCGACTTTATGAAATTTACTCCTAAAAACATACGAGTGGAAAAAGGCGATAGTCTTATTGAATTTACCCAGATAAAGACAAAAAAAATAATGACTATACCGTTACATCCTAAAGTTGCAGAAATACTTAAAAAGAGAAAAGGTAAATTTCCTAACGCTATTTCAGACCAGAAGTATAACAATTATATTAAAAAAGTATGCCAAATTGCAGGCATTGATGAAACAGTTCGTGGTAGTAAGAAATCCGAAACAGAAGAAAATAGCAAGATTTTTAGGAAAGAAGAGGGGAATTTCCCAAAATGGCAATTAATATGCTCACATGTTGGAAGAAGATCTTTTGCATCTAACTTTTACGGCATTATTCCAACAGGACATTTAGCTTATATGACTGGACACAGTACTGAAACAATCTTTTTAACCTACATTGGAAAGAGTAACAAAGATTTGGCTTTAGAAATGATAAAATACTTTAAAGATGCATAGAGAAAACCACCTCGTTGCCTTCATTGAAGGCTTAAATACTTATCAATTAATCTATACTTTTCCCTTTCTAGAATTGTTTGATGGTTGGTTTTCTGAAAAAACAGATAACTTAATCGAAGAGGTCTTTGAAGAACTGTTGTTGTTCCAGAAAGAACAACAGACGGATTATCTACAGATGGTAAAATACAAACTGGACAGGAATACTATCTTCAAAAATGACCCTTCACTTTTCTTGCAGAATTGGATTCAAAAGTATGGTTTGGAAGGTTTAGATTTTCCATTTACGGAGAATACAAAAATATTAAAGATGTTAAGTTTAGATGTAGGTCAAGAAAGTGATTATAAACTAAATAAAGATATTGCTAACATTCAGATAGATTTTTTCTGTTATTCGGCATCATTGGAATATCAAAAAGCACTAGATTTTATCGATAAACTGCTGAAAGAAAGAGAAAATCCCAAACAGATAAAAACTGCTGCTGTTGAATCTCAAATGTATCTTAACAATAATGTTGAAGAATCTAGGGAAACAATAACCTTAGTTACAAAAAGTAGCTTTAAATCAATAGGGGATAAATGGTACGCATTGCATTTCATGCTGGAGCAGAAGTCGCTTGGAAAAAAAATCCCTATTACTCGCGAGGGAGCGTTTGATAGAGCTGCGCTTGAAAGCATTGGAAAAGAACGTAGTGGCAGGTTAGGACAAAGCTTTTACAAATATGTTCGTAATCATTCTAAAGATATTGAGGATGCGGCTACTATTAAACGGGTATTTGGAGAAAAATGGAAACAGAACGTAATTGATTTATCGAAAAACGACACTGCATTTGCAGAATTTCTTAAAGTAAACTATTAAAATTTAACTCAGATACGTCAAGATACATACCTGAAAAATACCTACTAATATATCTCCCAAAATTTGCATCATTATAAACAAATAATGATGAAATTATGATTAAAAATTCTATTTTATTAGAAACACTTTCGGTTGACCAACTACAACAACTGATTAACACATCCGTTAAAAACGGAATTCAAGAATTTCAGAGCGAAATTCAATCAAAAGACAATTCAGAAGAATTGCTAACACGCGACCAAACGTGTAACTTTCTCAAAATCGACAGCAGCACTTTGTGGGCCTGGACTAATAAGCAAAAAGTAAAAGCTTATGGTCTTGGAGCTCGTCGTTACTACAAGAGAAGCGAGCTATTAGAATCTTTAACCTTATTAAAAAAGTAAATTATGAAAAAAACACAGCAACTAAAGAATATTGAAGAAATGGATAATAAACTAACACTCATTATGGATATTATTGATCTTGAGTGTAATCAAGATGGGTTAATACTTGATCATGACAAATATTTACAAATATTAGGTTTATTAGATGATATTTTAGGATTATGGGAAAATATCAGAATTAAAAATGATACAACTGAAAAAATTTATATAGCCTTGGTTATAATAAATGAAGATTTCATTAAAATTAATAATAAATACTATGATGAACCTTACGTCTAATAATCAAGATAATAACTCAAACGAGGCAAAAATTAGTTCTAAAAATGAATTAATTAAAATTGTAGAAATAGATTTTGAAAAAATAATCTACAATGCTGTGGAATTAATGGCAATGGGAAACGTTGAACCGAGTTATCTAATGGAACCCATTTTTCCACAAAAAGGTTCTGCAGTATTGGCTGGAAAACCTGATATTGGAAAGAGTCAATTTGCCCGACAGCTTTGTATTCAAGTTGCATTAGGGATAAAAGGTATAATTGGTTTCCAAATTAACGCTGTTCACAATAAATCGATTTATGTTGCCACAGAAGACAATGAAGATTCTACAAGAGCCTCGTTAAAAAAACAGATGAATGGGCTTGGAGAAGAAGTAAAAGAAAACTTACGGTTTATGTTTGCTGATTCAATGGAACAAGACGATATTTTGAAACAACTGGATAAAGCGCTAACAGATGAACCAGCTGATTTAGTTGTGGTTGATAGTTTTGGGGACATTTTTACAGGTAGTGACAGTAACAATAATATGGTAATGCGGAATACGGTTAAATTGTTTGACAAAATTGCCAAAAAACACAATTGCCTTCTATTATTCGTGCATCATATTAATAAAGGAGCTTATAATAGCAATCCCGGACAAGAACATATACAAGGTGGTTCTGGGTTAGTTCAAAAAGTACGTTTGGCAATTATATTATCAGAAGGAGAGGGAGACATTCGCTATTTTACTGTTGTCAAAGGAAATTATTGCCCAAAAGAGTATAAGCAAAACTCTATAGAGCTAAAATTTTCCGAAGAAACGTTGTTATTCACAAATACAGGCAAAATAATTCCGACAAACCAATTAGTAACTCAATCTAGTTGTGGTAATAAAAATGATTCCCAAAAAGAATTAGAAAATTATGCAGAAGTAATTTTAGAAAACGAGTCTATTACTTACGGAGATTTTATTAAGCAGTTTATGGAAATCACGAATAAAAGTGAACCCACAGCAAAAAGAGCAATAACAAGTCTAATGAAATCAGAATTCATTGAAAAATTTGAGGGCAAATATCGCCTGAAAAATAAAAATGCTGTAGGTAATGATTTTGAAGAACACGATGAAGTTCTTTCGGAGGATCAAGTATCAGAAGTATCAAACAACGGTAAGTTTGAGCGAACTGATACAAATTAATTAAGTTTTAAATATTTTGGTATCAAGGTATCACGGTGTCATTCCCTAGGGTTTTGATACCGATGATACTGATACTATTTTTAGTAACCGATAAAAAAACAAATTATGAAATTAGAAAAAGCATTAGAAATAGCAGAAAGAACAAAAGAATTACTTACACCATATTGCGAGCGTATAGAAATTGCAGGAAGTATTAGGCGCAAAAAACCTGAAGTAAAAGATATCGAATTAGTTGCTATACCAAAACCATATGAAGTTGGGCTTTTTGAAAGTGGAATTGCAACGGTAGTTAACCAATGGAAGAAAGTACGAGGTGAACTGCCCTGTAAATACACACAACGACTATTACCAGATGGTATCGCATTAGATTTATTTTTCGCTAATCCTGATAACTGGGGATTAATTTATGCTATGCGAACAGGCAGTGCTGATTACTCACATAAGGTGCTAGCTACAGGATGGGTTAAACGTGGGTACGAGAGCAAAGGAGGACATCTTTGCATTAATGGGGAGCAAATAGAAGTGCCAGAAGAAAAAAATTTATTTGAGCTCATTGGCTTGCCATACTTGGAGCCTGAATTACGTAATTATTAATTACAAAATAAGACTTTGCCCAAATTTGGAGAAATTAGACTAAACCTAAACCAAGCAACCCATTTCTAAATCGAATGGGTTGTTTTTTTATTGTAAATATTAAATTCAAATATTGTTAGTTGAGTTCATTATGTTATTTTAGCTAAAATAAAATTGCTATGCCTCTAAAAAAAACTTTAGAACAATTCATAAATGATGCCATAAGTGTTCATGGAAGCAAGTATAATTATTCAAAAGTAATCTATCAAAATAATAGGGAAAAAGTAGCGATAATTTGTACAGAGCATGGTGAATTTTTAAAATCCCCTGAGTCACATTTAGCTGGTCAAGGATGTAAAATTTGTAATGGGTATACTTCAATAGATCAGCAATCTTTTTTGGAAATAGCAAATAATGTTCATGGATCATTATATGATTACTCAAATACGATTTTCATATCTAAGAAAGAAAAAGTAAAAATTATATGTAAAGTTCACGGCGAATTTGAACAATTGCCTAGTAGTCACATAAAAGGGCACGGTTGTAACAAATGTGCTCAAATAGAAAGAACACAAACTCAAAGATATACAACTAAAGAATTTATTGATAGTGTAACTAAAACACATAATTCAAAATACAATTACAGTAAAGTTATCTACCTTAATAGTCAAACAAAGGTTGAAATAATTTGTCCAGTGCATGGCATTTTTAAAATGAAACCAAACAGTCATTTTAATGGTCAAGGATGCCCTGAATGTGGAAGAATATCCGCAAATAAAAATATTGCGCTTGATTATTCTGTTTTTTTAGAGAGGGCAGAACAAGTACATAACAATCTATACACTTATCAGGAAGAAAGTTACACCAACTATACTACTAAAATTAATATCTATTGTAGTGAACATGGTTATTTCAAACAGACTCCACATTCTCACATTTCAATGAAAACAGGATGTCCTATATGCGGATACCTGAGAGGTAGTAAATTAATTCAAAAAAGTTGGGATGCTGTCCATGATTTATTTTTAGTAGCTCATGGTGATAAATATGAATATAACAAAGGTTCATTTGTTAATGTTTCAAAAAAAATGAAAATTAAATGCAAAGAACATGGTTGGTTTTTTCAAAAACCATATTCTCATTACGGCGGTTCAGGATGCATCAAATGTGGTGTTGAAGAAGCTCATGAATCGCAAAAAATAGATTTTGAAGAGTTTGTTGAACGTTCTTTGGACAAGCATGGAAACATCTTTAAATACAATAAATCAAGTTATATTGATATTTTTACATCTGTAGAAATTGAATGTTCAAAACATGGGTTTTTTAATCAAAAGCCAAGGGATCATTACCGAGGTAGCGGTTGTCCTAAATGCATAAGCAGTAGAGGAGAAACACTAGTTAGGCTAATTCTTGAAAACCAAAACATAAAGTTTGAAGAACAAAAAAAGTTCGAAGATTTAGCACACAAAAACAAGTTGCGATGTGACTTCTATTTGCCTGATTTCAATACTGTAATTGAATATAATGGATTACAACATTACGAACCAATTTCTGTTTTTGGAGGTATAAATGGTTTGATACAAACTCAAAAAAGAGATTTAATTAAGTATGCTTATCTTGAAGCAAATAAAATAGAGTTAATAATAATTCGGTTTGATAACAACAACGTATCTGACTATCTTTTACAAAAGCTAAAAATCGAAATATAATTGAAGACGAATAAGATAATGTACACACACCCACACCAAATTCATCCTTATAAACCAAAATCTAAACCTGGCAGCCATATACTAATAATATGGCATTCGTTACACTAGATTGAGCCATTCCTCCAATTAACCAAAAATATTATTTTCCAAAATTTTTAACCCGTTTGATTATTTTGGTCTGTGAGTGATAATGAAGGCTCCTTCCCACAACAACCCCCTGGTGTAAACTTCACCTTCGATATCCCTCCCCTGTAAAAACTTTAAAGAAAATATTTTGCCTAAATGTGGGAAACCGTAAACTTATTACCATTCAATAATCTAGTTTTGTTTTTTTATTTTTTATTAAAGCTGAAATAACTTGAACTTTAATTGATCTTTTAATAATTTTAATAAGTGTTAAAAAAAAATAAATTTGTATGTTAATATTTTAATATAGAGCCGTTTTACACCTTAATTTCTTAGATTATATTTTACCATTTAGCTTTAAACCATTAAAATATAAAAAAAGAAGTTTCAATTGATTAATAAAAAAACGGTGACACAAACTAATAATATTATATATTTAAAATGAATTTTATAAAGAATAAACTACTATTAAGAACATTAAATATTTTTATTATAATATTATGTAATATTTCGTTTGGACAAACTTTCCCAAATCCCGCAACCTTATCAACAGGGCAAGGGCTACCTGGCAACATAGACCCTATTTGGCTTGTATCTCAATTATACATAACTAATCCGCCAAATCCATTAGGGCTTACTTATAGCCCAGCTCTTATAAATAATAATTGTGCCCCAGGTTCGTGGGTTACTCCTTCGTCTTTGTCTCCTCCAATTAATAATGGTAATTGGATTACAGAAAATGGAGTTCCATGTGGAAATAATACTGGAGGTTATATTTATTTCAGGTTACAATTAAATTTACCTTCGACATGTAATGGAAGTAATATTGCACAAAACGGCAATTACACTTTATATCTTTCGGGATATGTTGACAATATTATTACGGATGTTTTTGTTAATGGGGTAACTCAAGGCATCAGTGGAGGTAATTATATACCAGGAGGCCAACTTAATATGACTTTAAACAATTCTTGGAAAAGTGGATTAAATTACGTTGATATTCAGGTATTCAACATGCCAGGTGGTTCATCAGGTAATCCATATGGATTATTAATGGTTGCTGATTATTCAGCAAGTTTAAATTCTGATTTGGATGGGGATGGAATAGCAGATCTGAATGATACATGCCCTTGTCAGTTCGGAGGTCTTCCAGATGGCTGTTGCACTACATCAATCCCAACAGCTTCATCAACACAAACCTTTTGTAATTCAGCTACTATTTCAAATTTGATTGTCTCAGGAACTAATATTCAATGGTATAACTCATCGACTGGAGGTAGTGCTCTTGCCTCAACAACTCCTTTGGTAAATGGAACTACGTATTATGCCACTCAGACGATTAGTGGGTGTGAAAGTTCTGTAAGACTACCCGTAATTGTCAATATAAGTAGCTCGGCATCACCTTCTGGATTATCTACTCAAACTTTTTGTAATAACTCAGCATCAATAGCTAATTTAACAGTTACTGGGTCAAATATTCAGTGGTATAATCTAGCTGTTGGTGGAAGTTTGATTCCTAATACAACTCCTTTGGTAAATGGAACTACGTATTATGCCAGTCAAAAAATTGGCGTATGTGAAAGTTTAACTAGGTTCCCTATTAATGTAATTATAAAGACACCATCCTCTCCAACAGGAAACTTAAATCAGTTATTTTGTAATTCAGCTACCATAGCAAATCTGTCAATAACAGGGCAAAATATTCGGTGGTATAGTTCAGCAACAGGAGGTACAACTTTATCTAACTCAACAACGTTAATAAATGGGTCATCATATTATTCATCACAAATAATAAATGGTTGTGAAAGCCTTATTAGAACACCAGTATTGGTAACTGTATTTTCTGTGCCAATACCTATAGGTAATAGTACTCAAGAGTTTTGCAAGATTGACAATCCAAGAATTTCTAACTTAATGCCAAATCAGTCAAATATACAATGGTATATTGATTTAGTTAGCAGTTCTGCACTCAATTCTAATACAGGACTAATTGACAATACAACTTATTATGCAGAAACAACAGATCTAACTAGCGGATGTAAGAGTCCTAGAACTAAAGTCCACATTACATTTGTACCATGCTTACTTGAGATAAATAATATTTTAACCCTAAACGGGAATGACTTAAATGATTTTATCTCCATTAAAAACATAGAAACTTTTCCTAAAAATGAATTTCAAATATTCAATCGATATGGACAATTATTATGGAAAGGAATAAATTATGACAATCTACATAATACATTTATTGGAAAAGCAAATGTGCAGGACGTATATCAACACAATGAGTTTTTGCCTACTGGAACCTATTTTTATGTACTAACATATCATGATTTGTACCACGATAAAAATAGTGATTTAAGAGGGTTTTTATACATAAACAATAATCAATAATATGCTATATGAAGTTGTGTAAAACCTTTTTGCTTTTAAATTTATTTAGCTCTTTTTTAGCGCTATCTCAAAGCGACACCAAATTATCTATTTTTACATATAATCCTATAATGTATAATCCTGCCTATGCTGGCTCTTATGATGGTTTGACAATAAATTCAATATATAGCACACAATGGGTTGGGTTTGATGGAGCTCCAAAAACATTACTCTTATCTGGTCACAGTATTTTATCAGATTCTAATACAGGAGTAGGTTTTGATATAATGTCAGACAGAATTGGTGCCGTTAGTGAAAATAACATTAATGGTAATTATGCATATCACCTAAACTTAAGTGAAAGCATAAAATTATCGCTTGGCTTAAAAGCTGGTGTGAATTTATTCAATATTGATTATAATCAATTTGTGATCCAAAATCCAAATGAAAATGATTTGGCTGACAGAAACATATCTCAAAGAAATTTAATGATTGGTTCTGGAGGGTATTTATACAATGAAAAATGGGCATTAGGATTTTCTATTCCAAATATGCTTAAAACAAAATATGTCAACGATTCAAACCGTCAAATCGCTAATAAAAATCCATATTATTACATTACAGGGGCCTACAAAATAATGATTGATGATGAAATATTTCTACACCCAAATTTTGTTACAAGAATTGCAGAAGGTGCTCCAACAGCAACATTGGTAGCTTTGAATTTAAACTGGAAAGATAAACTTATTACTAGTCTTAATTTTGAAGTGGATGTCTCGGTAGGTGCATTTGTTGGATTTAGATTTTTTGATAATTTTCTGGCAGGCTATTCCTATGATATTGGAGTAAATGACTTTGGAAAATATAATGGTGGAATTCATACCTTTATGCTCAGTTATAGATTAGATGATTATTGGAGTAAAAAAAAATGTGCTTGTTTTATTTTTTAAAAACAACAGAAAACCCAAGTGGATTCTATCATTCTATGTAGTGTAGTAAGAAAAGAAAAGAAAGTTCCAAGAATTACTGTTTTGAGGTAAAAATAACTGAACAATCTTTCGATTATTTACAACCTATTTTTAGGGGGAGGTTGAGGTGTTTTTAGAGGTCCTTTTAAAAAATTTAGTCAAATGTGGACATCCGTAAACTTATTAAAATTCAATAAGTTAGGTTTGTCTTTTCCTGATAAAAATTAGGAAAGCATTAATAAGAATAGTAATATTGTTTGATTTTTAAATTATTGAATTATGAAAAAGTTACTTGAAGTTTTGTTGGTAATTGTTATTGTTATTGGATGTACAAAAGATGAAAAAGCTAATGAAACAACCAATACGACATACAGGTCAAGGATTATTATTTAAGGTAACATTGCAAACTAAATCACCTCTAGGATCATCATTGACTCAAACACCAGTAACAGCTTATGTTGATTCAGCCAATAATCAAGCTAGCGATACTTTAGTGATTCAAGATGAACCTGTATCTAATTTTACAATCATCAACAATTTGAGCATTGACAACATAAAACAAGATGAGTTTGTGCTATATCCAAATCCAACAAATGATATTTTGTACCTTTCGATTGGAAAAAGTACAGACCAATTGGAAAATATTAAATTAATAGTTTTTAACACTCTTGGTCAAATTGTAAATGAAATGCCAGTTAAAAACCATAACATGCAAATTTTAAGAAGAAATTGGGAAGCAGAAGAAATGTATTTTGTTCAAATAACAAACTCAACCAATACTATTTTAACTACAAAAAAAGTTCTTTTAGGAAGAAAATAAATAAAAAATATGAAAAAAATTACACTTTTAGCAGCCATCTTTTTTTGTATAATATCTTCCAATGCCCAAATAGTTTCGACATTTGCAGGTTCAGGAGTTGCAGGCTCTACAAACGGAACCGGTACAGCAGCTCAATTTAATAATCCATCAGCCATTTGTTTAGATAATAATCATAATGTTTATGTAGCTGATTCCAATAACAACGTAATTCGAAAGATCACACCAACTGGAATAGTTACAACACTTGCAGGTTCAGGAGTTGCTGGCTTTGCAGATGGCACAGCAACAGCAGCTCAATTTAACAATCCGTCAGGTATTTGTACTGATGGATCTTCCATATATGTAGCCGATACCAACAATAACAGAATTCGAAAAATTACAGCAACGGGAGTAGTTACTACATTTGCTGGTTCTACACAAGGGTATGCTGATGGTACTGGGACATCTGCTAAATTTAATAATCCGTCAGGTATTTATAATGATGGATCTTCCATATATGTAGCCGATACCAACAATAACAGAATTCGAAAAATTACAGCAACGGGAGTAGTTACTACATTTGCTGGTTCTACACAAGGGTATGCTGATGGTACGGGAATAGCAGCTCAATTTAATGGTCCTAAGGGAATATGTATGTACGAAGGTTTTTTATTTTTAGCAGATGCCAATAATAACAGAATTCGAAGAATTACAACTGCAGGAGTAGTTACTACATTTGCTGGTTCTACACAAGGGTATGCTGATGGTACTGGGACATCTGCTAAATTTAATAATCCAATAAGTATTTCATATGATTCTAAAGGCCGTTTTTTTGTAACGGACCAAAACAATAATAGAATTAGAAAGATTGATTACAATAATCTTACTAATTATGGAATAGTAACAACCTATTCTGGTTCAAATCAAGGATTTTTAGATGGAAATGTTTCAACCGCTTTATTTAATGCGCCAACAGGAATTTTTATAGATTCAAACATATTATATTTAGCTGATTCGGGCAATAATATAATTCGAAAAACAACAATTTGTGATATACCTCCAACATTTGGCATTCTTAATTGGTCTCCGTATTATTGTACTACATCTGGGGAAATTTATAGTTATATAGATAGCCAAAACACTTATTCAAGTATAACTATTTATAGCTCTAACGATGGTCTTTCTCTTAACACTTTAACTGGAACAATAAATCCAAGTACTTCAATTCCTGGAAATTATTCTGTATGGTGTGTTGCAACACCTTATGGATGCCCCAATATAGGTAGTAGTAATTCAATTGATATAAATATTGAAACTCAACCAACAGCAAATATAAGTTATACTGGAAGTCCCTATTATACTAATGTAACTGCATCACAACCAGTTACTTTAACAGGATCAGGCAATTATTTGGGAGGTTCTTTTTCCTCACAACCTAGTGGACTAGAAATGAATATTTCCACAGGAGAAATATATCCAAGCAGTTCTATGCCGGGTACTTATACAGTTTCATATTTTGTCTATAACGGATGCCAAACTAATGTTACGACTCAAGTAGTAATCCTAAATTATAGTAATTTAAGCATTACTTCATCAACTAATACTGCTGGATTATTTGATACCATTACTGTAGATGTGCAACTTTCAGAAGCTGCTGATGTGTACAGTTTGTATATGAAACTTAAAGGTAATCCTGCTGTAAGTCAGTACTTGGATTATTCAGGGTATACTGCCGGTACATTACTGGGAACAGGAATTAGTGTTATTTCAACGTCACCGATAGCTACTAGTGGGGTCTATGATTTCGGAATTACTAAAGTGGGTTCGGTGCCCGGATATACGGGTGGTGGGTTATTTTATTCCTTTCGGTTTGTTACTAAAAACATTCCAATTCCTCAAGGGACTAGTTTTTGTTTTTACTTAGACAATGTAAGTGCCTACAATTCGACTGGAAACACTGTTAATTTGATATACAGTCAACCTCAATATTGTTATACTTTTAACAATCAAGTTAATGTTTGGCCAGGAGATTTAAATAAATCTAATACAGTTACCACGGCTGATTTATTACCAATTGGGTATTTTTATAATTCAACTGGTCCTGCAAGGTCAAATGCAACTATTCAATGGTATGCTCAACCTGCAACACTTTGGGGGTATAATCATAGTACTTCTAGTGGTGATGCTTATAAAGTATTTGCAGACTCTAATGGAGATGGGGTAATCAACAATGCTGACCAAGCGGCCATAGGGTTTAACATGAATAAGATACACGCTCGACTTGCAGCACCCATAACTGTTAAAAAAAATAACACCTCTAGACGACTTGCTGTTTCTAGCGGAAGCCTAGTAGTTACGCCTAATACTACTATTGTAAACGCTTCACTGTTGCCACAAACGGTAACCTTTACCGTTAATTTGAATAACTCAGGAGGTTTAAGTGCGCTTTATGGTATATCCGTAAATCTGGTTTTTGACGAAACCATTTTTGATATAGCTACTGCCACTCTAGATTATAAAGGCTCTATATTTGGAGCCACTGACACAGATTGTTTAGTGATGAATTATGCTTCCGGAAAAATGGTAAGCGTTGGTTTAACAAGATATGCCAATGCCGCTATAAACGGTCAAGGATTATTGTTTAAAGTAACCCTACAAACAAAATCTACCCTAACAAAATCGTTAACTCAAACTCCTGTAACAGCTTATGTTGATGCTGCAAACAATCAAACGGGAGATGCCTTGGTAGTTCATGATGCTCCCGTAACGAATTTTACAATCATCAATAATCTAGGAGTTGAGACTATAAAATCAGACGAGTTTGTACTCTATCCAAACCCTGTTAAAGACTTTTTATTAATAAAAGGTAATTCTATTGTAAATAAAGTAACTGTTTTCAATTCTTTAGGTCAATTCTTGTTTGAAAAAAATCAAAACAATGATGAATTTAGTCTTGACTTATCGGATTTATCAACAGGCAATTATTTCATTACAGTTGAATCAGATAATAATAAACAATTTTTAAAAGTAATAAAAGATTAATTATATTATGACCATGAAAAAACTAATTTACTTAATAAGCGTTACATTTTTAATATTGCAATCTTGTTCTTCGGGGGATGGTTCAACTGGTGCTGATAATTCTAATTCAATAGAAATCACAACTGGAGTTGTTACTCAAATTAATGGTTGGGGAGCTGTTTCTAGTGGTGTTATAGGTTCTGATGGAGGTAATAGCATAACGGCCAAAGGAATTGTTTGGAGTACAGAACCTAATCCAACTGTCAGTTTAGATACCAAAACTAACGAAGGCCCAGGAGCATCAAATTTTACAAGTAATATTACAAAACTAAGTCCTGCTACAAATTACTATTATAGGGCTTATGCAACAAATAGTTTTGGCTCTTTTTATGGTAATACTTTTTATTTTTCTACTAGTGAAGTGAGTTTGCAACAAAGATTAGATCATGGCGAAACTCCATATCAAATTTATTTAAGTGACAATTCTTTATTAAGAAATTTGTATGGCCTCACTTATCAAGGAGGTCTCATCGTCTACCTTAATACCACTAATGGTAAAGGAATATTAGCAGCACCCAATGATCAGGGAATAGCTACTTGGGGTTGTGTAGGAATCTATAATTCTAGTGCTTCTGATGCAAGCATCGGTTCTGGTTTGGCAAATACTAATGCTATCATAAATAACTGTGCTGGTAATATTGCTGCTAGAATTTGTTATAATTTAATTTTGAATGGATATGATGATTGGTATCTTCCTAGTAAAAATGAGTTAAACTTATTATACACTAATTTATACTTAAATGGCTTAGGTAACTTTAATACTAGTACTTTATTAAATTATGGTTATAAAGGGATTTATTGGAGTTCCACGGATGGCGAACAGACCGGAGATGCTGCTTGGGTTCAATGGTTTTTACAAAATTGGCAAGGTACTTATGATATTGGTATTAAAAATAATCAAATTCTAGTAAGAGCTGTTAGAAGTTTTTAAAATTTACGCTATTTTTATTTGATTGATTTACCATTGTCCTAATTGTAAAATTTTGGTAACATTGTTTGATTTTTAATTATTGAATTATGAAAAAGTTAAATGCAATTATTTTAGGAATTGTTTTGGTGGCAGGATGCACAAAAGATAATAAGCCTGAGGTTGCTACAATCCCCTCTCTAGCTACAACTGCCGCAATTGCTATAACAACTACATCAGCAACGAGTGGAGGGGTAATAACAGATGATGGTGGAGCTTCAATAATAGCAAAAGGAGTTTGTTGGAGCACTAGTGATAATCCTACAATTGCTTTGGCTACAAAAACAACTGATGGTGGTGAATCAGGTTTATATGCTAGTAATATATCAGGACTTACAGTTAACACTACCTACTTCGTAAGAGCATATGCCACTAATAGTGCGGGGACTGCTTATGGGAATGTAATTTCATTTACTACCAGAGCAATAGTTTTACCAACATTGTCAACTACTGTCATATCAAGTATTACAACGAATTATGCAGTTTCAGGAGGAAACATAACAGCTGATGGAGGAGGGATTATTACAGCAAGAGGAGTTGTATGGAATACTATTGCAAATCCCACAATTGCATTAAGCACTAAAAGAACTGATGGAACAGGTATAGGAACATTTGTAAGCGGTTTTGGAAATCTTTCCATTAACACAAAGTATTACGTAAGAGCTTATGCAACAAATAGCATTGGCACTGCTTACGGGGATGAACTTTCTTTCATAACATTAAATTTCTCGAGTACAGAATTAAACGTTCAGGGTTTTAATGTTACTGATATTGATGGAAATGTTTATCAAACAGTTAAAAATTGTGATCAAACTTGGACTAAAACGAATTTAAATGTGTCAAAATATCGCAATGGAGACATAATACCAGAAATAAAAGATCCTTCACAATGGGCTAATTTGACTACAGGGGCGTGGTGTTATTACAATAACGACTCAGCAACAGGCGCTATTTATGGTAAATTATACAATTGGTATGCTGTAAATGACCCAAGAGGATTAGCTCCTATAGGCTATCATATACCTTCTGATACTGAATGGAGAACTTTAACCAATTGTTTAGGAGGGGAAATAGTTGCTGGTGGTAAAATGAAGGAAACCACAAGTTCCCAAACGGATGCGTATAGTTGGTATTATGATTCAGGTGCTACTAATTCAAGTGGGTTTTCTGCAAAACCAGCAAGTTGGAGATATACAGAAAATAATAAGACTCTATTTGGAGGTGGTTCGACTCTATATGGAAATGATTCAATAAAGATGAGTGCTATTTGGTGGAGCTCGACAGGATATGAATCAGGAATAGGAATAGCTTCATTAAGATGCATTAAGGCTTCTTCTAATTCATTATTTATGCAAGTATCTAGTCATATTATATCAAATGGATTATCCATTCGTTGTGTCAAAGATTAATTTACTTTAAAATTAAACTACAACAAAAATGATAAAAGGCAATCAAGCGGTCTCATTCCTTTCGATTGCTTTGTTTCGCTGGGCTGTTCCAGTCAGTCATGCTTCCTTCCATTTCACAGGCCATTTGAACCCAAAATAAGAGCAGCTAAGAAAAATAGCAGCTCTTTTTTGTTTTCTGCATTCCCAGTCTTCACACGCACTCTCAATACATTCGTCAGGGCTAACAATCCAACATACAGCTTCATTCCGTTGCTCTACATTCAGCAGTATTATTGTCTTTCGCCCTTTATGTTTTCAGCGGTTGCTCTTATGACCAGCAGTTGGGTTTGCTCCACTACGTTTTGCACTAAATTAAGGAACGCTACGCTGCTATTATTATTTTCCCAACGAAACGCTCTAAGTATTTCACATCACTCCGTAAACTACGTTCTGTTCTCATCCTTAGGCTGCTGGTCATTTGCCGCAACACCGCCACATCGCTCCTCGAAAAATTCCATAAAAATTCCATTTTTCTGTGGTGCTTGGGGGTGCTTGTCTTACCAACAACATTTTGCTAAAACAGAAAAAAATCCAGCAAATTTAGAGAAACCATCGCTCTCTCGGTCAGTCAATTCTTCCTTCCACTCACGTTTGATGTGTTTCTCAATTTTAAGTGCTTTCTTTTTTTCTTTTTTTTGTTTTGGAAAAATTTAAGGGGTTGATTTTATAACAAAGAGCCTACTAATTTTTTATAAATAATAAATGAGAAAAGAGAATTGGAGGTCAATTTAAAGACTTTTAAAGACATATTTGCTGGAAAGCAATTACGAACTTAAATCCACTTTTTTAAGACTTAAAAATGCTTTATTTACTTTATAAAGTTTTATAAAATAATGATTCATAGAATAGTAGAAATAATAAGGGCTTTGAGAAATTGTAATTAAAAATATCACGAAATAATTATCAATCGTACAATAATCGTACAAATTATAAAACAAAAAATCCGTAATTCCTTGTTTATCAAGTATATTACGGATTTTTAAAGTGGTACCTCCAGGGATCGAACCAGGGACACATGGATTTTCAGTCCATTGCTCTACCATCTGAGCTAAGGTACCATTGTTATTAGTTCACTAGACTTCTATTTTTATAGGAGTTCACTGAACTTGTTTGCGGGTGCAAATATAGGATGATTTTTAGTTTATCCAAAACAAATTTTAAAAAAAATCAATTCGTACCTTCGCACCGTTAAATACCAATTATGATTCTAACCATTGACGTTGGCAATACCAGAATTAAAGGCGCTGTATTTGAGGGCGGTACTCTCCTGAATACCTTTGTCTGTATGAAAACGGAACTCCAAAAAAGGATTCAGGATAGCTTAAAAACCCACAAGGAGGTAACTGATTTAGTGGTCTCCTCTGTTTCGGACATAGAAAAACACTTTTTTTGTAATTTTGATGAATCTTTAAAAGTTCATTTTGTATCGCACAAAGATTCCTTTCCGTTTATTGACAAGTATGAAACACCCCAAACTTTAGGAATTGATCGATTGGTGCTTGCTGCTGGTGCAACCTTATTATACCCCAATCAAAACCGATTGGTTATTGATGCGGGAACCTGCGTTACCTATGATTTTATTGACGAAAACAATAATTATCTTGGCGGAGCCATCAGTCCTGGGTTGCGTTTACGTTACGAGTCATTACATAATTATACCGAAAAACTGCCGTTGATGCCCTTAGAAAGTCCTAAACATTTCATAGGAAACTCCACATCCGAGTCGATTCATTCGGGAGTGGTCAATGGATTGGTGCATGAAATAGACGGTTTCATTACTCAATACAAAGAAAAATATTCAAACTTTATCATAATTTTAACGGGTGGGGACACTGATTTTTTGGCTAACCGATTAAAAAATACCATATTTGCCAATTCAAATTTCCTACTGGAAAGTTTGAACCAAACATTTCAATATAAAACCAAAAATGATTAAAAAAAGTATAATAATTGCCTGTTTGTTTTTGTCATTAATGTCTTTAGCCCAAGAAGGAACGTCATCACCCTATTCATTTTATGGCATTGGCGACATCCGATTCAAAGGAGCCGCAGAAAATCGTTCGATGGCGGGATTAGCAATTGCACCCGATAGTATTCATATTAATTTGCAAAATCCAGCGGGGTATTCCGATTTAAAACTCACGAGTTTCTCAATTGGGGGAACTTACAATACGACAAGTCAAAAAACCGATACTCAATCTGGAAGTGCCCGAAGAACCACATTGGATTATTTGGCGGTTGGTTTGCCGTTGGGAAAATTTGGAATGGGTTTTGGCTTGATTCCTTATTCTTCGGTTGGGTATAAAATAAAAACGGTTAATTTGGATGGCATTAGTACCATTCTTGATGGGTCTGGTGGGATGAATAAGGTTTTCTTGGGGCTTGGATACAAATTAGGGGCGAACCTAAGTGTTGGTGCAGATGCACAGTATAATTTTGGCACAATTAAAACGACAAGTTTTATTATAGATTCTAACATTGCGAATGGCACAAGTGAGGTAAACACGTCAGTACTTTCCGGGATAAATTTTAATCTTGGGGTGATGTATCAAGAAAAGATTACTAAGAAAATGATTTGGTACAGTAGTGTAATCTATACTGTTGAAAGCACTTTGGCTTCTAAAAGTACGAAAGAAATCGCTATCTCTGGTGAAAATCTTTCTAAACTAGAGGACGCTAGATCGCTTAAATTGCCTAGCAAATTGTCTTTTGGTATAGGATTGGGAGAGAATAGAAAATGGCTTATAGGCACTGAAGTAAGTTTGCAATCCACGGGTAATTTAGTCAATTTTTATAATGAAGTAAACAACTCTGCCTATAATGTAGTCTACGGTACAGGTTCAAAATATACTATTGGGGGGTATTTCATACCCAACTATAAGTCCTATACCAGCTATGCTAAAAGGATAACGTACAGAGGAGGTCTTAAATACGAAAAAACGGGATTGATAATCGATTCAGAATCGATAAACGACATGGGGTTCACTCTTGGGATGGGGATGCCGTTATCAGGCACTTTTTCTAATATAAATTTTGGATTTGAATTAGGAAAAAAAGGGACTACTACAGCTAACTTAGTGCAAGAAAACTATGCCAATATTAACATTGGTTTTTCACTTAATGAAAAATGGTTTGAGAAAAGAAAATTTAATTAAAACCCCAAAATAGCATTTTCATCAACTATAACTTTGTCAAATGAAGCGTATGACTTTACTAAAAAATTATAAAATGCTCCCAGTTGTCACGGTTTTTGCCGTGACACTGTTTTTTGGATGCGAAAGTAATTTTA
>JBIIKZ010000009.1:0-56095 GCA_044232905.1 Crocinitomicaceae bacterium
TCTTGACTAGCAACAGTTGTAGCTATTTCATCCATAGACCATCCATACATCGGTTTACCATTGTTTTGTCCAGTAGCAGTGTAATCATTATACTGTTTAGCTAAACGTGTTTTAATAATTAAATCCGAAGATAATAAAGTCTGGTTAGAAGCCAATAGCGGATTAACAACCCAAACTAAACTCGTATATGCATTTACCAAACTAATTGGATCGCCTGATTTAAAATTATCATACACCCAATCATTAGTACCATCATAATACGGACAATTACGATTATTATCTGTAAAAGAGTGTACTTTATTACCAAATACATAAATGGGATGTTGACCACCTAAATGTGGTTGGCCATTATCATCGTATAATACATTCGATGGATTCCAAATCATATCTCTTCCATTATCTTTAAATAAGAAAGAGTTTTCTCCAAACGCCATGTGTAAACGAACACCTGATTCAACATCAATAGCATAACCAGGAAACCAACTCATACCAGTAGACCCAGCTATTGTTTTACCCATTTTATCAACACTTAATCCTTTACGTAACATACCAGCAGTAGCACCACCTTCCGTTAAAGAAGAATTTCGCCCTAATTCAATCACAGCACATCTTGTCCATTTACTTGTATCTGAAGTTATTACAAGGTCAATATTTGGTGTTCTAATTAATGAAGCTCTTTCACGTATATCAACTCGATATGAATTTAAAGTAGCCGGATATGCAATAGGCATATATTCTGATTGAAAACCAACCAAACAATGCGGAGCTATACCACCAGATAATAATTTAGGATATTTTTGCTCTTTATCAATCCAAACTTGATTTGCTTGCGGTGAATTATCTACTCCGTAAGAAGCGTCTGGAAATAAAAATGGATTATTATACCCTAATTTAGTGTCATTATCTTTAGCTAACGCTTCATTGATACCAGATCTAATCCAGTTACTCGGATTAAATTGATCGTTATCTTTTACAAATGTTAACCACTTTTTAGAAGAGTCTGAAAAACTTATAGTTGCAGAAATTGGCTCTGCAAATTTACGATATTCATACTTTGTAGTCATATTGGCATCAATAGGCTTAGCTTCCGCTTGAACTATTTGAACAGATACACCCCATTTTGGAATTAACTGTTCATTATTCACAGCTATTGTGTTTTCAGAAAGTACAGAATCTAATAATTGTCCACCTTCTTTTGAATTATAACGGTAAATAACCCAAGATGCAGTATCAACACCATCATTGTTGATAGACTCATTAGACTGTATCGTTGATACTTTATAATTTTTGAATTTACACTCAAAATAACCTTTCGCCAAATTTAGTGGATCTACTACTTTAATATTCAAAGGACCATGACCATAATCGTATGTAGGATTAGCTAATTTACCTTTGGATACAATTTCATCAAATGAACTTTTCACCAATTCAACACTGCGATTTCCATTACCTCTTCCATCTAAACGTGTAATTTGAGGTGTGTAACCAAAATTTGCTTTTTGAATAATATTTTCTGCTAATGGTTTGTGAGGAATACCGGTCATCGGTTTAATTGCAGCACCATCATAACCAGTTCTAGACATTATAAATGGAATTTTTTGTCCATCTGTAAATCCAGGCTCATCTGGAATATATGTTTTAAAATTGTTATACGCATAAGCAACAGCAATATAATAATAGGTTTTGTTATTCGTCAATTTAGTATTTGTAAACATATCTGTAGAAACAGCAAAACTATGTTTTATACCTTCATCATTACCTTTCACCTTTAAGACTGGTACAGATATTCCAAAATCCTCATCAAACTCATAATTGATAACTTTAGAAACTCCATTTTTAATATCACATTGAGCTACTAAACGTGCGTTATCCGTATTATATAAATCTGTAGCAGAAGCCTTTTCTGATTTAGCTTGGTAAATCATATATCCTTCAAAACGATAAAACTTATTGGAATAGCTTGGATCTATAGCATAATCTTTTTGAATATAGTTTTCGCCAATATTATTGGAAGGTGTAGGATTACTTAATGTTAATATTAGCTCTCTATCTAATTCTTGTATGGATAATTTCGGCGCACTTGGTGGCTCCAAAATCTTAAAACAGTTGTCAAATAATTGTTGTGCTTTTGTATCTGCTCTTCTTAAAGAATTAACAGAAGCTAACAAACCACTTTCAGTACTACGTGCATAAACGATACCTACAGTAATGTTATTAATAGCACCAGGTTTTAAGGTAAAAGGTCCTGCAGATTGTACAAAACGTCTATCACCTTTAGGATTTTTTTCAGAAATCTCTGACCAATCTTTTTTACCTGGATCTGTTCCAGCAGTACTCCAATTTAAGGTGTCAGAATCTCCAGGGAACATATAATCAGCAGGAATCGTTGTAACTTTATCAGCACCTGGGAAACCCGAACCACCAAACATTGTTTTATCACCAAAACGCCACTTACCAGTCATGTAATTATAATACTGTCCTGCAGTAGTTGGGTCAGCTACGGATTGATTGGAAGCGCCCGAACCTGTATAATACGTAAAACGTTTCATTCCATAACGTTCGTTATCTTTAATTCCATCTCCATAACCAATACCTAAACCTGCATAAACTATTCCTTTGTTTGCAATCGCCTCTAAAACAGTAGGTTTTACTAATTTTCCTTGACTATCAAAGTGTGGACCAGGATTATCTAGATCATCTGCATCTTGGTATGGTCCTTCGAAGAAATCTACTCCAATTGCTGGAGGATTTGTTCCATAACCTAATTTTCCAGCAAAAGCCTCGTCATTTTCATCCGCATTATAACAATATCCTAAACCACGCGTAACATCACATCCAACATAATCATCACTATAATTTCCTAAATCTGGATCAACATATTGAGCAAAGTAAGTATTGTAAAGTGTTTGTGTACCTCTATTGATCATTTCATAGTTATAAAATGTCATACGGTTAATTTGATCCGTAGTTGTAAATGTGAAAGCTTGCGCACGAATTTCCATTCCAATTGGATCACCTCCTGTTTCTGTGTGAATATTTCCTTTATCATTAAAAATCCACCAATTGGTTTCATCTCCAAATAAGGATATACGACGATCGCTACCACAAACAATATCATCTTTTTTCAAAATATCATCATACCAAGGATAATCTCCATCATTTAAAGGATCGTACCAACCATCCTTACCGTCTTGACATTCTGCATTATCATAAAAAGGTGCTAGATAGTGATCTTGATTAAGTGTTTCATCCCCATGTGCTGGCCATGCATAAATTCTGTTTAATACTTCATTTGAAGGTGCGGGTACAGCAGCACACAATTCAGTATTTGATTTTAATCCTTTACAAGCATCCCACCAAGTAGAAAATTGAATAACTTCTGCTTTACGAATTGTAAAAAACTTATCATAAGCAGCACATTCTTCTTTTCCGATATTTGCATCGCCATAATCCTTGAATGCATTATCTCCAAGTGGATTTTTCGGATCGTAATTACCTGTACCAGCAGTTGAAGTTAAAGGACCAGTCCAAAAATCATTTCCTGTCGAACGGTATTTTTGAGCTGCAATTTTTAATTGATTATTAACATCAACACCTCCCATCCATAAAGATGCTGCATAAATAGCTGTCAATCCAGTGTTTTTAGGAACTTCATAAGTACCTACACCAGTAGAACGATCTAAGAACAACATACCACCTGTTTCTAATAATGCACTTACATCATTAAAATTCATTCTGAGTGTAGAACTAGAAGGAGAACACCCAGATTTATTTACATGTTTTTGTGCATTCCCTTTTTTAGCAAAATCATAATCATACGAAAATGCTAGGGTGCTTAAGGTTAGTGTTATTGCAATTACTAAATTTTTCATAACTATGTATTTTAAAGTAATAATCTATTAAAAATCAAATCTTAATCCTAAACGAATAGTCCGAGGAGAACTAATATTAAAAGCGTTCTGAACTTTCATAGTATAATAGTCTCTGAATGAAAGTTCGTCATATTGATTTTGAATAGATTGTTGAAATTGCGCTGCAGCTAAATAACCATCATCATTCCAGTTTCCTGTAGCTCTGTAAACATTCACAACATTGAATTGATTAAATAAGTTAGTTGCACGAATGTAGACATTCAAAAACACCTTTTTATCCTTATTTAAATTAGGATCCGATGCATTTGCAGATTTATCTTTAATCGTAAATTGAATATTTTTATCTAACTGCATATCTAATCGATAAGACCAAGGCTTACGAGAACCGTTTAATGTACCTGTTAAACCTGATGCTAACGGACTCAGTGCTGCAGCATTTGTTATCGTAGATTGTGATGAGTATGGATTACCTGAAAAAACATTTGTTGTAATATTTAAACCAACGTTTTCAAATAATTTAATTCCACCAATTTCAGGACCATTATATGCTTCACCCTCTCCATAACGGTAATCTGTTACAAAATTAAATTGATGTCTTGTATCGTAATCGTAAGGGAAAATATTACGAAGATTTGGTAAACCTGCTTGAATGAAAGAAGCGATTGAAGCAGCATCTGTACCTGTACCTTCAGCAAACTGTAAGGTATAGTTTGCGGTCATTCTTAAATTACCTGTCCTTCTCAAATCATATGCAATTGTCAAACCTTTAACTGTACCAAAATCACGATTTCCATATGTTTTGTACGATTTAGGATACGCATTAAAAACATTAACTAATTGAACTTGATTACGTTGTTCACGATAGTATGCTGAAATTTTAATCGAAGATGTTTTTGTTAAAACTTGTTGAAACCCTAATTCATAATCGATGGTTGTTTCTGGTTTCAAGTTAGGATTACTAATAGTAGGAGAAGAAACTAGAGATAAGAATTGATAATCTGTAGGGTCAAAACGATTAGCAGAAGAAGGTCTTTTAGTTAAGATATCATAATGCGCGAAAAATAATGCCTGATCTGAAATAGGGAAAGAGAAAGAGAAACGCGGCATAAAATTGATTTGTGGCTTGTATTGTTCAAAAGCACTTGCATTTATTGTTTTTACTTTTGGATCAACTAACCATGGAGCAATACCACCTGGACCTTCTAATACTTTTGGATTATCTACAGGAATACCTTGTGCGTTATACCAATTAGATCCTGAACGATATCCATTAATTGCTGTTGGATTATTTACATCATTCACATAAACAACATAATTATCTCCCATCGAAGAAGGAATCGCTAACTGATTATTATCATCTGCTAACCAAGTAAGTGTGGTAGGTTCTTTACTATACTTTGCTTTAGCTTCTGCAACCGTATTTGCATTAAATAATAAATATGGATCTTTTAATACTGGTTGATTCGCATCAAATGCATCAATACGTAAACCTACGTTAAATAATAAATCGTTAATGGAGAATTTATCCATGATATACCCAGCAACATAAATTGGTTGAAAAGCTCCTATTGCACGTTGATAATTACCATATTTATCAAATGTATTAAAATAACTATTTATGTCTGTCTTGCCATATGTTTTATTTCCAGCTTTATCATACCCATAATACGAAATGTATGAGTTACCATTATTCATCAATTCATCCGCAGAAAACATATCGATAGTTAATAAGCTTGGATCTAAACGGTTAACATCTACATACGAGCTATTTGCTCCTCCTCCTACTAGATTTAGTTTATTTCTTAAATTATAATCGAAAAAATATTGATTTTCTTGTGCATTTGGATCACCCTCAGAAAATTTCTTTTGTGCTTCTTGTCCACCATAAACACCATTATGATTATAGGCATAACCAGAATTCAATCTTTGATATGTAACTTGGTCATAATTCCCCATATTTACAGTATCACCTGTTGTGTAATCTAACTCCGAAATGTGCGAATTAGTGTACTTACGTGCTAAAAACCACAGATTCATAGGGTTTGAACAACCCCATGATCTATCAAAACGTTGCTCGAACTCAAAACCTAAGGTAATCTTATGCCCTCCAATAAGCACATTTCCGTTACCTGTTACACGAAATTGTTCAGCTTGAGATTTGCCCATATAGTTGTAAGGACTACCTATATTACTCCATAAATCATATACATTTGCTGGAGAGTCCCCATTTATTAATGCATTTCCTTGTTGTATTTGATTTAAATTCTCGTAACGACCCTGGGGACTATTTGCATAGATAGAATAATATTGAGATGTTATTGCTGCTAAAGCATTGTTAGATTTAGATGGTGTAAAATCTACTTTTTCATCTCTAAATCCGTCTTGCGATGCTGTTAAAGTAGTATAATTCATTCGGTAAGTAGGCACTTGTGTAGTAGCAAATGTACCGATATGCCCATATTCAAATGCATTATATTTAAAACGGCTATCGTAATTTGCGCTTGAAGAACTCGAATAATCCACCATTAAACTATAACTCGCACTTTTGATTAATGCTCTTGGATCTTTTGAATTATCAAAACGTTGTGTAAAACGACCATATACACGAAAATCTGAAGAATTATAGTCTCCATTATTTGCGAAATTTAATAAGGAACTTGTGTATGAATATTGTTTTCCAAAATTGTAATTAAATGTAGAACCAAATGTTAAATTAATCGTTGGTCCTGTTTTAACATCTATTTTTGCTGTTGAAGTAAATGTTGAAGTTGCAGCATTCATTCTCCAAGGATTTCGTTCAAAATCATTTGCTCTTAAGAAGTTTGTAGCATGTAATGGAACTTTTCCATCTGGCATTGCTCTCAAAGGATTTGCGATTATTTCATCTCTCACCTCTTTTTTAACTCTGAAGCCACCTCCATTTGCTAGGGGACGACTGTCTAATTGATTTGTAAAATTTGCGGAAAATAAAAATCCTAAGATTGGTTTTTCTTTGTTCCCTAAAGAATCTTTTTTAAACAACAAAGGTCCGGACAGCATTCCTTCGAATAAGTTGTATCCATATTTATCAAATCCGTACACTTTACCATCATATCCATTAACATCTTTTCCCTTAAAATAAATACCTGAACTAACAATCTCTGCATTTCCGAAATAATTAGAAGTTGGTCCTTTAGTCGTAACAGAAATAATACCACCTGTAGCATCTCCATAATTTGCAGGTATACCACCGGTCATTACACTAATTTCTTCAAATGCACCTTTTGGAAGGTTTAAACCACCCCTAACTTTTTGGCCATCAATAAAAGCAATGGTAGCATCTCCTGCGCCACCACGCAAACTCATTTCGCCAGTACTATTATTCACACCTGCCATTGTACCAACAACTCCAGCCACATCACGTACAGCCATCTCTTTGATTTCTCCTGCACCTTTGGAATCTCCTGAAGCTCCACCATCTTTATCAATTAGCGGTCTAACATATTTTTTTGTTTTAATTTTTGCGGCATCTAATTCTTTTTCTCCATTATTTTTTTTGGAAGCAGTTTTATCTGTATTTGAAATAGGAGTTGTTGTAGAGGTTGGTTTTTCAACTTTAGCTTTTTCCAAAAAGAATGGGTCGAGTGAACTTATTTTATCTGAAGATATAGTTACACCAGTCAATCCAGTTGGCTCATATCCTTCTAAATTTTGCGTAACAAAAATGTCATACGATCCAGGTTGAATTCCTGACAAACGATATTTACCATTAAAATCTGTTTTGCCGATATATTTTGTTTCAGTTCCAGATTTCACAATAATCTTTGCATCGAAAACACCTTCCGATTTGTTAATTGCATCAAAAACAAAACCTGTAATCTCACCTGTTCCATTTTGAGAGAAGCTATAAGCTACTGATAAAAAAACAGTTAAAATTAATAATGAGAGCTTACGTACCATATCTAAAAAATTAAAATTCTTTATAAAACTAGATTATTTCGCACAAAAATTTAAAAAATCAACTGCAAATAAAGTGGAAAAAAATGGGTTAACAAAATTTAAACTATTATTTCTTTTAAACATTTTTAACAATTCGTTAAAGTTAACTGTTTGTAATTTTCACATTTGAGCTTCTGTTTTTTGTGTGTAATTTTGTCAGATGGAATTAACAAGGGAAATTTTTTCTTTTTCAAAAAAAAACACACAGGTATACATTACACCTAACTGGATAGACTTGTCCAAGGATGCATCCTCCATTCTATTAATAGACGAAGAGAAAGAAAAATACGTTGCTTTAAGAACTGAAAAAAGAAAAAAAGAATTTTTACTTGTTAGATTTCTTCGGAATAATTTTTTCCCTAGTAAAGAAATTGCATATACAGAATCTGGTGCACCTTATTTCAAAGACAAATCTTATTCCATTTCTATAAGTCATAGTTCAACTTTAATAGCGTTGGCAGCATCAAGCGAAGAAAGAATAGGAATAGATATTGAGTTAATACAAGATAAAATCATAAAACTTGGTCATAAATTCATGCATTTAGACGAAATTGCACGCGTAAATCGAAGTAATGAGGTGATTCAATACACCAGTTTTTGGTGTGCGAAAGAAGCACTATATAAATGGAGTAACATAGGTGGTTTAAGTTTTCAAAATGATTTAGCTGTACATTGTGATGCAAGCGGAAATTGGCATGGAAAATCGACACGTATTTCAACAAACTTGATTCCACTAGAAACACTAGAGTTTAATAATCATATTCTTTGTTTTACGTATTAAAAAATGTCGGAAAATAAAACACTTTACACGTCTATATGCAGTTCTATTGGACAGATTGCAATTTTGATCGATCCAGAAAAAACAAATACTGAAATACAGTTAAACACCCTACTTTCAACAATTGCAAAAAGCGCTGTGAATTTTCTATTTGTAGGTGGTAGTAGTGCCAAAAAAAAGCAGGTAGAATTTGTAGTTCAATTTCTTAAAGACAGAAGTAAATTGCCTGTAGTATTATTTCCTGGATCTAATCAACAGTTTTCGAATAATGCAGATGGGATTTTGTATTTAAGTTTATTGACAAGTAAAAATTCCAAATATTTAATCGATCAACATACTGAAAACTCCGTAGAAATTTATCATTCTGATGTAGAAATATTACCAACTGCTTACTTATTGATAGATGGCGAAAGTGACAGTTCAGTTGCAAAAATAAGCGCTTCGATACCGCTCACAAGAAATGCAAAAAAAGAAGCACTAAAAATTTCGTTGGCAGGTTTACTTCAAGGTAAAAAAATAATTTTTTTAGATGCTGGAAGTGGTGCAAAAAAAACAGTTCCAATAGGAATAATTAAAGAAATAAAAAAACATACTAATGCTCCAATTATAGTAGGTGGAGGTGTAAAAACAACTAAAAAATTAATCTTACTTAATAAAATAGGTGTTAATATAATTGTAGTGGGAAATCATCTAGAAAAAAATATAAAAAATTTTAAAATTATTTCTAACTATTTGATGGCCAAAAATCAAGCTATAATTTAGAATTTAAAACTAATTTATACGTTTTAAATTAACGTCAAGTTGTCAGTTCTAAATTTGAGGAATGATAATTGGGGAGATGCTATTATAAAATGACTATTCATGCAAAAATCCACAATTAACCTCGAAATAATACTTTACCCTATCCTATTGATTTTATTACTATGGGTTGTTTACTGGGGGGAATTTTATTCTCCAATAGATTTAATTCAATTTGGTATTATGCCTAGAACTTTAGGAGGTTTGAGTGGTATATTTTTTTCTCCATTATTACATTCAACCAATGATATTTTTCATCTAATTAATAATACATTTCCGGTATTTATTTTGTCGATTGCTTTGCTCTATTATTATCGAAAAATTGCATTTCAAGTTTTCTTTTTAAGCTGGTTTTTATCTGGAATTTTGACTTGGATAATTGCGAAAAATGAAGGATCATTTCATATTGGAATTAGTAGTATCATTTATTCACTCGTCTGTTTTTTATTTGTTAGTGGCGTATTAGGCAAACAAAAACAATTACAGGCAGTCTCTTTGCTTATTGTTTTTTTATATGGAAGTTTAGTCTGGGGTATTTTTCCAATGGAAGAAAAAGTTTCCTGGCAAGGACATTTGGGAGGAAGTATTACCGGGGTTTTACTAGCTGCTTATTATTACGATGGACCTATTAAACAAAAAAATAAAGAACAAATAGATCTAGCACTTACTGATCAAGCACAAGAACAAATAAATGACTTACAACAACAATATAAAAACAATCGTAGTTCGGTCATCCATTATACGTATACAAAAACTAAATTGGACTAAAAAAATCGAGCAATTTCCCTGTTTCAGCAGATATCTCTTTCGAATTGTTGCAATCAAACTCAATAATTACAGAATTCGCAGTACTTAAACCTATATACTGATTTGTTAGATAAGATGCGAGAGAAGAAATCCCTTCATTATGTCCGATGATGAGTAAATTACTACCTGTTTCTAGCTTATTAATAAACTTTAACAATTGTTTACTCGCTGGTAAATAGAGAGAATCATCATATTTAATATCCATTTTTGGATCTAAAGCATATTTAGCTGTCTCTCGCGTTCGCTGACTACTTGAAACATAAATTTCATTAAAATCATTAAAAGGAAAAGTTAAGTTAGCAAGATAGTCACCTAATTGTTTGGCTTGTTTGATTCCTTCTTTGGTTAAACAACGATCAAAATCTTTTCCTGACACAGAAGATTTTTTGGCAGAAGCATGCCGAATTAGAAAAAGTAGCATATTAAGGAAAAATTACTTGTTGCACTAAAGATAAAAAAAACGGGGAAGAAATTGCGTATATTTGTTTCAAAGCAAGTCAAACTATCGCCTGCAGCAATGTAGGAGGAAAGTCTGGGCAGTACAGAGCGCCGTACTTCTTAACGGGAAGGACTGCAATATGCAGGACAGAAAGTGCCACAGAAAGGAAAACTACCAAAAGTAATTTTGGGAAAGGTGAAAAGGTGGGGTAAGAGCCTACCGTGTTTTTGGCGACAAAAACTGCAAGGTAAACCTTACGGACTGAAAGACCATGTAAACTGGGGTTATACGAAAGTATTGAATGGTTGCTCGCTAAACCCAGAGGGTAGGTCGATGGATCTTAAGAGTGATTTTAAGGCTAGATAAATGATAGTTATTCGAGTAATCGAACACAGAACCCGGCTTATGACTTGCTTTTTTTATTTACTAATCCTACAGAATATACCAAAACAAAAAAAGGTGTCTAAAAAGACACCTTTATGTTGTGGGAGCGGAGGGAATCGAACCCCCGACACAAGGATTTTCAGTCCTTTGCTCTACCGACTGAGCTACGCTCCCCCGTTTTTCTTGAGTGCAAATATATAAATAATTTTAAAACAAAATTAAATTTTTATGTTTTTTTGAAAATATAGGTAATTTTGTATAAAAGGAAGAAGAAATGAAAACGACTTTAGTAATAGATGCAGGGAATACACGAATAAAGGCTGGAGTATTTACTGGTTCAGAATTGAAAGAAGTTTTTTATTTTGGGAATGCTGATTGGAATGCATTAAAATCGTTTTTACTGGAATATCAGTTTGATCAATCTATTTTATCTTCTGTACGTTCTGAAAAAGAGACCAATTGGCTGTTACAAATGATGCCTAATTCATTACATTTTAAAAACAGTGGCGTCTTACCAATTGACCATCGTTATGCAACACCTGAAACTTTAGGAAGTGATCGACTTGCGAATATTATTGGCGTTTCTTTTTTATCGGAAAATGCTAATTTGATTATTGATATTGGAACATGTATAAAGTTTGATTTAATTGATGAAAATCGCTGTTATTTAGGTGGTTCGATATCTCCTGGCATTAATTTGCGGTATAAATCATTACATACCTTTACAGGTGCATTACCACTCGTTGAAGAATATAGCCTACCACCTATATTGGGTAATTCCACCGCTTCATGTATACATAGTGGGGTTATGCAAGGAATACAAGCTGAAATCAATAGTTTTATAGCTACTTATACCACTCAATTTAGAAACTTATCTATCTATGTTACAGGAGGCGATGCACATTGTTTTGATATACTATCAAAAAACGGCATATTTGTAGAATTAAACTTAACTTTAATCGGATTATATCATTCAATACAAAAATATGCTAATTAAAACATTACTTTTTCTACTTGTTCTATCCCCATTATTAATTAATGGACAAACCAATACAAATAATCCATTTTCATCTCGTGGCATCGGGGAGACAAACCCACTTACCCACTCTATATTCGGAGCGCTAGGCAATGTAAGTACTGCTTTAATTGATTCAGCACAATTAAACCCTGAAAATCCATCTTCTTATTCCTTTTTAGGAAAGGGTCAGCCTATTTTCTCTATCGGTTTAGCTTCTAATTTTTCTTCTTTTAAACAAGATAAAATTACAAGCTCTTCCCAATTTATCGCTATTAACTATTTAACATTAGGCATGGCGGTTAGTCAGCGATTTGGAATTTGTTTTGGTTTAAAGCCATATGCAAGCACAGGTTATCAATTAAAAAGCAATAAAATAGCTGGAACAGACACTTTAAATTATTTATATACTGGAAGCGGAGGTTTTTCAAATACGTATTTTGGATTATCCTTTAAGCTATTAACACATCATAAACATCATCTTTCTATCGGAAGTAATTTAGGATATATATTCGGAACGAATAAAAACGAAATCACTACTACGATGTCCACTTCAGGTCTAGGTGGAATTAGAGAACGATCGCTTCAAATCAAAGCGATGAACATTGATTTTGGAATGAGTTATTTATACCGTATTGCAAGCGATCATGATTTAGTTTTAGGACTAACCTACACTCCTTCTCAATCGTTTTCATCTACTTATAATAACGCATTAATTTATGCAGTAAGCATTAACAACGTATTGGGCAATGATACTTTGCAAAATACATCAATAAAAGGAAAATTTCATACAGCTTCTTCCTTCTCTTTTGGGTTCAAATATGATTTTACTAAAAAAAATAAAGAACTTAATAATTCCAATAAATCTCCACAATTACAAATTTCCGGAGAGATTAGATTAACGGATTGGAGCACCTTCAACAATCCGTATTCGGTTGAAACTTTCAAAAATACGATGCAATATGGTCTAGGCTTTCAGTATGCACCACATTTTGACTTTTTAGATCGGTCTAAAGACATCAGTCTAGTACATCGCATGAAATACCGTATTGGTGCTGTTTATCAAACATTGCCATGGTTAGATCAACAGGTTCAACTTACGAATAAAGCATTAACTTTTGGATTAGGGATTCCAATAATTAATCAATTTTCATCTTCATCCATAAATCTAAGCTTCCTTTACGGGCAGCGCTGGAATGGCCTAGAAACATCTTTAAAAGAAAACTATTTTACCTTTAATTTTGGCGTGAATATTACTCCGGCAAGTTATGAACGTTGGTTTAAGAAAAATAAAATTGATTAAATATCCAATGAAATTTCAATTCATATTTTTTTTCTTGTCTTTTTTTAGTTTGCTTATTTCTTGTGAAAATGATATAAACACTATTAAAAAAGTGAGTTATAAATCCACAGATCCTGATGAACGTACATCCAATATACGTTTAATTCAAACAGACAGTGGTTTTGCAAAGATAGCCTTACGTGCCAAATTATCAGAAACCTACCATGAGCCAACAACTAGAATTAAATTCAGGGAAGGAATAGAAATTACTTTATTTACAAAAAACGGCAAAGTTCAATCCATTTTAACAGCATTGTATGGCGAAATATTTCAAGAAACTGGCGAAATGTTGTTTAAGGATTCGGTTTGTTTAAAAAACATACAAGAAAACCAGACATTAGAAACAGAAGAATTACATTGGAACCAAAATACGCAAGCAATATTTACACCAACTAATGTTATTGTTCGCTCCGATGATGGAAGTTTGTTTTATGGAGATGGGATCAAAACTTCTTTAGACTTCAAACAATATGAATTTATAAAACCAAAAGGAAAATTTAAAATAAACTAATATGAATAAGTATAACAAATTTATGGTATATCTGTGGTTGACAGTTGCTATTGCATCCGCGATAATTGTCACCTTCAAAGGAATTAGTGAGGGCTTTGAACGATGGTATTCTTATTATATAATATCCGGAATATCATTCTTCATGTATGTCGTGCGACGTTGGATGCTAAAGCGTATGGAAAAGCACTTAGAATATTTAAAAAATAATTCCAACTAATACCAAGTTGGAGAAGGTTATTGAAATATTTACCGACGGGGCAGCTAAGGGGAATCCTGGTAATGGTGGATATGGGGTATATTTGCGTTTTGGCAGTAAAATCAAGGAATTAAGCCAGGGATATCGTTTGACAACTAATAATCGCATGGAATTATTAGCTGTTGTTGTTGCTTTAGAAAGTTTAAAAACTACTGCTTACCCTGTAAGAATTACTTCCGACTCAAAATACGTAATTGATTCAATTACAAATGGTTGGGTTTTAAACTGGGTTAAAAAAGGATTTACTGGAAAAAAAAACGAAGATCTTTGGAGGCGTTATTTAGCAATTTCACAAAGTTTCAAACTTGAATTCGTATGGGTTCGTGGACACAATGGCCATTTTGAAAATGAACGTTGTGATGAACTTGCTGTTCAAGCAGCTGAGTCTTTAAATCTACAAATAGATGAATTCTATGAAAAGAATGAGCGAGGCAACGCGTTATTTTAATTGTGCTTCGATTACTGCTTTTATAAACGTGTAAATGATTGGATGCGGGATTTCTCTCGTAGAAGATATTTGCGGACAAAAACCACATGCTAAAAAGAAATCTTTGTTCATTAAGCTAAAAATTTCAACTTCTTCAACTTGGTTATATGCTTCAACAGTTATAAACTCACCTGATAAATAATTCAATAATTTAGGATATAGACTATATCTAGAAGCTGTTAGCTCTATATCATTGTGATTTGTATATAAATGTATGAGCGCTTTAGAATGAGGGATAATTTGAATTTGCTCAAACGTTTTACCTTCCACAAGGTTATCAGAAATTAATTTTTCACCTTTTGCATTTAAATTATTTCTAGCTACTAAAACCTCAAGTACTATTTTATATCCTTCTCCTGTTATAAAAACAGGCGTATTTTGTTGCAGTAAAAACTCAATAATGCCGCCTAAAAAGAACTCGTTTTTGTATGGTCCTGGGCTAATCCAAATACCATCATATTCTTTAAGCTGATTTGCAGTTAATTGACTAGCTTCGTTTAGTTTTATCCAATAATAGCTGATTTCTACCTCTAAAAAATAAGCTGCATGATCTAAAGCCAAATTAGTAGCATGGTGGGCGTTATACGTAAAGTTGTAATCACCTATGATAGCTATTTTAATTATTTGACTCATAGTGTAAAAAACTTAGAGTAATTATTGTCTTGTAAACCAGCCTTTAAAAACTGCGTTTTCCACTATTAAAGAGTCATTTTTATTTTTTTCTTTATTAAAATGAAAAAGGTGGCAATTAAATGATGCTGTAAATTTACAATAATCTACATTCAAATCAGACTCGTAGGATATGTTTGTAATTGTAACATTTTGCGGGAAGATAGAAGCTGAATCTGACACCCATTCTGTCCCTAAATTATCTGTATAACGCACTTCGAAACCTTTTTTACCTCCAGTTGAATAATTAGGAGAAACAGTTTTGAAAGCATCAAAGAAATTGGAGAACATTAATTTTGTAGCAAACGCATCATTAATCCAATAAATACTACCTAAAGCAACTAAAATTTGACCTTTAGCAGAAGTTGATGCGATTTTTGATTTGTAGATTGCTGAGTTTTGCTTATCGCTTGAAGAAGTAATTAATTTATCTTGAGAAGGTGTACAGGTATAGTCGTCTACATTTTGTAACCATTTGATATCTGTACCGCCTATTACGCCTCGAAAAGAGCTTGTTAATATTACTGTTTGTTTTGGTGCAGGGATAATCTCATGTTTAATACAACTAATTAAAAATAAGACAGGTACAAAATAAAAAAAAATATTTTTCTTCATAGTAAAGTAGATATTAGACTCTAAACGAGTTATAATTATTCAAATATATAAAAATCAACTTTAAATACTTGTTATTTATAATGTAGAAATAAAATATAAAATCAGTATTATAGAACCATCACAAAAAATAAACCCTTGTTTTTAAATAAATTACGCTCTAATTTGACGAAGCGGTTTGAATTCTTCCATTTCAAAAAGGGGTATCTCGATTTCCGAATTTTGTTGCTTCGCTAAATAATACAAATCTTCCCCATCTTCTAATTTAGTAGATTTAAAATAACTGAATAAATCTCCAATTTTTGTAATCTTCTGAATTTTATTTATCAACCTATTTAAATCTGAAAAATTTAATATAATTTCGTTTTTATAGATTAGGTTCCCTTTAGTTATGATACACATAACTGACACCTCATTACAGCTCGTTTGAAATTCGATCTTTTGTATCTCAACTTTATCAAATAGTGTTTTCATGGTACTTAGTTTTAATTTTAACAAAGCTATCACCTGACAAACGTAAAGGATTTACGTTCTATTTGAGAATTCAAAAAAGTGTAAAAACAATTGTAAAAAGGGAATAGAAAAGTATCTTTGTTCTCGAGTAAAAAAATAAAAAAAGTATGAAATACGATCAAATCTCTTCTCAACTTTTCATTAAGAATCGTTCTAAATTTAGTTCTAAAATACAAGGTAAATCTTTAGCAGTTTTCAATTCAAACGATATCTACCCAATTAGTGCAGATAGCACAATCCCTTTTCAACAACACCGTGACATTTTTTATCTTTCAGGAGTAGACCAAGAGGAGTCTATATTACTCCTTTTTCCAAGTGCGAATAATGAAAATCACCGAGAAATATTATTCTTAAAAGAAACAAATGAAACGATTGCTATTTGGGAAGGTGCAAAATTATCCAAAAAACAAGCATTTGAAGTTTCTGGGATAAAAACAGTTTACTGGCTTCAACAATTTGAGACTATTTTCAATCAATTGATGACAGAAGCAGAAGGGATCTATTTTAATACAAACGAACATTTACGCGCCGGAAAAGATACGGAAACACGTGAAGAACGTTTTGTGAAAAAATGTAAAAATGATTATCCAGCACATGCAGTGTATAAAAGCGCACCAATTCTGCATGCAATTCGTTCCGTAAAAGAGAATGAAGAACTCGTTTTAATGCAAAAAGCATGTGACATAACGAATAAGGGGATCAATCGTTTGTTAAAATTCATTAAACCAGGAGTTTGGGAGTATGAAATTGAGGCTGAATTAGCACATGAATTTTTAATGAACCGTTCTAAAGGTTTTGCTTATACGCCTATCATTGCATCTGGGAAAAACGCCTGTGTACTTCATTATATTGAGAATAATCAACTATGTGTATCTGGCGATTTAGTATTACTAGACGTAGGTGCAGAATATGCAAATTACGCATCTGATTTAACACGTTGCCTTCCTGTGAATGGTAAATTCAGTGCGAGACAAAAAGCAATCTATAATTCCGTATTACATGTAAAAAACGAGGCTCAAAAGATGTTAGTACCAGGGACAATTATCGCTGAATACCATCAAGAAGTTGGTCGTTTTATGGAAAGTGAATTGATTAAATTAAAATTAATCGATGCAACAGACATCAAAAATCAAGATCCAGCATGGCCTGCATATAAAAAATATTTTATGCATGGTACTTCTCACTTTTTAGGATTGGACACGCACGACGTTGGCTTATTTCATGAACCTATAAAAGCTGGAATGGTATTCACTTGTGAACCTGGTATTTACATTCCTGAAGAAGGAATTGGTATACGTTTAGAAGATGATTTAGTAGTTCAAGAAAATGGTAATCCTTTTAATTTAATGGCAAATATTCCAATTGAAGTGGAAGAGATTGAATCCATAATGAACTCCTAAATGCCTGCATTAAATATTCGTATTCAAGGTTCAGGAATACCCGTAGTGTTTCTCCATGGTTTTTTAGAATCCTCCACGATGTGGAAATACTTACAATTTCCACAAGATGTATTTCAATGTATCTATGTGGATATTCCTGGACACGGAAAATCTGCACCATTAAAGGATGAAAACGCAAGTATAAATTCCTTAGCTCAATCTATTTGTAATGAATTAGTTTCAAAAGGAATTACAACATTTGATTTAGTTGGTCATTCCATGGGTGGATATGTAGCGTTAGAAATAGCTAGAATCGTAAAATTTAGTCCAAAGGTAATTTTATTAAATTCTAACTTTTGGGAGGATGCGACTGAAAAAAAACTGAATAGAGATCGTGTAATTTCGATTATTTCTAGAAATAAAGATTTATTTATTCAAGAAGCGATTCCAGGATTATTTATAAATCCGTCCGCACACAAATCATCCATTGAAACCTTGATTTCAGAAGCTAAAGATATATCCATCGATGGAATTACCTATGTAAGTTTAGCAATGCGAAACAGGCCTGATTTAACGCACTTTGCGCAATCTATCGCAAACACATTAGTGTGTGTACAAGGGGAAAAAGATGCGATTGTTACTGAAGAAGAGATGGTATTAAAAAGCGCGGGCCTTATACCTTGTATTACAATTCCTAATGCTGGTCATATGTCGCACATTGAAGCGAGTAAAGTTGTAGAAAAAACTATAACAGACTTGTTACTAGACAAACTCTAGTATTCGTCATCTGCGTCCACAATACGCTGAAAATCTTTAATCAATAAAGCAATTTCACTAATAAGTATCCCTTTTTGACTGTTTTTATCTGGATTTGATTCTGCGTAAGCTCCTAAAAGCACTTGCGCTTCCATTACCGAATTTTCAGAAAAGGGTCCATCTAAATTTTCAATAATTGTCAAACATTCCAATGTTATTATAAAATCTCCTTTTAAAGCTAGATCTACAAAAACCTCCAAATAATCTGTATAATCTAATGGAGAATTCCAAATCGTTGAAAGTAATAACTGTTGGTAATCCTTTAATTCCGTTTGTTGAATTAAATCCATCATTACACTTCTTGCTTTACGATCTTTTAAACAAGCTAAAAATTCAAGAATTAAAGCGTTTTTTTCTGTATGATTTTTTGTATTTAATTCCAATATAATTGGAAGTAATATACTTGGTTCACCTACGATTTTAAGTCCTTCGAAAGCTGTTTTTACAATAGCAGTATTATTAGATTTTACATCCAATAATAAAGATTCAATTTTTGCTTTTTTAGTTCCAGTAGATTTTTTCGCTTTTTCTTCCATCCAATTTATATTTTATACAAATTTAAGAAATTAGGATAGACTGCGTGTTATTATTTACAAATTGGGAGTAACCCTGAAAATAAAATAGGATTAAAACACTTTAGTTTGAATCTATTTTTTTTTGTTAGTAAGCGTAAAAAGAATAGGCACTAAAAATATACCTATCGTTAATAAAGATACAAACATATCTGCCGTTTCACTTTTCATGAAGATAGAAACCGCTTGTGTTGGGAAAAAATGTTCATAGATTGAAAACGACAATTTAAGTCCTAAAATAGCAATAACAATGAATGCTGAAGTTTCCAAAAAAGGAAATTTCTCCATCAATTTCACAAACCATTGCGCTACAAAACGCATTGCTAGAATACCAATAAAAACACCAATACAGATTAAGATCGTATTTGGCGTATAAGCAACAGCAGCAAAGACATTATCAATCGAAAAAGCCATATCCATTAATTCTACCAAGGCAATTGTAGCCCAAAAATTTCCGATATACCCAACTGTTTTTCGATACAACCAATTTGCATTTTTATCTACGAATTCTTCTGGATTATCCGATTTTTGTTTCTTTTTCCACCAATCGAAAACTAAATAAAGTAAGTATAATCCACCTATTGGTTTTAACCACCATATTTTTATCAAAACGGATGCAAATAATAATGCTAATCCTCTAAAAACATAAGCACCAAGAATACCATATTTCAATGCTTTTTGACGTTGATTTTCAGGCAAATCTAAAACCATCGTTGCTAAAACGGCAGCATTATCTATTGAAAGTAAACTTTCAATCAATATTAAATTACCAATGATAATTAATGAAGAAGTAGGGTTGTCTATTATTTGTTGAACTAATTCGTGCATATGGAAATTTTTAAGACAAAATTAAACTAAAAACACCAATCGAAGATGAGCATTTAAAATTGATAAAATCAAATTAATAAAGGATTGAAAAAAGTACAAAAGGCGGTTTTGTACACTTAACCTATTATTTTTTTTTCTTTTTCCCTTTTTTGGAATCTTTCTTCTCCAATTTTAAATTTTCTACAGGAGAAAGTAATTTTTGTTCTGCCAAATCTGGATCAAAGTCCATGCCTCTTACAAAACCTTCTGTTCGTCTATTTAAAGCATGTAATTTTTCGAATTTAACAAGGTCTTTGGTTTTAAATTGATTGATGTATTTTTCGGATAAAACCACTGCTTTTCCTCTTTCATCTATCCATTTTACGGGTTCTTTTTCCCCTTTACCTACCGGAATCAGGCGACGAATATCAATTCCTTTTTCCTCTACCAAGTAGAGTACACATTCCCTTGCTCTGTTTTTGGAAAGTTTTAAATTAAAATCATCATTACCACGACAATCTGTATGCGAACTTAACTCCAAAATCATTTTCGGATATTTCATCAATACATCATATACAAAATTTAAAGAGTCTTTCGAACTGATTGTAGAATCTTGTAACAATTCCCATTTACCAAAAGCATATCTTACCTCTGGGATACGAATTTTTTCTTCTGGGATTAGTAATGGAACATCGATTATAAAGTTTTGATCATAGCGTAAACCACGTGTTGTGAATTGCGTTTCACTTTTATTTTTCTCAGCACCAACACGATAGGTTAAAATCGTATAGTCTGTATTTTCTTTAATTACGCGTTCTCCATTCGCTTTAGTTTCAAAAAAGATTACACCCTTTTTGTCTGTAACACCTTCCACTTTAGAGCTATCCGAACCAATAATTAACACCTTTACATTTCCAATTTTCTTTTCTATTTGTCCTAATTTACTAACGATAATTTTGATATCGTATTTATTTGGAGGTAATTGGTACTTGTATAAATCTGTTTTGAAGGTTTTACCTAATCCTGACTTTCTTTCGGAAGTTAAATATCCCTCGGTTTCGTTAATTTCTATTAAACTAAAGTCATTTGCTTCAGAATTTCTAGGATATCCAATATTTTCTGCTTTTTCCCATAAATTCTTTCCATTTGCCGAACTCTTAATCGCTTTGAAGATATCTAAAGCTCCTAATCCAGGTCTACCATCTGTAGCAAAATATAAATCTTCATAGGCATTAAACGTTGGGAACATTTCATTTCCAGCGGTATTGATTTCAGGACCTAAATTTACAGGAGGAGCCCAAATATCTGCTTTTTTAGAATAGGTAGAATACCATAAATCTTTACCTCCAAAACCTCCAGGTAGTTCTGCAACAAAAATTAAAAAGTTTCCATCTGCAGAAACACAAGGTTGGCCAATTGAAACAGAATCTGCATTTTTTAATGGTAATTTAATTGGTTCAGCCCAATCTTTCCCGCGTAATTCAGACATCCAAATTTCACATCCTAAATTTTTGTTTTTTTCGTATGGGCAACGTGTAAAAAACATTTTTTTAAATTTACTATCAAAACATACCGTTCCTTCGTTAAATTCTGTATTTATTTTTTCCCCAGGTAACAAGACAGGTTCTCCAAAATTCCCTTTTTTATCAATCTGCGTAAACCATAAGTCCATATGCGGTTCACCTGTTCTTGGGTCCGTTCCACCGGACATAGAACTTGGTCTATTTGAACTAAATACAATGGAAGATTTCTTTTTATCTGCAAAAACTGGAGACATGTCAAAGCCTTCTTTGTTTAAAACAGAAATATTGGTTACTAAGTGATTTGTTTTACGTGACATAAATTTAGCCACTTCCTTACAAGCAACTAAACCTGCGTCAGCTCTGGAATCCAAGGGAGCTATATTTTTGTACGCATTATAATTTTCGATCGCTAAATTATAATCCCCCATGTAACGAATCATTTCTGCGTAGTAAAATAATACTTCTGGATGAATTGTTTGGTAATTCACTACTAAGGCTTTTTGATACCAATCCAACGCATTTTTATAATCTTCAAGCATACGATAGCATTCCCCTGTTTTGAATGCCATATCCCCTTTTCTTTCAGAAGCTTTTCTGCTTTTTGGATTTACCTTTTCAAAAGCATACATAGTTAGCTTAACGGCCTCGATGTAATTTTCGTCTTGAAATGCTTTATTTGCTTTTTTGATTTCTTTTGGCTCTTGGCTAAACACTTGAAAAGCAAGTATTAGCATACAAAAGAAAAGTATATTACGAAATAACATAATGTTTATCAATTTAATTCTAACAAATAGAATTTGAAAGTAAGTATAAATCACGAAACTACAAAATGATACATAGAAAATTAACTACTCTCTCGAACCTTGGGTATAATTTTCCCATTTTTTCAGAATCTCTAGAAAACCTTGAGGTAAATCTGAATCAAAACTTAAATATGTATTCGTCATTGGATGAAGGAAACCAAGTGTTTTAGCATGTAAAGCTTGGCCAGGAATCAGCGAAAAACTGTTCTCCACAAATTGTTTGTATTTTGTATGGGTGGTTCCTCTTAAAATTGCATCTCCACCATATTCATTGTCATTAAATAGTGGATGTCCTATGGATTTCAAGTGAGCACGAATTTGATGTGTACGCCCAGTTTCTAGTTTACACTCAATTAAAGTAACTAATCCAAATCGCTGTAAAACAGTATAATGGGTTACAGCATGTTTTCCGTGCTCGCTTCCCTCTGGAAAAACAGCCATAACTTTTCTATTTTTCAAGGATCTTCCTATGTTACCAATAATTGTACCTGTATCTTCTTTTACATCTCCCCAAACAAGCGCATTATATCTTCGTTCTGTAGTACGATCAAAAAACTGTTTAGCAAGATGTGTAAGGACAAATTCTGTTTTGGCAATGACCATTAATCCGGTAGTGTTTTTATCTAAACGATGCACTAAACCTGGTCTTCCCGAATAATCAGAGGTTTTAACAGGTAAATTATCAAAATGGTACACTAAAGCGTTAACTAAAGTACCTGAATAATTGCCATACCCTGGATGAACTACCATTTCAGATGGTTTATGTACCACTGCTAAATATTCATCCTCGTATGCTATTTTAATTGGAATGTTTTCCGGAATCAATTCAATTTCTCGAATCGGATACGGAAAAACTACAGAAATTTCATCGCCAGGCTTAACCTTGTAGTTTGGTTTTATAGGTAATTTATTTGCTAAAACATTCCCATTTCTAGCAGCAACTTGAATTTTATTTCTAGATGTATTTGGTAAACGATCTAATAAAAATTTATCAATACGAATAATTTCTTGCCCATTATCGACTTTAAATTTATGGTGCTCAAATAACTCATCTTCCCCAGCGTTTTCTTCCCATTCGGCATCATTGAAATTGTCCATTATAGTTTGCTTATTTTATATGTTTGACCTGTTTTTTTATCTTGAAAAAGATATATTCCCGTTGGGAAATCTACCATTGAAACTTTGGATTGATTTTCTTCTATTTGCAGTAACATTTTACCTTGAATATCCCTTAAAAAACCACCATCAAACCCAAGATAATTTGGTGTAATCGTAATAAATTCCTGTGTCGGATTAGGGTAGATACTGATGGTCTGTTGTACCATAATACTTGCTTCATTTAACCCGATATGCTTATTCAGATTAGAGGAAAATATAGGCCGAATCATTAATGCACCTTTTGTCAATGATTTATTCCAGTCTGTCCCAGAATTTGAATAAAACATTTTAGAATTCGTTCGTGTGTTTACATCAAATCCGATGTTTAAAGGGTCTTGATCAAATTGCTTGATTCCTACGAAAAAAGTTCCCGACATTTGCAGACGTTTAAAATCTTTAAAATAATAATTTGTAAACTTATTTCTTTTATCCTGATAAATAGGTTGTTGCGGCGAAAACTCTTCATCTTTGTAAATGATGGTATTCGGTAGTCCATTTTTCTCATCCCACACATATAATGAAAAAAGTTTTTTTGATTTATCAGATACGGTAGGTACAAAATGAATGGATATGCCTAACAAAGAATCTGACATATAAGGTTCAAATTTATACGCAACAGTTGCCGAAGGAGTTTTCAATCCGTATGCTAACTCTGCACTACCATCATCATAAGCGTAATAATCACGAAATATCTGATAGGAATAAGCAGTATCATTCTGAACATACGCCGTATAATATTTTTGTTCGAAGGGTGCGGGAATAACTGTTTTTATATAAAAAGTTGCAGAATCATCGGAATTCGAAGGAAAACTAAACGCCTGTTTAGAAAAATCAAAGTAATTATTATAGGTAGTTAAAGGCAAGTAATTGATATCTCCTCCCGATAATTGTTGCCCAGGTAAATTGATGGATTTTAGTTTACTTTTCTTATGGTAAATTTCAACTGTACCATCTAAATTTTGTTGTGGAATAGCAAAACCATTATATACAGATATGGTAACAGAATCGTTAATTACATTTTTTGAAACACTTTTATAATGCTTCCAAGGTACAGCTGTGTATTCTTCTAAAAGAGAACCTGTAGGATATACTAAAGCAAAATCTTTAAATACATTCGTATCGGTTAATTTTGAATCTTTTTTCAACTCTACATAATCCAAATGAAAATGATCTAAACTTCCAGAGATATCCCCGAAATTAACAAAGCGGAATTTAAAATTTTTCTTAAAAAATGCTGGATTCGTAATTGCTAAATGTACTTTTTTAAACGTTTTTGATTCGGCTTCAAATTTTACTGGATCCGAATCTACTGTAGTAGCCCAAAAAGATACCCATAGATCCCAATCCGGTCGATAGACTTGTAAACACAATGAATCGTGCTGTTGTTTAGAGCCATCGTTTATATTTTCAGGCGCATCTCCGAATCCTTTTGGTTGGTATATAAAACTTATATAAACGGAATCCGCAGGTACCAATGAAGATAAATCAATATTTTTGGATGTTAGATAGTCTCCATATCCTCTTGATTGTGTGTTGATTGCATAAGGATATCCTTTATCATTTAAACCATCAAAACTTGCTATACCTAAAGACCAAGGTTGATACGCCAAGGTGTAATTATGAAACGCAAATGAATCCACCCAAATTGCATTACTATCTTTCAAGGATTTAAAAAAGACACGCGCAGAATCTAATAGTACATCTTTCGTGTTTATTTTAAGGGAGTCATGAGAATTCTTACTCCCAATCGTATCATAATAGGTATATGCAGGATAAACAATACGATCTTGAAAAGTTGGTGGGTACGTCGTTAAATTATACACAACTATTGTGACCGGTTTATTTAAAATACTTGTGTCTTTTTTTGAAGAAGTATCATAAGTTGAAGTATAGGATTTATTAAACGTATATTGAGCAAACGTATATAAGGGCTTGTCGGTTAATTTATTTTTTAAAGAATAATACAGGGTATTTTGAATGTTACCAGTAAGGGAAGAATCATACTTTTGAAAACGATTGGTAGAAAAATCATCAAATATTGGAAGCTTAAGTGTGTCAACGCTGTAAATTATGATCGAATCAATTGATTTATTGCGTTTTATATTATTTTGTGAAGTACCTGCTAAATTAGTTTCTAATGGAGATAAAAATTCGTCTTGCGCAACAAGTTTTAAATTAGTTAGACAAAACAAAACAACAAAAAAGATAAAACGCATATCAAAAAATTAAATCAACTTTACATCAACGAAAAGAAGGAGAATTTATTATTCTTCACTCGTTTCATCGGAACGTTTATCTTCAAAATCTTTTTCAAGAAAGATCACAATGTCCGAACCAGGAGGGCGCATATTACCTTTGAAAAACTCAGGTGTTTGTGAAGAGATACGTGCTCTCAATGTGTCTTTTTTTGTTTTACAACCTACACAATCTCCAATGATTAAAGATACAGATGGTAATTCATAGATTACAGAATCTGCTTGAGTATAGGTCATTCCATATAAATCTGGAACTTCAAAAGGATCTTCTTTCGAACCTTTACCGATAATTAAATGAATAATAGAACCGTACGGTATTTTTGCTCCTTCCTTGATTCTTCTTCCTTTATATTTTTGAGAAATTACTGCATCGATATCATTCGGACTAATTTTAAATGAAAATTGAAATTTCAATCCTCTATTTTTCAGAATACTTTCGGCATATCTTTTCGATTTATGCATTAAATCAGGAACAACAACATAATTGATTTTTTTGGAAAGACTGATTTCAACAATGCGCGAACTTTTTACAAAAACTTTGGTTCTAGAAGTTGGTTCCGGATTTTGCTTGGTAATAGTTCCCTCGCGTACATCAGGTCTGTAGATAGAATCTAAAACAATATAATCTAATTCGGATTCTTCTAATAATTCTTCAATATTCTCAATATGTTTTCCTACGATATTTGGAACAGCTATTTTCTCACCATGATGCGTTCTAATATCTAAATAAAGTAAAGTACCACCAATTAGCAATAAATAGCATAAAATCAACAAACCGACTTGCTTGACAAAATGTTTTGTTGTGATAAAGGCAAGTATACTCTTTAAGATTTTCATGAGCGCTAAATTTAACAAGCAAATATAAATATAATTATGAATTATGGATTTAAACATAATAGTATCTATTTTTGGGTATTCAATTCGAACACTATGAAACACATTGCGATATTATGCGGAGGATTTTCTTCCGAGTTTGAAATTTCCAAAAAAAGTGCAACAACTATTCTTAACAATTTTCCGGAAGGGTATTTTCCATTTTTGGTAGAAGTGACAAAAGAAGGTTGGACCGCTTTAATTTCCAATCAACGAGTAGCTTATAATCCATGGGAACAATCCTATTCTTGTGAAGGACAAAAAAGACAAATCGACGCAGCAATAATATACATTCATGGTAATCCAGGAGAGAATGGCAAAATTCAGGCCATGCTTGAAATGCAAGAAATTCCTTATGTCAATTCAGGTTCATTAGCATCCGAATTATCCTTTGACAAATGGTATTGTAATCAGTTTTTGAAAGGTTTTGATATTCCAGTAGCAAAATCTTTGTTACTAACTAAAATTAATGATTTTACATCTGAGGAAATTATTTATAACCTTGGATTACCATGTTTTGTTAAACCATCTGATTCTGGCTCAAGTTATGGAATTTCAAAAGTTAATACTCAGGAAGCATTACAACCAGCACTTGAAAAAGCTTTCGCAGAAGGAAGAACTGTTGTTATTGAATCCTTTTTAAAAGGGACCGAAGTTACTTGTGGCGTTTACAATTCCGAAGCATGTATACAAACCCTTCCAATTACTGAAATTGTAAGTGAAAATGAATTTTTCGACTTCGAAGCGAAGTATCTTGGTAAATCGGAAGAAATTATTCCTGCTCGTATTAGTGAAATTGAAGTTCGTCGCGTAAATGAATTGAGCATTAAAATTTATCAACTACTTAAATTACGTTCAATCGCACGAATCGATTTTATGCTTGTAAACGAAATTCCACATGTTATTGAAGTGAATACCACTCCGGGATTTTCAGAGGCGAGTATCGTACCGCGTATGTTAGCATACCAAGGTAAGAGCATCAAAGAATTTTGGAGAGATATTCTTCAAAAAGAACTATAAATTACTGCAGATATAAGGCATTCATAATTGCTTCCATTTTCTTCATGATAGCATTATTAGAGCAAGAATAATTGTTGACAATTAGCGCAAAGGCTATTTTTTTACCAGAGCCCGTTTCGACATAGCCTGCATAGGACTTAATTCTGCGCATGGTTCCACTTTTTGCATAAATTTTTCCTTCGGCACATTGTCCTTTACAAAAGGATGCTAAAGTTCCAGATACACCCGCCACTGGAAGTGTAGCTTTAAAAACTTCACGATTCTTCGACAAATACATATATTTTAACAATCCACAATAATTTTTAGCACTCACACTATTGGACCTGGAAAGTCCACTTCCATCTGTCAAATTCATGCCTATGGTATTGATTCTAGAAGCCCAATGTTCTTCCATCGCTTTCACGCCATTCTCCGTTGTACCCTCCCCAAATTTTTCATAACCTATCCAGGCATTTAATGTTTCAGCAAACACATTAATGCTTTTCATATTCGTCCAATAGGCAATTTCTTTTAAAGATTTCCCGGTATGTTCAAGTACCAATTGTAATTTGGAATAATCGATTGGCAGGTTTAATTTATCTTGATTTCCGCGACAGGAAATTAATTGACCCTCCACTTGTATTCCTCTTAATAGTAAAACCTCTTTGAAAGCTTGTAGAAATTGAAGTTCAGGATCTGGCATACTTCCTTTCACTATGAAAACAGGTGAATTTGATGATAATGAGCCTCTTATTGTCCTGTCATAATTATATGGACCTCCATAAATTACCGAATTATCACCTACCCCATTTACAGCAATCAATTGATTCTTCAAAGTTAGATTCGGAACTACAGGGAAAGTTTTTAGCAGGATAGGTTTTAATTTTGGGGCTGGAACTTGAAAATAATAGCGAATCCAGTTATCATAAATAGAGAGTCCAGCAGGAAAAGCGCCGTAATAGTTCCCAATATCATCATACGCCCAGCCATTAGGTACACCATTATATCCAAAAGCAGAGCCATCCCCTATTAAATCTCCAGAAATTTTTCGTATCCCTTTTTTATAGAGGGAATCGACCCAGCTCCATAAAAATTGACTTAAACTATCTTCTGCATTAAAATATTGACTTCCAAGTGAAATGTCTGCCGCACCACGTATGTATAAATTTCCTTGTAAAATAGAATCTTTAGCTACGAAGGTATTTGTGTAAATTTTTGTTTTTGGAGAAAAATTAGGCCCTAATAATTCAATAGCGGTAGCAGTAGAGAACAACTTAACAGTAGATGCTGGAGGTAAAGAAATTGAATCTTTGATACTACCTACAACTGAATCATTTGTTAAGTTTATAGCTAAAAAACTAATTGAGGCATTTGCTAAACTTTTATCTTTTTGGAAAGCAGTTAATACACTATCCAAATTTGCTTGCGAGAAAACAAGGGGGCAAAAAAAAGAGAAAAAAATAGCTACTTTCATGTTACAAAAATGGGGTGTAATTGCCCATGAAATTAGTAGTCTACTAAAACTTTTTAACATTAAACCTTCAATAACCTTTCCGTATTAAGCATAAAACTCAAGTTCAAAATTTTAATTTAGCAAGTTAAAAACTAGTATATGCCCAGAGTATTACGTATTATCAATCGATTCAATATTGGAGGCCCAACCTACAACGCAACATTTCTTACACGATTTTTACATGAAGACTTTGAAACCTTATTAATTGGTGGTTTACCTGAAGAAGGGGAATCAGACTCCCTTCATATTCCAGGAGAATATGGGATTACACCCACAATTATTGAAGAATTAAAACGTAAACCCAATATAAAATCAGACCGAGAGGCATATAAAAAAATTAAAGAAATTATACTTGAGTTCAATCCAGACATTGTACATACACATGCTTCCAAAGCAGGGGCAATTGGTCGAAGAGCAGCATATGCTTGTAATGTACCTGTAATTATTCATACATTTCATGGACATGTTTTCCACTCTTATTTTGGACAACTAAAAACAAAATTATTTAAATATATCGAACGAAAACTTGCGAGAAAATCAACAGCAATAGTAGCAATCAGCGAAATTCAGAAAAAAGAATTATCGGAAATCCACCATATTTGTCCTGCAGAAAAAATTCATGTTATTCCTTTAGGTTTTGATTTACAGAAATTCCAGAATAATAGTATTGAAAAGCGAAAAATTACACGAGATACCTATCAATTACAAGAAGATGATGTAGCAGTTGCAATCATTGGTCGACTAACCAAAATTAAAAATCATGCGTTTTTTTTAGAAGTTGTTGAAAATTTATTGCGAAAACAAGTAGGAAACGCTACTTTTTTTATCGTTGGAGATGGGGAACTAATGGATGAAATTCAAGAAAAAGTTTCTGTTTTAATTGAAAAATACCAAGCGAAAATAATACTTACCTCTTGGATTAAAGACATTGCAACATTTAATGCCGGAATGGATATAATTTGTTTGACTTCAGACAATGAAGGTACACCTGTAAGTTTGATCGAAGCACAAGCCTCAAATGTGCCAATTATAACAAGCGATGTTGGCGGAGTTAAGGATATCCTCCTCGAAGGAAAAACAGGCTTTGTAATAAAAAGAGGAGATTTAGAAGATTACGTGAAAAAATTGGGAAATTTGATAAATAATAAAGAACTTCGCATGGAATTATCTTCGAATGGATGGAATTTTGTGAAAGAAAAATTTCATTACACACGATTGACGAGAGATATGGAAGAATTATATCGAAAATTATTGGAGAAAAATGCGAAATAGTATACTTAAATTTAGTTTTTTATTTTCACTACTCACATTCATTTCATCCTGTGCAGTTCAAAAATCACGCATTTTTAAAATCCCTAGAGGGACTGAATATGCATTCGATACACTTACCCCTGAAACTAACAAAGAATACAAAATTGCAGTTGGGGATAAAATTAGTTTCTCTGTACTTACGAATAATGGCGAAAGGATGTTTTTAACACCTTCAGCTGGAGGAAACACTGGAGAATATGGGAAAGGGGAAATCACCGTTAAACAGGATAGTACAGCATTCTTACCATTAATTGGGAATATACACTTGGTAGGATTAACTACAACAGAAGCAGAAGAAGTATTTAAACGTGAATTTTCAAAATTCATCAATGATCCATATGTAAGATTATCCGTGTCAAATGCTCGGATCGTATTATTCAAAGGTGTTGGTTCAACAGCAAGCATCATACCAATACCAAATAACAAAACTACAATTTTAGAAGTAATTGCTATGTCAGGAGGAATCCCTGAAAGAGGGGATGCAAAAACAATTAAATTAGTTCGAAAAGAAAACGGTATTCGAAAAATCTATTTAATTGATTTATCTACGATTGATAAAATTGAAAATGGAGATATGTTGGTACAATCCAATGATTACATCTATATCGAATCTAACATTAATTATGTGCAGGAGTTTACCAAAGAATTTCAGCAAGTTGTAGCACCTGTCTCATTGATAGTCACATCCATAACCTTATATAAAACTTTCGTCAAGTGATAGAAGCACCAAAAGGCATAATCGTTAATAAGGGTTTTTATCCACATATTATACGAAACATCTTAAGAAGGTATTGGTATTTTCCAATATTAACACTTGGATTTTTTTATGTTGTTGGGTATTTTTATTTGAGATATACAAAAGCAGTTTATGAATCAAATTCTGTTATCCAAATTTCTGATCAAGACCAAAGTAAAGAAGTTATTGGAATTGATAATGCCATAGCCGCAAAGGATATTTCCGCAGAAATACAATTTTTAAGCTCCCCTTTTCTGTTTGAAAAAGCGCTTGGAAAATTAAATCTAAAAGTTAGTGCGTATGCGGAAGGAAAAATCTTAACAGAAGATTTATACAACAAAAGTTCTTTCAAAATCAACCTATTACAAATAACAGATTCTACTATTCTAGACAAACCTATTTTTATCAAATCGATTGAAGGTTCAACAATCGTTTTAGAATACTTAAATGGAAATAAAAAAAACAAAATTTACGGAAAAATAAACAACACGATTATTTGTTCTAAATTTCAAGTCTTTATATCGGTACCGAATTATAACTCATTTATTTCTTCCGTTAATGGAAATAGAATCTATTTTACCATTAATAGTAAAAAAGCTTTATTTACAAAGTTTTTCCCTAATCTACTTGTTACACCATTAGACCCGGCAGCCAAAACAATAGGCATTAGTTTTTCGCATGAGAATGAAAACATATGTCATGACATTGTGGATGCTGTAACAACCTCCTTTTTTGATTATGATGAAGAAATCAGAACACAAGGAGCAAACAATAGTTTATTATTTATAGAAAGTCAATTAGATTCTTTAGCGAAAGAAATGAGATATGCAAACGATAGTATTTTATCCATTCAAAAAGCGTCTAAAATGACAAATCCGGACTCAAAAGAACTTGATATATCCAATCAAATCAATGAATTAAAAGATGAGTTAAAATTAAATTATGAAGATTTAACATCCATTCAAAATCTCAAACATAAATTACAAAATAATCCCAATAAAGTTGATTTATATAAACTAACCCCTGATTTTAATGAAGAAGGCCTCCTATCTAATTTGGAAAAAAATAAAGAAGCACTTTCTGAATTAATTGATAAACGAGAAGAAATTCTTTATTCTTTAACCGAGGAAACAAGCGAAGTCAAACAAGTAAACAAAAAGATAAAGGTTGTCATTAAAAACATACTCAAAGAAATTTTAAATGGCGAAAAAGATTTACTCGAAAAGATCTCAAAAAAAGAAAAAGATTTAAATGACTTAGAAAAAGAATCTTTATCCTTACCAAAAAACAAAATCAAGTTTAAAAAATTAGACAATATTGTTCAGGTAAATGAGAAATATTACAAAATGTTTGAGGAGAAGAAATTCACCTATGCTATCTCCAATGCAGGTTACGTTCCTTCCAATAGAATTCTTAGCTACCCAACCATACCAAGTGAACCATTTAGTCCAAAAGGTAAAATAATTTATCTCGCATTTATTGGAGGTGGACTCCTTATAGGACTTTTATTTCTAACATTTAAATACCTTACATTTAACGAGATAAACAACATTGAAGAGTTAAAGAATATTTTATCGGACAAAGTAAATATCCTTGGAGGTGTTCCGCTAACCAAACAAAGCATGGAGTTCTCGCAATTAGTGGTGCAAGAATCTCCAAAATCGATGCTGGCAGAGTCTCTTCGTAACATTCGATCTAACCTTACATTCATAAACAAAAATGCGCAAACAATTGTTATTAGTTCTTCCATTTCCGGGGAAGGTAAAACGTTTATCGCATTAAATCTTGCTGGAATTCTTGCGATGTCTGGTAAAAAAACAATTGTATTAGACTTAGATTTACGTAAACCAAAAGTGCATTTAGGATTTAATTCAACGAATGAACAAGGGATGAGTAATTTAATCGTGAATCAAATTACCTTAGAAGAAGCAATACAAAAATCGAAGTTTAACAATCTGGATTTTATAACAGCAGGACCAATACCACCTAACCCATCGGAATTAATATTAAGTAAAGAATTCCAAAGTATACTTGTAACTTTGAAAGCAACGTATGACATTGTTATCATTGACAACCCTCCTGTAGGACTTGTATCGGATGGTATTCAATTGCTTGCAAACGCTGACATTCCAATTTATGTATTTAAAGCACACTATTCGAAACGAATATCTGCTTATAAGGTTGCTGAAATTTTAGAAATTGAACAAATTAAATCTTTAAATATCATTCTAAATGGTATCGATCCTAAACGAAGTGGATATGGATATGGATACGGATATGGGTATGGATATGGGTACGGATATGGATATGGGTACGGATATGGGTACGGATATGGTGCAAATTCAGGATACTACGATGAACCTGAACAAACTACACAACCATTATTTAAAAGAATAATTAACAAAATCTTACGAAGATGATTTTCTCTATAACAGATATTGAGGGCTTAGTTGTGATTGACACAAAAAAATATGCAGATGAAAGAGGTTATTTTTTTGAAAGTTACCAACATCAAAAATTTTCTGAATTCATAGGAAAAGAAATTAAATTCGTACAAGAGAATGAATCTATGTCTTCATTGTATGTTATAAGAGGTTTACACTTTCAAAAACCACCATTTGCGCAAGGGAAATTGGTACGTGTATCTTTTGGAAAAGTAATCGATGTAGTAGTCGACATCCGCACGAATTCTAGTACATATGGACAAACCTTTTCTATAGAACTTTCTCAAGAAAATGGAAAACAATTATGGATACCAGAAGGTTTTGCGCATGGATTTGTAAGTTTAGAAGCGAATAGCTTATTAAACTATAAATGCACCAATTATTATAACCAACCTTCCGAAGATGCTATTGCTTGGAATTCAAGTATTTTAGATATCAAATGGGGTGTAGAAAATCCAATAGTATCCGACAAGGACCAAATTGCGAAAGATTTTAGTACTTTTGTATCCCCATTTTAAATCGTTTGGAAAATTTCATTTACATACTTAGTTTTTTAACTGGAGGAATATGCATATCCTTAGTTGTAAATAAATTATTATTAAATTTTTCGCAATCGCTTGGAATTCGCAATCGCAATGATGTAGTTATTCGTTGGAGTAATGAATCCAAACCATCTTTAGGTGGCGTAAGTTTTTATGTTGTTTTTCTTTTTGCGATTATTTGTTACAGTATATTTTCAGACAAACAAATTCTACACGACCAACAGATTATAGGTTTATTGATTGCTGGTAGTATTTCATTTGCAATGGGATTAGCAGATGATACTTATAACACAAAACCTTGGGGTAAACTGCTCGTTCAAATTCTTTGCGGTATAACCTTTATCTATTCTGGAACAATTATCGAGTTAACACACATCCAAATTTACGACAAACTAATTACCATAATCTGGGTTGTTGCTTTAATGAACTCTTTAAACATGTTAGATAACATGGATGGAATAACTGTAATTACGGTTCTCTGGATTTTATTAGCTTGCTTATTAAGTATTTTTATGATTGATGGTGTTGTAGTAAACGTCGATTCCATTATGGTAATCTCTATACTGGGTGCTCTAATAGGATTTTTATATTATAATGTGAACCCATCCAAATTATTTATGGGGGATGCAGGAAGTCAGTTTATTGGTTTATTTGTAGCTTATTTTAGTACGCACGATCTTTGGAATCTTGGCTTATCAACGAACACACCATCTTGGGTTGGTTTTGCCATTTGTTTAATTGCATTTACACCAGCTGCTGCAGATACGTTAACAGTTGTCATCAATAGATTAAGAAAAGGAAAATCACCGATGGTAGGTGGAAAAGACCACACAACACATCATTTGGTGTATGCAGGATTAAAAGATAAACAAGTTTGGTATGTTTTTACAATTATTGGCTTTTTCTCTGCTTTTTTAAGTTTAGTAATGATTTATTTGAGTAGAAAAAAGGAATTTAATTACTTGCTTGTATTCCCAATCTATTTTATTATTGTTTTTGGTTCATTGTATTTTATAACATTAAAATATAAACAGCCTATCCCAAAAGATGAAGATAATTAGTATTCTATCGCTTTGCATATTTATATATGCATGTACCGAGAAAAAAGAAGTTCATAAAGAACCTATAAACAATCAAAAACAAGTTCCATTTCAACTTCCGGATTTACCAAAGAGCATGTATTTTGCTGGAAAAGAAATTTATTTGGAAGATGCAGATATCCAAGAACGGTTGGATCGCGAAGTATTAATCAATGTTTATTTACAATCTGCAACTTCGCAAATTATTAAACGTGCACATCGCTGGTTTCCAATCATCGAAAACATTCTAAAAAAAGAAAATATTCCGGACGATTTTAAATATTTAGCAGTGATCGAAAGTGCGTTAGTTGAACAGGCTAAAAGTCCAGTTGGAGCGCAAGGATTTTGGCAATTTATGCCATTTACAGCGAAAGAATATCAATTGGAAATAAGCACAGAGGTAGATGAACGTTTGGACATTGAAAAAAGTACACATGCAGCATGCAAATACTTAAAACAAGCCAACCTTCAATTTAACGATTGGTTGTTAGCAGCAGCCTCCTATAATCGAGGAATTGGGGGAGTAAATACTGATTTACATTGGCAAAAAGCAACAAATTATTTCGACATGGAACAAAATCACGAAACTGGTAGGTATGTCTATCGCTTATTAGCTTTAAAAATTATCCTTGAAAATCAACTTGCATACGGTTTTTCCATACCAGATTCGCAAAAATATACTACTATTCATACAAAAAAACATGTAATTAGTTCTAGCATACTAAATCTATCCGATTGGGCAATTGGAAAAGGATATAATTACAAGATTTTAAAAAAATTAAATCCTTGGTTATTGAAAACACATTTAACAGTTAAAAATAAAAAATACACCTTACTTTTACCGGATAGTAAAGAAAGAATTAGACCGTATTCGTATTACCACTGATGAAAAAGGAAGAACCGCAAGATGTTATCGAAATACTTGGTGCAAGAGAGCATAATCTAAAAAATATAGATTTAATTATTCCGCGTAACAAATTAGTGGTTTTTACGGGTTTGTCTGGTTCTGGTAAATCCTCTTTGGCCTTTGACACCATATTTGCGGAAGGTCAACGGAGATATATCGAAACATTCTCTTCCTATGCAAGGCAATTTTTAGGAAATCTAGAACGACCAGATGTAGATAAAATAAATGGATTAAGTCCAGTGATATCCATTGAACAGAAAACAGTTTCACGCTCACCTAGGTCTACTGTTGGAACAATTACAGAAATATATGACTTTTTACGCTTACTCTTTGCTAGAATAGGAACCGCATATTCCTATAATTCTGGAGAAAAAATGGTAAAATACTCCGACGAACAAATTGTAGAGCTTATACTCGCTAAATATAAAGGAAAAAAAATAAGTGTTTTAGCACCAAAGATCAAGGGTAGAAAAGGACATTACCGAGAATTGTTTGAACAAATCCTCAAAATGGGATTCTCGAAAGTATTCATAGATGGTGTTGTCGTAGATATCACTCCTGGTATGCAGGTAGATCGATATAAAATTCACGATATCTCTATTGTTGTTGACCGATTACACATCGAAGGAATTGACCCAAAACGTGTCTATGATTCCGTCGTAACAGCCATGAAGTATGGTGAAAAAACCATTTCGATTTTAGACTATGATACTAATGAAATCAAGCATTTTAGCCGTTTATTGATGTGTCCTAGTTCTGGTATTAGTTACCAAGAAGCAGAACCGAACATATTTTCATTCAATTCACCTTATGGAGCTTGTCCACAATGCAGTGGATTGGGAGATGTTGCAGAAATAGATATCGATAAAATAATTCCTGATTTTAAAAAAACCATTAAAAATGGAGGAATAATACCATTAGGGGAATATAAAAAAACTTGGATTTTTGAGAAATTACAGACCTTATTAAGTCATGAAAATTTAAGTTTAGATACTCCTTTAGAAGAAATTCCTACAGATGTACTCCAAACGATTCTCAATGGAAACGAAGGAATAGAGTACGACAAAAAAGCGAATAAAATTATCTTTGAAGGGATCATTCAATTCATTACACGACATTCGGAAGATAGTAGTGCTGCCATTCAACGTTGGGCGCAATCGTTTATGAATAAAGTTACGTGTCCTTCCTGTGCAGGTTCACGTTTAAAAAAAGAATCCTTATACTTCAAAATCAACGACAAGAATATTGGGGAATTAACCCAAATGGATATCGAAGAATTAGCAAGCTGGTTTTCAGAGTTAGAAGAACAGTTATCAAAAAGTGAACTTACGATTGGTACTGAAATATTAAAAGAAATCAAATCCCGTTTACAATTTATACTGCAAGTTGGACTAAATTATTTATGTTTAAATCGTTCTGCAAATAGTCTATCAGGCGGTGAAGCGCAACGAATTCGATTAGCAACACAAATTGGTTCGGAATTAATGAATGTGCTATACATTTTAGATGAACCAAGTATTGGACTTCACCAACGGGACAATTCAAAATTAATTCATTCGCTTCAAAATTTACGCGATCGTGGAAATTCAGTACTCGTAGTTGAGCACGACCAAGAAATGATTGAAGCAGCTGATTTTTTAGTGGATATAGGACCAGGTGCTGGGGTGCATGGTGGTCGTATTTTGAACGCATGTAACTTCCATGAAATTAAAGAAAGTAATTCACTTACGACCGAATATTTATTAGGACACAAAAAAATAGAAATCCCAAAAACACGTAGAAAGGGAAATGGGAATACCTTACGTTTGCTTGGCGCAACTGGAAATAACTTGCGTAATGTTGATTTACACATACCATTGGGTACTTTAACCTGTGTTTCTGGTGTTTCTGGAAGTGGAAAATCGACATTGATTAACCATACGCTTTACCCTATTTTAAATGCACATATTTACAAAGGGGTTAAAAAACCAATGCCATATAAATCCATTGAAGGTTTAGAACATTTGGATAAAGTCATAGAGATAGACCAAAGTCCAATTGGTAGAACACCGCGCTCTAACCCGGCTACTTATACGAATTTATTTACAGAAATCCGTAGTTTATTTGCGGCAGCACCCGAAGCACAAATACGTGGTTATAAACCTGGTAGATTTTCCTTTAACGTTGCTGGAGGACGTTGTGAAACTTGTGGAGGAGCAGGAATTCAAGTCATTGAAATGAATTTTTTACCAGATGTGTATGTTAACTGTGAAACTTGTAACGGTAAACGATACAATCGTGAAACTTTGGAAGTGCGTTTTAAAGGAAAATCGATCAGTGATGTGTTGGAGATGAATATTGAGGAAGCGTGTCATTTCTTCAATAAAATACCAAAAATTCACCGTATTCTAGAAACATTAGTTTCTGTTGGATTAGGATATGTAAAACTAGGTCAAGCTTCTACAACGCTTTCTGGTGGTGAGGCGCAACGTATTAAATTAGCCACAGAATTAGCCAAAAAAGGCACTGGAAAAACTATTTACATTTTAGATGAACCTTCTACTGGACTTCACTTTGAAGATATACGACTTTTATTAATTGTATTACAAAAATTGGTAGATGAAGGAAATACCGTTTTAGTCATTGAGCATAATTTAGATATTATTAAAGTAGCAGATTACTTAGTTGATTTAGGTCCAGAAGGTGGAAAAAATGGCGGTGAAATATTATTTGAAGGTACACCTGAAGCTCTTGCAAAACAAAAAAAGACACGCTCTCATACGGCTCCATATTTGAAGAAAGAACTAGTACGACAATGCTGAATACGTATTGGTTAGCTAATATTAGACAACAATTTATTGGGTGTTCAAGTCACAAATATATTCGTTGATCTATTCAAATACTGAAAAATTATTTATATATTGTTATATTGATAAATTACGAAATATTGAAGCTATGAACAGATTTCACAAAGATTGGACAGAAATAAAAACAAACGATAGCTGGGCCATATTTAAAATAATGTCAGAATTTGTAGTTGGGTATGAACGAATGGCAAAGATAGGACCATGTATTTCCATTTTCGGTTCTGCGCGCACGAAACCAGAAAATAAATACTACCAATTAGGGGTAGAAGTTGCTCGAAAATTTGCAGAAAGTGGTTATGGAATTATTACTGGTGGTGGTCCTGGAATCATGGAAGCTGGAAATAAAGGGGCGCAAGAAGGTAGAGGCAAATCGGTAGGTTTAAACATTGACTTACCATTTGAACAAAATCATAATCCATACATTGATCAAGAGCATAATTTGGAATTTGATTATTTCTTTGTGCGTAAAGTTATTTTCGTGAAATACGCGCAGGGATTCGTTATTTTACCTGGAGGACTAGGAACGATTGATGAGTTGTTTGAAGCGCTTACCTTGATTCAAACGAAGAAAATATCGCGTCGACCAGTGGTTTTAATTGGTCATGCCTATTGGGATGGTTTGATTGAATGGATACGCAGTGCAATGCTCGAACAAGAACACAACATTTCTCCAGAAGATTTAGATTTATTTACGGTAGTGGATACAGCAGATGAAGCAGTGGAATACATTGATGAATTCTTTAAAAATCACGATTTAAAACCTAATTTTTAATTTTTAAATCGCTTTTCTTCGTTCAATTGCGAAATTAATGTGAGTTTTCCCTCTTTCTCTTCGAGAGCCTCAGAGACCGAGGGATTAAGGGAAGTGACTTAAATGTTACCTCCTTTTTTTGTTAGATGAAATCGATATCACCTCCATCTGTCCCTCCTCAAGGAGGGAAGTGAAAAACCGTTATCAAATTTAAATTTCCTAAAACTCTTTAAACGTTTCGGAGAAATGTACCTTATCGCGATTCAATTTTTCTTCTAGGACATTTCTAAATGCTTCTCTATTTTTCGGAGAAATAGAATCGATCGAAATAGCTAATTGAAGTTCTTTAATATAATCAAAAAACAATGTTTGTTGGTGCACAGTCACACGTCGTAAACCAGAAAAATAAATCACTTTAAAATCCCTTTCTGCGATAACAATCGCTTTATTCGTGATACCTACGCGCCACACTTTTTTTATGTTACCAAAGACACAAAATAAAATGTGATCTAATCCCAATGCAAAAAACACCGTAGCAATCACTAATGCTTTTTGGGTTAGCAAGATTAAAGCAAAAGCCACTAACATATGCATGACACCTTCAATGATTAAATACATATTAATCTGTGCTTTTCTTTTCGCATCAATCTCTTGGTTCCATTGGTATTTCTCTTCTTTATTTACCATTTTCACACCTATCCAACGTTGCATCGAACGACGCGCACCTAAAAGAAAGATGATGATTCCAAATACAATAAAGATTATATGTTGAAAAGGAAGATTTTTACCACTCGTTTTTAAAAACTCTACCGGTAGGTCGAACCCAATAAAGATTGTCAACCCAAAAACGGGTATTAAAAGTAAAATCAAGAGAATATTTACCGATTTATTCATTCGTAGTAAGTAATTTAATCTTCGTTTTATATTCTTTGATACGGTCTTTTGCGACATTAATTTTATGCTCTACATCTTTTCGTAACGCGTCTCCAGCTTTGGATTTAGATACAAAACCAAGATTATTTTCCAATTGATTGATATCTTGTTGTTGCTTCGCAACCATTTGCTCTAAATCACGACGCTCTTTGTCAATTAATTTAGAAGCGTTTGGATTAGATTTCAACGTATCTAAATGCGCTTGAAACATCACTTGCTCTTTTTCAGCACCTTCTAATTTTATTTTTTTATAATGTATATCTAAACCATTTTTGAATGCTTGATACACAATATCTTTTTCTTTAAAAGGTACTTTTCCAATTGCATTAAAACGATTAGAAAATTCTTTTAAATCCGCAATAACTTGTTGTTTATCTTCCCCAACAACATATGCTTCAATTTCTGCAATTATTGCTTTTTTCGCCTCTAGATTCGTCGCATTAACTTCATCTTCTTTTGCGAAGAATTGTTTTTTATTTTCAAAGAAAGCATCGCATGCACTACGAAAATCTTTCCATAATTTTTGTTCGTTTTTTTGTCCTGCACTTCCTAAATTTCTCCATTCTTGTTGTAAACGAATGATTTTTTCAGAAGTAACTTTCCAATCCGTTGAATCTTTAAGTGCTAAAACTTTTTCAATTAAACTATTTTTTTGTTTTGCAACAACTTCAAATTTATCTTTAATAACTTGATAGAAGGCTTTTTTAGCAGCAAAGAACACATCACACTCCGCACGCAAAGCACCCCATAGTTCTTCGTTTTCTTTACGCGGACCTTGGCCGATTGTTTTCCATTCGTTTTGAATCGTTAACAATTTTTCAGTTGCGGATTCCCAGGATTTTGCATCATTTATTTCATGAACTGTAGCCACAAATTCTTTTACTTGCACTAACAATTCCTTTTTATGCTCCAAGTTTTGTTTTTGTGCTTCTCTTTTACCCTCGTAGAAATCGGTGATTTTTTGATAAACCGCTTTTACGCCTATCCAATATTCATTTTTCAATGCTTCCCATTCTTCTTTTGGAACAGGTCCTAATGAATCAAACTCATTTTGTAATAACTTAATTTGTGCTTCTAAATCACGGATAACATCATTGGCTAATAAAGTTTCAATTTTCGCAACAATCTCCTTTTTTAATTGGAAATTACGTTTTAAATCATGGTCTTTTAACTCTCGATAAATTTTAAGATTAAAGAAAAAAGACTCTAACAATTTAGAGTATTCGGATTGAATATCTTGTCGTTTTTCACGTGGAATATCACCAACCATTTTCCATGCTTCGTGTATTTCTTTATACATTTCTACCGCAGCTCCGATATTTTCCTCCGAAGCGATCAGCGTTGTTAAACGATCAATTAAACTTTTTTTCTTGCGCAAGTTGGATTCTTCCTCTAACTTTTTCTCCGAAGAAAGTTTATTTCTACGTTCTTTATATTCGCCAAAAACGGTATAAAATTCTTCTTTTAATGGATCTGGCTCGTTCGTAAAATCAACTGTTTCTCCACGTTCTTGCGCTTCTAAAAGTGCAACTTGTTTTAAACGATCTTGTTCGATACAAAAATCTTCAAATTGTCCGCGCAAGTCATTTATAGCACGTGATACTGCAAAAACATCTTCATTTACAGTTAATTCCTTCAGACGATCAATAAATTCTTTCTTTTCCATTCTTGAAATTTGTTAGGGTCAAAAGAGGTCACCCTCCTCAATCCTCCCTCAAGGGAGGAAGTAACATAAATAATTTAATTTGCTTGGTAAACCATATCATAATTAGACAACGCTACGAACTCTTGTATACGTGCATCTAAATTTTCTTGTGTGATTTCCACTAATTTTTGTGTCCCGAATTTTTCTACACAATATGAAGCCAATGCAGAACCAGCAATAATTGCACGTTTCATATTCTCAAAAGAAATATCTCCCGTACTTGCTAAATAACCCATAAATCCACCTGCAAAGGTGTCTCCTGCTCCTGTTGGATCAAAAACTTCTTCCAAAGGTAAAGCTGGTGCGAAGAAAATGTTCTCACCATGGAATAATAAAGCGCCATGTTCGCCTTTTTTGATAATCAAATATTTAGGACCCATCGCACGAATTACTTTCGCTGCTTTTACTAACGAACTTTCTCCAGACAATTGACGCGCTTCTTCATCGTTGATGATTAACAAGTCAACTAGCGCCATTGTTTTTTTCAATTCGTCCAATGCAATATCCATCCAAAAATTCATCGTATCCATTGCTATTAACTTTGGACGTTCTGTCAATCGTTCAATAACAGAACGTTGCACTTGCGGGCTTAAATTACCTAACATCAATAATTCAGCACCTTGGTAATCTGAAGGAATAATTGGATCAAAATTTTCTAATACGTTCAATTCTGTGATCAAGGTATCGCGCGTATTCATATCGTTATGGTACTTACCAGACCAGAAAAATGTTTTTTCCCCTTGTTTGATTTGTAAACCTGTAAGATCTACTCCGCGTTGCGACAACAAGTCTAACATTTCTTGTGGAAAATCATCTCCAACAACAGAAACGATGTTTTGATTTTTAGCAAAAAAAGAAGATGCCAAGGCTATATAGGTACCTGCTCCTCCGATTATTTTATCTGTTTTTCCAAATGGCGTTTCAATCGCATCAAACGCAACACTTCCTACGGTAAGTAAACTCATTATTCTTATTTAAAAAATTGTGAGTCAAATTTACAATTTTACTTTGATAGAAACCTTAAAATTATTGGGGGTTATCCACATAAAAGACGGTAAGTTTTGAACACAAATAAATTCGGCGGAATTATCGTTTACCTATGCAATTTTATATCTTTGGTAGTTCGTAGAAAATTCATGAATCTTTATTCAAAAAAACAACGTTGGAAAATCATTTTACTTGGCATCGCGCTGGTATTGATTTCCGCGTCTTTATTTTTCTCGAATTCCATCGTCTCCAAAGTAAGTATACGAGAACGCTATCGCGTAAAACAATGGGCGGAAGCCATTAAGAAGAAAGCAGAATTAGTGCAACTTACTAATCGTACTTTCTCGCAACTACGCGATAAAGAACGCAATGAAATGGAATTATGGAGTAGCGCAACTAAAGAAATTTTAAAACCAATCGACATCCAACAGATGCCTGATTACACCTTACCTCTGAAAATTATTGGCATAAACAAGTCAATTCCTGTTATTTTATATGACAATAACAATGATATTTCGGAACACCTTCACCTTGACTTCACCTATTCCGATTTCAATAATTTACATGATGCGCTACCTGATTCGACTGTTAAGCGCATGTTTAACGATACACTTTTATATTTAGCAAATTCTTGGAAATACAAAATAACCATTGAAATAGATGAAGGATTGGTGATGAATTGTGCTTATACCGATTCGAAAGAAATTACACGATTGGAAAGGGAACGGGATTCATTGATACATGCATTTAACATAGAATTGAAAGCGAATGAAGGCGCTGTTCCGGTATTATTGGTAGATGCGGATTCAGACTCCATATTAGCAACAAATCTTCCATTGAGCGATCAACGTAAGGGCGAATTATTGGAAACAATTGAACGATTGAAACACAGTAATAAGGCTATTCCAATCAATTTTGGCAGCAAACAACATAGTTTGTTGTATTATGATGATAGTCCTGAATTAAAAAAATTACAGTATTTCCCCTATGTACAATTCATCATTTTCACCTTATTTATTTTTGTAGGTTACCTCATCTTTAATACGTTCCGTAAAGCGGAACAAAACCAAGTTTGGGCAGGAATGGCGAAAGAAACAGCCCATCAATTAGGTACACCTTTATCCTCTTTATTAGCCTGGGTACAATATTTAGAAACTCAAAACATAGATCCGAATATTCCTGTAGAAATGCAAAAAGATGTGAGTCGCTTAGAACAAGTGGCCAACCGTTTTTCTAAAATTGGTTCTGCAACACAACTCGAAGACAAAAACATTGTGGAAACCGTTAGTACGGTGATTGATTATTTGAAATTACGTGTCTCGAGCAAAATTCATTTTTCCATCCAAAGCGATTCCCCGGAAATGCTCGTTCCACATAACCCTCCGTTGATAGAATGGGTGATTGAAAACATTACTAAGAATGCTGTGGATTCAATGGAAACTTCCGGAGAACTCAATATCACCATTTCAAAAGACGAAAACCATGTACATATTGACATTCAAGATACCGGAAAAGGAATCGCACATAGCAATTTTAAAACCATTTTTAAACCAGGTTTTACAACAAAAAAACGTGGTTGGGGTCTCGGACTTTCCTTGGTAAAACGAATCATTAACGAATACCATAAAGGAAATGTGTTTATACTACATTCCGAAATCGATAAAGGAACTACTTTTAGAATCTCATTAAAACAATAAAAAAATGACTCATCATCTTCCCTCTTTCTCTTCGAGAGCCTCAGAGAATTAGAGACAGAGGGAGGTGACTAACTGATAAAAAAATGAAACAAAAATTTAAAAATCCGTGGTTTGTATTTGCACTAGGTGTACTCTTAGCAACGTGTATCTTCTTTTTATTTCCAATCAATTTATTTGATGGAGAAATTGTTTTTCAAACAGTAGCAAAAACTTGGAAAGTAAAAGCCAATATTAGTCTTTCGTATTTTATTGGCATCGGTGCTGAAAAAGAACAGTTAGCACGCTTAGGTGTCAAAGACTTTTATTTACTTCCGAAAGGGTATATTTTTGCTGGGATTGTACTTTTTGGATTGCCTGGATTATGGGCGTATCGCGTGTATTTGAAAAATAGTAGAGTCTAAAAAATTAATTTTTAGTATTTACTATTTATTTACACCGCAGATTATGCGGTAAAAATACGGTTTTTCACCGCAAATTTTAGTGTTTTTCTGTTTTTCTAATTAGGTTATCATAAAAAAAGGGAGAACATCACATTCTCCCTTTTGTATTTATATTTTAGCGTCAGACAGAGCCTGTCGAAGCCTAAGCCTCCACTACATTCGAGTAGCTTTCCACACTTGGACAAGAACACACTAAATTTCTATCGCCAAATGCATTGTCTACACGACGTACAGGAACCCAATATTTAAACTCTTTCAAGTAAGCTACTGGATATACCGCTTCCGCTGGTGTGTATGGGTATTCCCAGTTTTTATTGATGATGCAATCCGCAGTATGTGGTGCATTTTTCAATAGGTTGTTTACTTTATCCGCATGGCCATTTTCTATTTCCGCAATCTCTAGACGAATCTTAATCATAGCTTCGATGAAACGGTCTAATTCTGCTTTATCTTCACTTTCCGTAGGCTCAATCATTAACGTTCCAGCAACTGGGAAAGATACCGTTGGCGCATGGAAACCGAAGTCGATCAAACGTTTTGCCATGTCTGCTACCTCCACATCCGCATTCTTTTTGAACTCACGACAATCTAAGATCAACTCGTGTGCTACGGTATCGTTTTTACCTGTATACAAGATTGGGTAATGTGCTTTCAATTGCGTAGCGATGTAATTTGCATTTAAAATTGCGTTTTCCGTAGATTCTCTCAATCCTTTTGCACCTAACATTTTGATATAACCATAAGAAATCAACAAAATCAATGCACTTCCGTAAGGAGCTCCAGAAACCGCATGAATCGCTTTTTCACCACCAGCTTTCAATAATGGACTTCCTGGTAAGAAAGGAACTAAATGTGCTGCCACACCGATTGGTCCCATACCTGGTCCTCCACCACCATGTGGAATTGCAAATGTTTTGTGTAAGTTCAAGTGACAAACGTCCGCACCAATGTTTCCTGGATTAGTTAATCCAACTTGCGCATTCATGTTTGCACCATCCATGTATACTTGACCACCATTTTCATGGATGATCGAAGTAATTTCAATAATACCTTCTTCAAATACACCATGTGTCGATGGGTACGTCACCATTAAACCACCTAAAGTGTCTTTTAACTCAATTGCTTTTTCACGTAACGCTTCGATGTCGATATTTCCGTTTTCATCACAACCAGTAACTACCACTTCAAATCCAGCCATAACTGCTGAAGCAGGGTTTGTTCCGTGTGCAGAAGAAGGGATTATCATATGTTTACGGTGAAAATCACCACGAGACTCATGGTATGCTTTAATCACCATCAATCCTGCATATTCTCCTTGTGCACCAGAATTTGGTTGTAAGGAAGTTCCTGCAAAACCTGTACATTCAGAAAGATCAATTTCTAACTGACGTAACATTTCGTGGTATCCTTCTGCTTGTTCTACTGGACAGAATGGGTGCATATTCGCAAACGAAGGGTTTGTGATTGGCATTAATTCCGTCGCTGCATTTAATTTCATCGTACAAGAACCTAAAGCTATCATACTGTGCACTAAGGACAAATCTTTATTTTCCAAACGTTTCAAATAACGCATCATTTGCGATTCAGAATGATGCGAGTTGAAAGTTGGGTGTGTTAAAATAGCTTCCGTACGTAAGTTATTCGTATTAATTGCAATAGTTGAAGATTTCTCCACTGTTAAAGCAGGTTTCACAGCTACTTGCGCAAATACATTTACTAAGGTATTTAAATCTGCATTCGTAATAGATTCACCAAAACTTATAGTCACTTGTGAATCATTTACATAACGTAAATTAATTTCGTTTGACTCTGTTTGGTATTTCAAGGTCGCTACAGAAACAGTAGCAGGTAATTCTACCCACAATGTGTCAAAATAGTTATCCGATTTTATCGTAAATCCTAATTTTTTCAATTCGGTAGCAACGGTAGTCGCTTTTGTATGAATATCGGTAGCAATCGCTTTTAAACGCGCTGGTCCGTGGTATACCGCATACATACTCGCCATAACTGCCAATAATGCTTGTGCAGTACAGATGTTGGATGTCGCTTTATCGCGTTTTATATGTTGCTCACGTGTTTGTAAAGCCATACGTAATGCTAGGTTATCATCTGCATCTTTCGATACACCAATGATACGACCAGGAATTGTACGTTTGAACTCATCTTTACATGCAAAGAATGCAGCGTGTGGTCCACCGTATCCCATTGGTACCCCAAAACGTTGGGAAGAACCTAACACTACGTCCGCTCGTAAAGAACCAGGAGATTTCAACAACACTAAGGACATGATATCTGCAGCAACTGCAACTCGAATATCGAATGCGTGTGCTTTCGTAATAAATCCGGCAACATCTTGGATACGTCCTAATGCATCTGGATATTGTGTTAACGCTCCGAAGAAAGTACCATCAAAAGCAAAAGTCTCTGGATCTGCGATTACTAATTCTATTCCTAAGTTTGCTGCACGACCTTTGATTACATCAATAGTTTGTGGGAAAGCAAATTCGGAAACGAAAAATTTATTTTTTCCTGCTTTAATATCATTTCTAGAACGGGAATTAAAGAACATAAGCATCGCCTCAGCAGCAGCTGTTGCTTCATCTAATAAAGATGCGTTTGCAATTTCCATTCCTGTTAAATCCAAAATCATTGTTTGGAAGTTCAACAAAGCCTCTAAACGTCCTTGTGAAATTTCCGCTTGGTATGGCGTATACGCTGTGTACCATCCTGGATTTTCCAATACATTTCTTAAAACCACAGAAGGCGTGATTGTATCGTTATATCCTAGACCAATGTATGATTTAAATACTTTGTTTTTAGAAGCTAACGCATTAATATGTGTTAGGTATTCTTGTTCAGTCATAGCATCCGTAATATTCAATTCACGTCCCAAACGTATTTGAGATGGAATCGTTTTATCGATTAATTCAGCGATGGAAGAAACTCCAATTTTCGCCAACATAGCTTGCTTTTCAGCTTCATTTGACCCAATGTGTCTTTCAGAAAATGCACTCATTATATACAGCTTTAAATGTGGTGCAAATATACGAGGAATAAGGTTTACGAATAAAATTTTCTTTCAACTATTCGGTATCTTTTATTAACCAAAAATTAAATTTTTTATTATCGTGTTTTAGAACAAGTACTTATTAAACAAAATTCAACATACAATAAGATAAAAAAGGGTGGTTATATGAAGTGAAAATTAACAAAAAGTTAAGTAAATATAGGGTACTCATAGAAAACTATGAAAAAACAATTTTATGATACATATCATATAAAACACGTGATAGATTAGCGTAACTTTGGCATCGTAAAAGCATAAATTGTGCAAAAATGAAAAATAGAAAACATTGTTACCCAACATTCATTTTGATAATTTGTTTCCATTTAATCGGGTTTTCTCAATCCAATCGCCCTAAACCAAAAACGGACACAGTATTCATGACCTATTACGGAAAAGATTTGCCGAATAGTAATTATAACGCAAATACTAAAGTCGAAGAAGGTATTTTGGTAAAGGGAAAAAAGGAAGCGATATGGACTAAATATTATCCGGATGGTAAAACACCAAAACTAAAAGGAAAATATGTATCTAACACACCTAATGGTCCTTATGAAAAATTTTATCCAACGGGAATAATTAAAGAAAAAGGTGTTTTTTCCAACCAACATTATAATGACACTTTAACCTATTATTACCCAAGTGGAAAAATTTCTAGTATATCCATTTATGATAAACACGGAAAAAAACTTGGTGTCACTAAACACTTTTACAACAATGGTACACTGGCATTATCTTACGAATCAAAAGAAGATAAAGTGAGGGGAAATGTTACTTGGTATGAAAAATCTGGTGTTATAAGTAGTCAAATTCACATCAAAAAACAAGGAAAAGTAGAAGCAATAGTTCATAACGATTTAGCATTCAATTCTAATGTACCAATACTAACAAAAGGATTTAATTCTATTCGTGTTGCAGGTCCAATCTTAAAAGATGGTCCATTTGACCCAAATGGGTATAATGTCGTGTACAACAAACAGGATGAATTATACCAAGTTGGAAATTTCAAATTTGGTTCGATTTACACTGGTAAAATTTACAATTATGATTCAAATGGACTTTTAAAGTCTATCAGCATCTACCGAGATGGTTTTTTCTTTTCAGAAGGTAAAATCAATTAAAAAAACTGCAAAATTTAAATGCATGAAATTTAAAGTATTACTAATACTCATCGTTTTTTCTCGCACTATTTTAGCACAGAGTAGTGTCAAAGATGTGGATGGAAATATTTACCAAACCTTTCGCATCGATAGTACAGAATGGTTTCTCGAAAATCTAAAAACAACACGATTTTCTAATGGCGACTCCATACGAACAACCAAAACGATAAACACACCATTAAACACTGACACCAACCAAATTTACCGATGGGCTCCAGCTGGAGATAAAAATAAAATCAATGCACAAGGCTATTTATATACTTGGGCAACAGTAATCGATAAACGTGGCATTTGTCCTGCAGGTTGGAAAGTACCTTCAGATGCGGAATGGAAAATAGTGATTGACAAGATATACAACGAAACAAATAGTGTAAACGTTACTGAAACGGACAATTCTAATTTCATTTACAAGAAAAAGTCCAATTCTAACGAAATTCCCTTTTTTAAAGAAGTGGGATTTGCTGGAAGTAGAATGCTTAATGGAAATTATATATTCCAACAAACATTTGCCTATTATTGGTCAAATACATTGGATTACAAAGGGTTTGCTTGGATGTGGTATTTTTCTACAACAACTGTAAATCACTACAACTTTGAAGTAAATGGAGGTTTAAGTGTTCGATGTATGCGTTCTAATTTTGATTAATCAAATTTTTAGAGAACGCAATACGCACCAAATCCGCTGAATTTTTTGCATTCAATTTTTTCATCAAGTGATAGCGATGCGTGTTGACAGTACTTTCACTAACGTACATCATATCTCCGATCATTTTATTACTCCAACCATCAATAATATGCTTTAAAACTTCTAATTCCCTAGGAGATATTGGAATTTCATCTGCCGATTTAGCTGTTTTATTTTTTTTAAATTCCTCGATTATTGATTGCGAAACGAAAGTGTTTCCATGGTAAACCTCCATGATAGCATTAACTAATTCAAAGTCCTCAGAATTTTTACTTATGTACCCACTAGCGCCTATTTCCATCGCTTTTAACGCGTAAGAACATTCAAGGTTCATGGAAAAAACGAGACTTTTAACACTAGGAGTATTTGTTGTAAGATATTTTACAAGCTCTAAACCAGATTCATTTGGTAAATTTATACCTGTAATCACAATATCAATTTTTTCAGTGGAAGAAATCACAGAGATTGCCTCTCTTACAGAATATGCTTCTCCAACCACTTTAAAATTTCGTTCAGATTCCAACAAAATTTTCAATCCTTTGCGAAGAATTTTATGATCATCGACTAGGAAAATATGAATCATTGTTAAAAATTGATTTACAAAAATTAAAAAGAGTGCAAATTTAAGTATATATACGTAATTAATTACATATGTATATTAAATAATTATTACGCTTTGTGGGCACTTACTTATTATTTGCGTTCGTATTGACAACACGCATGTAATTTTGCATACGCCTTTGAATCCCCAGTATATTTAACATTATCATAGCCAACTCCTGCGATTGCTTGTTGAACCGTTTTCAAATCCACAAGAGCCGTATCCAGTGAAACAGTCAATATTTTACTTTCGATGTGCCAATCAGCATGTTTAACACCATTGATTTTCAAAGATTTTTCGATTGTTTCTTTGCACATGCCACAATTTCCCCAAACGGTAAATTTCGCTGTAGTAATCCCGTTTTTTGTAGTCGTTTGATTCATTACACGAACTTTCTTTGGTTCCTCGGTAATTTCAGGAGTAGCGTTACATGCAAAAAGTAAAATGGATAACGAAAAAAAATAAATTGTTTTCATAAGGTGATATAAAAGTGATAAGCATTTAATAGCACAAATATAATACATCTAGAGCATAGACTTTTGCGGTAAACTTTTTATTTCCTAGATATATCCTTACCTTTGATTGTATATTTTTATTTTCAATCCAAACGAATGAAAAAACTATTTGAAGCATTTGAAAAACCGAATCTTTCCGATTGGAAGTCACAGTTAATCAAAGAATTAAAATCTGAAAACACCTCCGACCCCACTGCTTTTAAAAACGAAATAGAGGAACTCACTTTTACCGATATTTATACTGCTAATATAGAAATTTTGAGTTATAAAAAACCAACAACAAACGATTGGAAAATTGGCGTAGAAATTCAGGTTAGTAATGAAAAAACAGCAAATCAAATTGCGTTACTCCAATTAAATTTAGGAGCAAATGCTATAAACTTTGATGTAACGCAACTTCAAAATATTCAACTTTCAGTCTTACTCGCGAATATTGAAATTGCATATATTTATAGCTATTTCATAACAAAAGACGAAGAACAAACCGCTTTAATTCGTACTTGGTTTGCGGATAAGTCTCCGTTATTTTTACAAGTAAATTCCCACCAAAATACCGTAAATTCGTATTTAGTGAATGCTATCGGCGGAAATATAAAGCAATCATTAGCATACGCATTAGCAAAAGGAAAAAATTTACTTGCTAAAAATCCAAACGAACCAATCCATTTCACCTTTGGAATTGGTCCCAATTTCCTCTTGGAAATTGCAAAGTTTAGAGCATTTCAAGTGCTTTGGCATAAAATAAAAACAGCATATTCATCCTCTGCTAAAACCTATATTACTGCTAAAACAGGCTTTATAAATAAATCCTTACAAGACCCATATACAAACCTACTTCGACAAACTACAGAAGGTCTATCCGCTGTATTAAGTGGTGTTGATCAACTAATCATTCAACCATATGATTTGCTTGCCACAGCGGGAAGCTGCCCTTTTTCAGAGCGAATGGCGATAAATATATCTTTAATATTAAAGGATGAGGCCGAAATAAATCAACTCGTAGATCCTTTAGAAGGCAGTCTCATTATTGAAAAATATACGACAAAGCTAGCAGATGAAGCGTGGAAATTGTTTCAAGCAATTGAAGAAAAGGGAGGTATCAATACTTCAGCTACAGAAGCTTATCTAACAACTGAAATTGCGCGTGTACGTTCTAAAAGCATACAAAACGTATTGGAGAAAAAACAAGTTTTGGTGGGAATAAATAACTATTTCAACCCAGATCTTTCAAACACAACCTGGAAAGAAGTAGAAGAAACTTTTATGGGCATGCATCCTTTGATTTTGGAAAAGGAATTCGAAAATAGACCGTCTGAAAATTTGTAAAAAAATGAAAAACATAGATTTCACAAAAACCGATTGGAAAGACTTACCAACTTCAAATCCGGTAATCAAACCATATACACACCCTGAACACATTGGATTCAAGTCAGGTATTGCGCCATTTTTAGGCGGACCCTATGCATCCATGTACCGTTCTCGTCCTTGGACAATACGACAATACGCAGGATTTTCAACGGCTGAAGAATCAAACGCATTTTATCAACGCAATTTAGCAGCTGGACAAAAAGGACTTTCGGTTGCCTTTGATTTGGCCACACATCGCGGATACGATTCAGACCATCCGCGCGTTACTGGAGATGTTGGAAAAGCAGGAGTAGCAATTGACTCTGTTTTAGACATGAAAGTATTATTTGACCAAATTCCATTGGATCAAATGTCTGTTTCTATGACAATGAATGGTGCAGTAATTCCAATTTTAGCATTCTATATTGTTGCTGCAGAAGAACAAGGGGTAAAACAAGAATTACTTTCAGGAACAATTCAAAATGACATCTTGAAAGAATTTATGGTGCGTAACACTTACATTTATCCACCAACTCCATCCATGCGGATTATCGCGGATATTTTTGCATATACGACTAAATATATGCCGAAATTCAACTCAATATCCATTTCTGGTTACCACATGCATGAAGCTGGTGCAACCGCTGCACAAGAACTAGCATATACACTTGCCGACGGATTAGAGTATTTACGCGCTGGAATTAATGTAGGTTTGGATATTGACGATTTTGCACCACGTTTAAGTTTCTTTTGGGGAATCGGTATGAAACCAATGGTAGAGATTGCCAAATTGCGCGCTGGAAGATTGTTATGGGCGAAAATTGTAAAAGAATTCAACCCTAAAAAAGAAAAATCGATGGCATTGCGAACACACTGCCAAACATCCGGTTGGAGTTTAACCGAACAAGACCCATTCAATAATGTTACCCGTACTTGTATCGAAGCATTAGCAGCAGTACTAGGAGGAACGCAATCGTTACATACAAATTCATTGGATGAAGCGATTGCTTTACCGACAGATTTTTCAGCTAGAATCGCGCGAAACACACAAATCTATTTACAGGAAGAAATTGGAATTACCGGAATTATTGACCCAAGCGAAGGAAGTTATACCATTGAAACTTTAACGGAAACACTTTGTCAAGAGGCTTGGGAATTAATTGAAGAAGTAGAAACTTTGGGTGGAATGACAAAAGCAATAGAGGCAGGCATTCCTAAAATGCGTATTGAGGAAGCAGCTACAGCAAAACAAGCGCGTATAGATGGTGAGGAAGACATAATTATTGGAGTAAACCGTTACCAACTCGAAAAAGAAGAACCAATTGAAACTTTGGAAATCAATAATGATTCGGTTCGAATTCAACAAATAGAACAACTTAACAAATTGAAAAGCGAAAGAAATACCACGCTAGTCCAAGAAAGTCTTTTAGCCATCGAAAAAATTGCGCAAACAGGCGATGGTAATTTGTTGGATGCAGCAATTATTTGTGCACGAAATAGAGCAACATTAGGAGAAATTTCAGATGCATTGGAACGTGTTTTTGGAAGATACCAAGCTAAAATACATTCGATTCAAGGCGTATACGCAAAAGGAGTTATGAAAAATGAAGATTTTAAGAAAGCAATTTCCTTAGCGGATAAATTCGCGCACTTAGAAGGAAGAAGACCACGAATTATGGTCGCAAAAATGGGGCAAGATGGCCACGATCGAGGAGCTAAAATTATTGCTACCTCCTTCGCGGATATGGGGTTTGATGTAGATATCAGCCCTTTATTTCAAACACCGCAAGAAGTAGCCAAACAAGCGATTGAGAATGATGTGCATATACTTGGTATTAGCTCATTAGCAGCAGGACATAAAACCTTAATCCCAGCAGTTATTGAAGAATTAAAGGCAAATGGAAGAGCTGATATTATGGTTATCGCCGGAGGAGTAATCCCAGCAAAAGATTATGATTTCTTATATGAAAAAGGAGTTTTTGGAGTTTTTGGTCCAGGTACTAAAATTCCTACTGCAGCCATTGCAATACTAGAATTGTTGATAAAGAGTGTGGAATAAATTATTTCAATTTAATTGTCTTGGGTAATTTTGAATTTTAAAAAGCAAAAACGATGCAAAAAGCAATAGTACTAGTATTTATTCTATTTTCTATTAACACACTTAAAGCACAACCTCCTTTATATAGTGATTTATTCACGTTATATGTAGGAAACGATTATAAAAAATTGGTTGATAAAGCACAGAAATATGCCTTAAAACCTGAAACAAAAAACGATGCTATACCGTACGTTTATCTTTCTAAAGCCTTATTTAAAATCTCTAAGCAAAAGAATAAAGAGTCAAAATACAAGGACGCCTTCGAACAAAGCATTGTATGTTTAGCAAAATGTATTGAAAAAGACGTTACAAAAGAAATGTATGATAAGGAAGTAGAATTCTACCTTGAAATGAAAGAAACTTTAATCGAACATATCCTAGAAGAATTTAAAGATAAGAATTATAAAAAAGCACTGGAATTCAACACGAAATTAAAGTCTTTATATGCGGAAGACATTTCGGTAATACTTATGGACGGCGCTTTAAAAAAATTCACAAAAGATCTTCCTGGAGCGATGATTGTTTGGAACGAAAATCAAAATTCTTTGGAACGTCTAACTAATCTGGCTTATTTCACAGAAAAGGAGAAAGAATTTCTTAAAACAGCGGTTATTCAAACTATTGAAGGGTTAAAAAGTGTTAAACAACCTGAACGCGCAAGAAATATTGGATTAAAAGCCAATACATGGTTTGGAAATGAAGAAGATTTTAAAGCAGTTTTTGAAACTATTAAGTAATTACCTCTTTTTGTATAATTTCAATATGCTTGTATTCAATGGAATTAACTGATATTTTTTCGGAATTTCATTTTCAGAATCATCTTCAAGATTAACCATGTAAAATTTATTTTTAATCTCAGAATCACATCTTAAACTAATAAAATTCATTCGATAGAAGTACGCATGAATAGAAAAATCATCACTCATTGAAATCGGTGAATCAATTACCACTCCTTTTTTAAGGTATTTACTGATCACTTCAATGTCTTTTACAGTTTTTTCATCTTTACCATACTTAGAAATTGATGAAATTACAAGTATACATCCAACTAATAAGATTGTAATCGAAACAAATTTTAAAATCATTGA
>JBIIKZ010000042.1:0-20910 GCA_044232905.1 Crocinitomicaceae bacterium
CATAATCCCTCTCTTTTATCCATAAATGTTCTACTAACCACATTTTAGAATTTCCATCATTAAATACAGCAGAACTATTCAAAGGTTTTAACTCGACATCTAAAGTACAAGAAGCTATGAAGAATAGAAACAGAAAAAAAGAAAGTATTTTCATTAAAACACCATTCTATTTTTTGTAATAATGGTCTCAATTTCTATATTCATAGAATCTTGAAATTCAGTTTTAATATTTGCATCGTTGATTTGTTCAACTTGTTTAAAAACATATCGTTTATCTTTCCAAACATACAGACAATTGTAAAACACAACTTCACCTACCCCAAGATTATCATTAAAACGCAAAAGTAAGTCATCATGTTTAGATACAGATTTACGTTTGCCAATCAAATTTGCTACAAACCCATTTACCTTCACCAATACTTTTCCTTCGCGTTCAAATACGAGCACTCTTCGCAATGGAAATCCTTGCACCCTTGATTTAATGAGCAAAACAAAAGCGTCCTTTAATTTTTTGTTTTCAATAAAAGGATAAAATTTAAAAAACTTGGGATTACATGCTGGAACATCGTGGTTATTTAAATCTTTTTGTGTTGCATCACAAATCTTTAATTCTTTTAGTAATGGATATGCTTCAGGACTTTCAAAAGTAGTTTCATCAAATAAACATTCAATATTAGTTTGGGTTCCAACTTTCACTTTCGGAGCAAGCTTTTTTTGCTTTATTGTTTCCTCATTACAGGAAACTAGTACTATTAATACAGTTATGAATATCCAATACTTCATGTTATAATTTTTGAATTGTACCTCCTAATTTAATTGTTTCCGTGATTACACCACTTCCTCTATATCGAATAGTGCCACCACTAAACACGGTAGCATTTAATGTTTCTCTAGTATGTACCGTAATATTTCCTCCCATTTTTATTTTTGCAACACAGTTATTTGCTATAAAATTTACAGCATCTATTTCACCACCTGTAGTAACTGTACACGTAAACATTTTAGCAGTTCCTACCATATTAATTGTACCTCCTTGATCAACACGCACATCTGCCAATTCCACGTCATATTTTCCGGAAATATACCCCCCTGCAAATGCAGACAAAGTAATTTTAGGGGATTTAATACGCATATTAGACAAACTCACACGCGCCCCTTGATTGGATTCAATCGATTCAACAGTTGGAAGTGTCAATGTAATTGTTATGTCCAGCTCTTTAAAATTAACTCCTATATATTTTATGATCATCGATTGTCCTTTACTTGTAAAAGACAATTTATTCAAATCTTCTTCTGACAAGCTTGACTTTATTTCAGCTGAAAAATATGTACCTTCTTGAAGAATTACAGAAATACGGCCTTGTACTTCCAAATACTTAAAAGAAGGTAAGGTTTTTTTCTGATTTTCCATACCAAAAAGCAAGGAAAAAGTACAGCTACATAAAATCAAAAATAAAAAACGGCCCATTACTTATCTATTAAAAATAGTTGTACTTAATTCATATGCGTTTTCAAAAGCTAATCTACTAACATTCGTTGCGATCTTTTTATTCAAAAACCATTCCAATAATTTTTCGGTAGGCATATTTCCTGTTAACTCATCTTTTGCCATCGGACAGCCTCCAAAACCTTTCACAGCACCATCAAATCTTCTACAGCCACTAGTATAGGCTGCTTCGATAATTGAATCTGCATACTCCGGCAAAACATGTAGGTGAGCACCAAAGGTAACTGCTGGTTGTTCTTTAATTACGGTACTAAATAAGGACGAAACCAACGTCGGTGTGGCACAACCAATAGTATCAGAAAGCGCTATCGATTTCACCCCCAATTGAGTAAATAGTTTTGTGGAAAATTCGGATACAATTGTCTCGTTCCAAGTATCCCCATACGGATTACCAAAACCCATAGAAAGGTACACCAAAAGCTCTTTATCATACTGATGGCATAATTCGGAAATCTCACCTAACATTTTCCATGCGTCTGCAATGGAAGCATTTGTATTTCTTTGTTGGAAAGTTTCAGAAATGGATAAAGGAAACCCAAGTATAGAAATCTGTGGGTTTTGCAAGGCGATTTGAGCACCTTTCACATTTGCAATTATGGCTAAAAGTTTTGTGTTAATTCCATTTAAATCCAAACTATCCAAAACTTCTTGTGTATCACGCATTTGTGGTATTGCTTTTGGAGAAACAAAACTTCCAAAATCCAACACATCGAAATTACATTTTAACAAAGCATTGAGATAATTAATTTTATCCTTTGTGGGAATAAAATCATGCATCCCTTGCATAGCATCTCTAGGACACTCTACCAACGAAATTTTTTCCATCTGTTTGTAATACAACGTTAAAACCTCCCTTATTATTTTTTAGCCAAAATTGCTTTATTAATTCTTTTCACTAACGCAGGTCCTTCATATATAAAACCAGTATACAACTGAATTAAATCAGCTCCTGCATCCAATTTTTCTAATGCATCTTGCTCTGAATGTATCCCTCCTACTCCGATTATTGGAAATGATTTATTTGATTTTGTAGCTAAATAACGAATAACTTCGGTAGATCTTTCACGAACTGGTTTTCCGGAAAGTCCTCCTGCCCCAATTTCTTCTACCAAATTTTTATCTGATTTCAACCCTTCTCGAGAGATGGTAGTATTTGTCGCAATAACTCCAGAAATTTTAGTTTCATTCACTATTTCTATAATATCATCTAATTGGCTATCTGTTAAATCAGGTGCGATTTTAAGAAGAATTGGTTTTTGATTATTTTTTAAATTATTTACTTGCATTAAAGAGAATAACAAATGTTTTAAAGGTTCTTTTTCTTGTAAATCTCTTAATCCAGGTGTATTTGGCGAAGAAACATTCACAACAAAATAGTCGACATAATCGAATAAAGCATTAAAATTTAAGATATAATCGTTTAATGCATCTTCATTTTCCGTGACTTTATTCTTACCTATATTTCCCCCAATAATTGTTTTCGTCTTTCTTTTTTTAAGCCGTTCAACAGCTGCATCTACCCCTTCGTTATTAAATCCCATACGATTTATAATCGCGTTATCTTCTTTCAAACGAAACAATCTAGGTTGTGGATTACCCGGTTGACCTTTCGGTGTTAAGGTACCTATTTCGATAAATCCAAAACCACAATACGCTAGATCCTCAAACATTTTAGCATCCTTATCAAAACCGGCAGCTAAACCAACAGGATTTGGAAAAGAAATTCCAAAAACAGTTTTTTCCAAGCGACTATCCGATATACAAAACAAAGATTTCCAAATTGATTTCATTCCTGGGATTTGCAACGCAAAACGAAGCAACGAAGCTGTTAGGTAGTGTGCTTTTTCAGGGGAGAAAAAAAAAAGTAGCGATCTAAAAAATGTATACATAGCAATAAATAAAAAACGAGGCTAACACCTCGTAATTTTTAGAATTTAGCACGTAAACCTTTCCATTTAAGTTGAGGTCTTCTAGGTGCAGTAACTTTATAAGTGATATTTCTAACTACAATAACATTCGCATATACAAATGCATCTTTAAACTTTGGATTTCCACGTTGTTGTCCATTCGAAAACCATGCTTTCTCTTGCTCTGTACGCGCAGGGTTACTCATGTAAGCGGCAACAGTACCATATTTTTCTTGTAATAAATCGGTATCAAATCCAGTTGTAGAGGCGTCATCTATATAATCTGAAAATGTTTTGAAATAGGTAATTTCTAGACCTACCCTCCACATACGGTCAATCCCCATTCTAAAACCTAAACCTACTGGTATAATTGGAGTAACCAAAGAATACTCTTTAGGGCGATTTGGAAAACCTTGACCTTCTGTTCTAAGTGGCTTTAACTTTACCCATTGACCATTATAATTTCCCATCGGATTGAAGTAACATAATCCAACACCTGCAAACAAATATATTTGTTCGTTATGATTTTTCTTACCGCTTACTCCTTTGAAGTTGTATTTATGTCCAAAAGACTCTTTAAAATAAAATAAGAATTCTAAACGCTGATAAGCAGTAAACAAGGTAGACTTAAAATTTAAATTTCTTGCGTTACGAGAAGGCTCTAGCGTTAGTTTATCATCTCCCTTAACTTGACCAATACCAATAATAGAAGAAGTAGCAAAAAATGGTTTAAAACGATATCGATATGAAAAACCAATATCCATCGTGGTTGATTTCAAATCTAAATCTGCCAAACTGTATTGGGTACCTATTGCATCCTTACCTCCTAATTCTCCTAAAAATCCTGTTGTCCCAATATTTAATACAAGTTCTTTCTTGTTCCTTCTCCAGTTTTTGGTGGAATTAAAATTAGTTGTCTGAGAATAAACATCACTCAAACAAGCAATTAGAAATAAAAATAAAACAAGAATATGATTCATACGTTATAATTACCCAAAATGGATTTACATATAATTACAAATATATCATAAAAATAGGTACTAAAATCCAAATTAATCAGAAACAACTATTTTTTTACGCTTCAATAATAGCATCCCAAATAATTATACGTTTATCATCCCCAACGGAACATAATGTATACTCATCCAATTTACAAATATCATTAACTGCATGTGAATGTCCACCGTGTTTGCGTTCTAGTTTTGAAACAACGGAACAATCGTTTGCATCCCAAATTTTGATGGATTTATCGCGACTTACTGTACAAAAATTTTTTCCCTGATTAAAAAATAAAATTTTATATATACCGTAATTATGTGCGGGGATTTCTAAAACACATGTATTTGTTTTTAATGACCAAATACGTAAATATCCATCTTTGCCACCACTGATTAACACCTGTTTTTTTTCAGGAAACAAGGCCAAACAATTAGCACCATCTTGATGTGCTTTAAAAACGATGTATTCATTAAAAAATTGGGTCTCAAAACATCGAATTGTACCGTCTTGACAGGCTAAATAAATGTATTCACCATCATCAGAAACAAGTATATCTCTAATTTTACCAACTAATAATGGAAGGAAAAGTATTAATTCCCATGTTTTTTTATCCCACACCGATAGATTTCCATCCGCATCGGTGATATAAACATGATCTTTGTGTAGATTTTCTTGAATCGAAAAAACAGCAACTTTATGTTGGATAAAATGGTGTAATTCAATTTTTCGCAAGGTATCAATTACATAAAACACTCCAGAACTCGTACCAATAACTAACACCGATGAATCTTGCAACATTGAGATTGCATAATTACTTGATTCTGATTTTAATGCGAAATTATCTTGTTTTGACTCGTCTATATTCCAACGGGCAACAAACTTATCTCCAGAAGCTGTGTATAATATATTGTGTTTGGCGAAAACAGCATATATCGGTGCTGCATGCCCTATTAATTCGACACGTTTATTAAGTAACATTTATTCCGAAAATTCTTCTTCAATATCACTCTCTACTTGTTTCAATCTATGTGCATAATCTTTCGGTAAAAAATCGAAAAAAGTATCACCTCGCAATCCTAAACGTAGGCATTCTAAAGGAATAACCTCATTAGGAGCTACATTTCCTAAATTCACATTTGCACCAAAAAGTTTAACAAACCAAACTTGTTGATTTTTTTGTGGTGCCTCCCAAAGAATATCCTCCGGATTTACCTTTGCTGTAATCATATTTATAAGCATGGTATGTGCAGAACCATTTGGCCTAAAAACACCAACATTACCAGACTCTCTTCCTTCAGCAATTACTTTCCAAGAACCAGCTTGTAATTCCGTGGTCATCATTTTTATCCATCTATTTGGACTAATTAATATTCCTGAATCTTTTGAACCTACCTCAGAAAGAACAGTTCTATCTTTGGACATCCGACGAATCAAGTTACATTTTTCGTCATGTTCAATAATTATGGAACCATCTGAAATTTCGACTAAATCTAATTGATATTTATCGATTAAACGTAAATAGTCTTCGAACTTATTTCTAGCGTAAAAAGCTTCAAATAAGGTTCCACCAAAATATGAACGAATACCATTTTGACGATATAAAGCTATTTTTTCTTCCAAGTTATTGGTTACATATGCCGTTCCAAAACCAAATTTTACGATGTCCGTTAATTCTTTATTCGCCTCAATAAAATTCTCTGTTTCTCTGATGCTTAACCCTTTATCCATCATCATGGTCAATCCACTATTTCGAGGTTTGGCAGGACGTTCGGGAATAAATGGCAATTCAAAATTCATAATGCAACTAATTGGTTAGTAAATTTACAATTTTAGGATTGTTTAGCAATTCAGGATACAAAGAAATAGTTTCATTTGTAAGCTCTTTATTATTAGCTTGTGCGTTAATCAGCAAAGAGATTACTTCTTCTTGCTGGAAATACAAATAATTAATTGCAAATAAATGAAGATCTCTAACTATGGAAATTATTTCATCCTTAGTTTCTATTTTTTCTAAAAAGTTCGAAGCTTCTTTGAAAAAAGCACTTTTGACTAAAAAATTAACATAATCCGTAAGAATCTCATCGTTCGTTGGATCCATGGAAAAAGCCTTTAAATAGGTGTCATTTGTTAACTCGACATCTTCTGTTTTCTCCAATGCACCTGCTAAAACATGAATATACCCAGGATTAAATGCGTCAAAAGAAATTGCTTTTTCAATAAACCCTATCGCAGTTTGTAAATCACCTTCTAAATCTTTAACAATACCTAGACCTAACCAAGCATCCGATAATTCAGGCATAAGCTCTAAACTTTTATAATAAAACTGTTTCGCTTCTTCTAAATTACCCAACTGTTCATTACACTCTCCCAAATAACAAAGTGTTAATCCATCTTCACCATCTAACTCAATACATCTTTCGAAGTTTTGAATAGAAAGCAAATATTTTTCTTCCGATAAATAGGCGTTCCCTAAATTGAAATAAGCAGGAGAAAAATCTTCATTTATTAATAAGCAATAATCGTATGCCCAAATAGCTTTTTCGAAGTCTTCAGATTTGGAATAGGCATTTCCTAAATTATACCAAGCGGTAAATGAATATGGATTTTCATCAATAAAATCAGAATAGCACTTAATAGCACTTGTAAAATCTTCCATTTGATCATAGCAAAATGCTAATTCATAAATAGCTACCTCATTTGTAGGATTTGTTTCTAGTGCTTGTTTTAAAATATGTACAGCGTTTTTAAAGTCTCGTACAGCTTCATATTCCATCGCTAGATCTACAAAAATCTCATCTTTATCTTCTTGCTCAGCAACATAAAGTGCTTCTGTGAAGTATTTGATAGCTGTTTTAGAATCTCTTAATTGACTAAAAATAGAAGCTTTTGTGAGAAAATGTTCACAGCTCGTATTTCCTTTTTTCTCCAGATGACTTAATAAATTCAGTGCTTCTTTTAATTGCCCATTTGCAGAAATCGCTTGTGCTTTTCTAAGCGTAAACATGGAAATAAAGGGAAATTGTTGAATCCCGATTTCTGCACAAATGTTTGCTTTTGAATAATTTCCTTGAATTAAATAATGGTCAATTATTGCCTCTAGGGTATCACTATCCATAAAGCCTAAAGGTTCTCCATTTAATGATTTTTCAAAACGATCTAATTCTTCGTTTAAATTACCATCAAAATAGTTTTCTTCATCATCATCTTCGTAATGCATAACTACACGTTTATTGGATAAAGATACTTCAATTAACCCGCTTCACAAAAAAATATTTCCGTAAGTTATTAACTAAAAAAGCCCTTAACATTGCTGCTAAGGGCTTTAAGAAATTGTTCCTAGATTTATTTATTTCCGGATCTTTTACGTTCTGTTTCTTTCAAGTAAATCTTACGGATTCTTAAGTTTTCTGGAGTTACCTCTACATACTCATCTCCTTGGATATACTCCAAACATTCTTCCAAACTAAATTTGATTGGTGGAATTAATTTCACCTTCTCATCATTACCAGAAGAACGCATGTTCGACATTTTCTTCGTCTTCGTAACATTCACTACCATATCACCAGCTCTTGAATTTTCACCAATTACTTGACCTTCATAAATGTTCTCACTTGGAGCGATGAAGAATTTACCTCTTTCTTGTAAGTTATTTATAGAAAAAGGAATAGAAGTCCCTTGTTCCATAGAAATTAACGAACCATTTTGACGTCCAGGAATTTCTCCTTTGTATGGCTGATATTCTAAGTAACGGTGACTCATAATCGCTTCACCAGCAGTTTGTGTCAATAAGTAGTTTCTTAAACCGATAATACCTCTCGAAGGAATTTGGAATTGAATAGTCATACGAGAACCTTTAGGAACCATATTTGTCATCTCTCCTTTACGTTTAGAAACAGCCTCAACAGCAGTACCACTAAACTCTTCTGGTAAATCGATTGTCAACTCTTCAATTGGTTCGCATTTAACCCCGTCAATTTCACGAATGATTACTTGAGGTTGCCCCACTTGTAATTCATATCCTTCACGACGCATTGTTTCAATCAATACAGACAAATGTAATACACCACGTCCTGCAACTAACCACTTATCCGCTTTATCCGTTGCAGTAACACGCATCGCCAAGTTTTTTTCTAACTCTTTCGTTAGACGCTCTTGGATATGACGAGAAGTTACTTTTTTACCTTCTTTTCCGAAAAATGGAGAATCATTGATGGAGAACAACATGTTCATTGTTGGTTCGTCAATTGTAATAGAATCTAAAGGCTCTGGATTTTCAGCATCACAAATAACATCCCCAATTTCGAAACCTTCAATACCTGTTAGAGCACAAATATCTCCAGCTTGAATTTCAGCAACTTTCACTTTCTCGATACCTTCAAACACAAACATCTCTTTGACTTTGTGTTTTTCTTGACTACCGTCTCTTTTACCTAAGATAATGTTTTGTCCTTCTTTCAAAGTACCTCTATGTAAACGTCCAACTGCAATACGTCCTACGAAAGTAGAGAAATCCAAAGAAGTGATTAACATTTGCGTATTTCCTTCCTCAATTTTCTTAGGTGGGAAATATTCCAAAATACGATCTAACAAAGGAGCGATTGAATCTGTAGGTTTTTTCCAATCTTCAGACATCCAGCCATTTTTAGCTGAGCCATAGATCGTAGCAAAATCTAATTGATTGTCATTTGCATCCAATTCAAACATTAAGTCGAAAACTTTTTCATGTACTTCTTCTGGCGTACAGTTTTCTTTGTCCACTTTGTTGATTACCAATAAAGGTTTCAAACCTAAAGCTAAAGCTTTTCCAAGTACAAAACGCGTTTGGGGCATTGGACCTTCAAAAGCATCCACTAACAAACAAACACCATCTGCCATGTTTAATACACGCTCTACTTCACCTCCGAAATCGGCGTGACCAGGAGTATCAATAATATTGATTTTTGTTCCTTTATACAATACCGATACGTTTTTAGAAACGATCGTGATTCCTCTTTCACGTTCTAAATCGTTATTATCCATGAATAATTCCCCTTTCGGTTTTTCATGTTTTTTAGCATCTGTACCTGCTTCTATCATACGATCGACAAGCGTTGTTTTACCATGATCGACATGGGCAATAATTGCAATGTTTCTAATTTCCATCTTAAGAAAACTATTATGAATTTATACTTAAACTATTTTGATCCGTAAGAATCTCTTCTTGGTCTTGAACCTCCACCAGCACTTGATCTACCTCCAGAGAAACCTCCACGATCTCCACCGCGGTTACCTCCGAAAGAGCTTCTTTCTCCTCCTGCTGAACGATCACGATCACCAAATGGTTTGCGATCACGATCACCTCCACCACTGAAGGATCTACGTTCACCACCACCTGAATATCCTCCTGCAGAACGACCACCGCCGAACCCACCACCAGATCTTCTTTCGCTTCCTCCATCTCTAGATTCTGCTTTTTTCTTCGTGATTTCTACATTCACCTGATTACCTTCATAATTAGCACCATTAACAGTACTTAAAATTTTAGTAGCGTGAACATCATCTGCTTCAAAGAAACTGAATGTAGGGAGTACATCGATTTTTCCAATATGGGAAGAAGTCAAACCAGCTTCATCGCAAATCATACGTAATAAACCACCAGGATTTAATCCATCGCGTTTACCGATACTTACAAAGAAACGTGTTTTTCCTTCGTCATTACGATCCGATCTTTCTCTTCTTTCTCCACGTTCAGGTCTATCCGAACGATCTCTTGCATTGAAATCTCTTGGTCCTCTATCTGATCTTTCACCTCTGTCTGAACGTTCTCCTCTATCACGTCCACCATCTGTACTTAAATCAGATGCTTTTCCATAATAATCGATAAAACGATTAAATTCAACAGAAATAAATTTCTTAATAACTTCTTCTTTGGATAAATCTTCAAAATCAGCAAAAATAGCAGGTAAGAATTTTTCAATTTCTTTTTCTTTTACTTCTGTTTCTTTGATTTTACCAATCAAACTTGTTAATTGCAAACCACAAATTTCTTGTGCACTAGGAATAGTTCCTTGCGTAAAATCTGTTCTGATTTGTTTTTCAATAGATCGAATTTTGTATCCTTCTCTTGTGTTGATCAACACCAAAGACTCTCCTTTTTTACCAGCACGAGCAGTTCTACCACTTCTATGCGTGTAATTTTCGATATCATCTGGTAATTGATAGTGAATTACGTGTGTAATGTTATCCACGTCAATTCCACGTGCAGCAACATCAGTAGCAACTAATAATTGTAACGTTCTTTCTCTAAAACGTTTCATTACATTGTCACGTTGTGCTTGCGATAAATCTCCGTGTAAAGGTTCTGCATTGTAACCATCTTTACTCAACTTTTCCGCAACAGATTGCGTTTCGTGTCTTGTACGACAGAAAACCAAACCAAAAATATCTGGATTCACATCGATCAAACGTTTTAACGCTGCATATCTATCTTTTTCTTTTACAGAATAGTAGATGTGTTCGATGTTCTCGTTACCTTGATTTTTGTGACCGATAGATACTTCTAAAGGATTAGTCATATAGTTTTTCGCAATTTCCGCAACCTCTTTAGGCATTGTCGCTGAGAATAACCATACGTTTTTTTCTTCTGGTGTTTGACGAAGAATCATGTCGATATCTTCTTTGAACCCCATGTTAAGCATTTCATCAGCCTCATCCAATACAACGCATTGAACTTCTTGAAGTACGATCGCTTTACGGTTGATTAAATCAACCAATCTTCCTGGTGTGGCAACAATAATTGTTGCAGATTTCACCTGTGTCATCTGACGACGAATATCCGTTCCTCCATAGACTGCAACTACTTGCGTGTCTCTGTCATACTTAGAATAGTTTTCTAAATCTTTTGAAATTTGCAAACACAATTCACGTGTTGGGCAGATTACCAATCCTTGCGGAAGACGTGTACCAGACTGTACATTGTTCACTAATGGCAAGCCAAATGCTGCCGTTTTTCCCGTTCCTGTTTGTGCTAGTCCAACAAAGTCGCTTTCACTCTTAAGTAAATACGGTATTGCTTCTTGTTGGATAGGAGTAGGTGCTTCAAACCCTAAATCGGTTATCGACTTTAGCACCTCATCCCTTAGCCCTAATTCGCTAAAGGTCATATAAAGTATTATAAATTAAGTGGCAAAGGTACAGCAAATAAAGGGATAAACAAAAAAAAAGTGAGATTAGCACAATTATTGTTAAAAAGTTGTTGATAACCGCAATGAAAGCAGTAGTTATGGGAGGTTGAGAAAATTTAAAATTTGAATATTTTGAATAAAATAAATTTCAAAGTTACTGTAAGAAGTATTTTCTTCGAAACAAACAATTTTATTAATTTTGTTGAATACACTTTCGAAGTAAAAAGTATAAAACATTAATTATTAAATAGATTGATCACTTACACAAACTACATGCATTTTTTTACTTCTGAACGCTTATTCAAACTGACAGTTATCTCATTATTGACCATCATTTTCTTTTATTTAGGATTTGGAGAACAGTTTTTTATAGGACCACATGGTATTCATTACATGCGACAGACAGACAGTTTATCTTTCGCTTCGCAGTTCTATAATACTGGCTATGATTTTTTTCATCCTGCACTTTTTAATTTAAAAAATGGGAATGGGAATGCAGCATGTGAATTTCCGATTACCTATTATATAACATCGCTATTTTATGGGTTATTTGGTAAAAATTTTTACTTCTTAAAATTATTGCATTTAGTAATCGTTTATGTCGGAATTTATTTAATCATTCATGTTGCTAAACAGATACTAAAAGATGGAGTATACGCAATCATCCTTGGATTTACCCTTTTTACTTCTACCATATTTAATTACTATTCTTTCAATTATTTACCGGATATTGCTGCTCTTGGATTCACTTTTATTGGATGGTATTTTATTTACGAACACTTTAAAAATCAGCATACGAAAACGGTAATTACTGCTTTTAGTTTTTTCACACTTGGCGGGCTAATTAAAGTAACGTATTTGATAAATCCATTTACTATTATTGTTTTTGCTTTGTTTCAATTAATTCGTAAAAACAAAACATTTCAATCCAATTTTCTTAAGAAAATATTACTTATTGGTTTTATTTCCACACTATTAGTTTTTTTATGGAATGTCTATATGCTTTATTACAATTCCAAAAATAACGCAACTACTTTTAATACAAAAGCGTTACCAATTTGGGACATCGATCAGCAAGAAATTTCCATTGTTGTTGACCATATTACCGAATATTGGTATAATAGCTATTTCTATCCGTCTACTTTTCACTTGCTATTGATTTTGTGTATTATAAGTGTTGTTTTTTATAAAAAAAGAGTAGTTAACTTATCGATCCTTAGCACTATACTTTTTATTGGCAGTAGTGCTTTTTTCATCCTTTTTTTCGCGCAATTCAAGGACCATGACTATTATTTCATAACCTTTTTACCTTTATTTCTATTATTAGTAATTCATGGAATCAAAACCTTCTCCAACCTCACCCATAATTTTTTCATACACAGTATTGCTAAAATTGTTTTAATCGTTTTAGTAATTAAAGGAATAAATTACGCGAAAGATGGATTAGTAATCCGGTTCCAAACCGTAAAAGATATTTATTCGGAAGCAGGCTTATCTGTTCGTGAAAATGAACAAGGATTGCATGCATTACACATACCAGAAAAAGCAAAATGTATAATATCAACAGACCTCTGTCCGAATGGTGCTTTATACGAAATAAATAGAATGGGATGGACCGTGGAAGACACTACTGATTTTACCACTAAGAATATCCATGATTATCAAAAACTTGGCGCAGAATATATCGTTTTAATTTCCACGATGGATACGCAACTAAAAACTGCTGATTCCATTGGAAAGCAAATCTACCAACGAAATAACTTTCACGTATATAAGTTAAACCAAAAGAATAAGTTATAGAAAATAAACAACCTCTTTTAACTACCTTTTAGATATCTTATTGTTAGTAATCGTTCGTTGTAAGTTACATTTAAAACGATCCATCCCTTCCACACGTTTCTTTGCATGTTTGGTTGCACAATTTTCTACCCGTTCTCTCCACAACTTATAACTCGAAAACTTTAATTCTTTTTTCATTAATGCTTTCACATCTGCTTCCGCGAGTCCAAATTGGTAAAATATAGCATCAAAAGGAGTACGATCTTCCCAAGCCATTTCTATAATTCGATCAATATCTGCTACTTCTAAATTACTTTTCATTTTTACACTTTTTACTACAATATTTAACCTCTTCCCACACTTTTTCCCATTTTTTTCGCCAAGTGAAATTTCTACCACATTTTAAACAGGCTTTTTCTGGTAAATGTTGTTTTTTAACCCCTTTCATGGTTTTGCATACGGTAAACGCTTAGCATCTAACACAACATGATAACTATCTAGTCCAGAATTTGTTATGGTCCCAGCGCTTACCAAATCCACAAATCCATCCACTTGAATGACCGTTTGCGGAAGGGTAATCTGTTTAATTTCACCGATAACAAAAATTGTCCCATTGATAGCAAAAGGCACTTTTTCTTTGAATTGAACGCCAATCTTAATGGTAGAAGCTTTGACAAAAGGGGCAGGAAAATCATTTATGACTTCGTCCTCCAACCCAACTGCATCAAATTCTGAGATTGTTTTTGGATACCTTGCAGATGTTTGATGTGCCTTCTCCATCATTTCTTCTTGTACATGATTAATGGTATAATATCCTGTTTCCAAGATATTTTGTAAGGTATGCCTATCTACCGAATCTGGACGAGTAACCATCCCTATCAAAGGTGGATGCGCACCTAAATGAACAATCGAATTAAAAATAGCGAGATTTTTCTGCCCTTTACGATCAACTGTTCCAATCAGTGCAAGGGATTTAAAACCTGTCAAGGAATTAATAAAATTGGCACGATAACGTTGCTCCATTTCTAGTAATTCTCTTTCGTCTATCTGTCGATTTATGCTATCCATAACGTTCTATAATTATTGAATTTATCGTATTCTTTTGCTTGTTTTTCGAGATTAAATGTACGATGGCCTTTTGGATCATTTCCTACTCCTGCGATATACGCCCAATTACACCAATTACTACACACATCGTAATCCACTAATTGTTCTTCAAAATAGGCGGCACCATAACGCCAATCTAATTGCATGTCATTACAAAAATAACTTGCTACATTTTGTCGACCTCGGTTACTCATAAAACCAGTACATTTTAATTCGCGCATGTTTGCATCTACGAATTCATTTCCGGTTTGCCCATTTCTCCAAGTGTCTATTTGTTCCATTTGTACCTTTCTGTCCAAGGGAGATTGTGCTTTAATACCGTTTAAGAAGAAAAATTTCTCTCCATACTTTCGCATAACCCAATGAAAATATTCGCGCCAAAGTAATTCAAAATAAACCCAATAGGTAGATTCATTTTTGACAACTTCCAATTCGTACGTATTTAATTTCTCGATAATTTCTCTCGGACTTATACATCCTAAGGCTAACCAAGGTGAAAATTTGGTGGAATAATCTGTTCCGATAAGTTCATTTCGAGTTTCCTTGTATTTACTTACTGAATTTGTTTCAAAAAAATAGGAATTTAGTCGTGTATGTGCTGCTAGATGTCCGCCTAAAAATGGAAACGCAGAGCGATTATCTTCAGGTAATTCTGCCATTTTCTCCTCCAATTCGCTTGAAATTTTAAATGGTTCAAAGAGTGGGGATTTAATTGATAATGGCGCATGCAAAGGGGATTTAACAATACATTCCTTTTCAATAATTGTTCTGAATTTCGTGAACACATCTGGTAGATTCTTCAATGGAAAAGGTAATTCACTCAATTCAAACAAGGTAGCAGTTTCATAGGTATTTAACGTACATTTTTTAAACCAGCAAAGTTTTTCAATCTCTTCCACTAATTTTCTTTCTTCATACGCTGGAGGTTCTGTGACATACACTGAAGAAACATGGTACTTCTCTACCAAGGATGTAATAATCTCTTTCGTATCTCCCACTTCGAAATACAATCCACAACCGAGTTCTTTCAAAGACTGGTCTAAAGCCACCAAACTTTCCAATAAAAATTTCAATCGAAAATCGCCCATTTTCTTTGTTCCAAAAGGTGTTATTTCGAAATTTGATTTATCTAATACAAAAACTGGTAGGATTTGATCAGAATGCGCAATTGCTTCTAAAAGCGTTATATTATCGTTGATGCGAAGGTTTGTTGTAAACCACATGATGGATGTTTTCATAACTCACAGTTCGTTTAAATTCGACAAATACTTTTCTGCTTGTTGAAGCAATGCTGTTTTTGCTTCTGGTTCCATTTTATCTAAGGTTACATATGCCATTCCTATTCTTGGATTGCTTCGTAACAAGGATTCATTTTTCGCATAAAAATTCCAGTATAAACTATTGAATGGGCAGGCTTTATCTCCAACTTTCACTTTGGAATTGTAATGACATTTCGAGCAATAACTACTCATTTTATCAATGTAATTTGCCGAACTCACATAGGGTTTAGTACCAACAATACCCCCATCCGCAAATTGACTCATCCCTCGCGTATTGGTAATTTCCACCCACTCTAATGCATCGATATACATTCCTAAATACCATTGATCTACCTCATCGGGATGGATACCGGCAAGTAATGCGAAATTCCCAGTAATCATTAATCGTTGAATATGGTGGGCATACGCAAAATCAAGGGATTGAGAAATCGCGTGATTCAAACATTTCATCTTCGTATTCCCAGTCCAATACCACGCTGGAAGTTTGTTCGAATGCCCGAAATAATTTAAATTGGCATACGATGGCATGTGCATCCAATAGATTCCTCGCATATATTCACGCCAACCAATGATTTGACGTATAAATCCTTCAACCTGATTTAAAGCAATAGCATCCGTGTTTGCATGATATGCTTGTACTGCACTATCTGTCACTTCAGACGGAGAAAGTAGTTTCACATTCAATGCAAATGAAATTCGGGAATGGTAAAGCGACCAAGCATCTGGTGTCATTGCATCTTGAAATGTTCCAAAATATGGTAAACAATTGTCCACAAAAAAACGTAGTAACTCCAAACTTTCTTGTCGAGTAACTGGCCAAAAAAACTGTTTTTCTTGGATACTACCTATCGTATCAATACCATGATTTAGAATCATTTTCACACTATCCGATACATCTCTATGAAACAAGAATGGAGGTATAACAGAATGTTTTGCAGGTAATTTCTTTCGATTTTCACCATCAAAATTCCAAGCCCCACCTTCCGGTTTATCACCAGACATCAACACGCCGTGTTTCTTTCGCATGTACCGATAAAAACTTTCCATAACGAATTGCTTTTTCCCTGTAAAAAAGGTAGCAAATTCGTTTCTTTCCGTGTAAAAATGTTCTGTATCTACCCCGTATACAGGAAGATGTAATGAAACTGACAAGGCACCTAATTCCTGATCGACTCGGTATTCATCTGGTAGTTGGTACTCTACGCGTGTGATTGCATGTTTCGTGCAAAGGTGTTGTATATTCTCCGTAAACGATTGTTTATTTTGCGAATCATCTAGGGAAATGTAATGAACTGCATGTCCTTCATTCCTAAGTGTATCTGCAAATAAACGCATTGCTTGAAAAAATGCTACTACTTTTTGTATGTGGTGCTTAACATAATCAGTTTCCGAACGGATTTCCATAAATACATATAGTACCTCCGAATCAACCGAATGATACCAGGAATGGGAGTGATTAAGTTGATCCCCTAATATTAAACGCAGTGTCTTTTTCATTTTTTTCGTTGATTAACATGTTTTGCCAAAATGCGTGCTCCCTCTACTTTCACTGCTGCTTGTTTTCTGAAAGTCCAAACTACATCACTTGCAAACTTTCTAGTTTCTTCTATGTCCACAATGGGAGCAGGATAATCCAGTCCGATGTGACAATTATATATTTCTTGTTCAAATTCATTCAACTTCCAAGGTTCATGCACCAAATGCGCTGGAATCTCTTTCAATTCCGGACACCATTGTTTGATAAAGCTTCCTTCAGGATCATGATCTTCTGAATTTTTAATTGGATTATAGATGCGAATCGTATTTATACCTGTCACCCCTGCCTGCATTTGTAATTGCGGATAATGAATTCCAGGTTCGTAGTCTAAAAATTGACGGGCTAAAAAATGGAGTTCTCGCCAATCTTGCCAGAGATTAAACACAAAAAAAGAAACGACCATCGCACGCATACGAAAATTTATATAACCAGTCGCGACTAGGCACCGCATGCAAGCATCTATCAAAGGAACACCTGTTTGGCCAGTTTGCCATGCTTTGATATACTCGTTATTCTTTGGTTTTAGGATAACATCATATGCTCTATTTACATTTTCAAACTCCATGCGACATTCATCTTCAAACTTTTGCATAAAATGACAATGCCAATGTAAGCGGGATATAAAATTGGAAAGCGCACGTTTATTTTTGGATTGTTCATAGTGACGTAACGTGGTTTGATACACCATACGCATACTAATGTTTCCATAAGCTAAATAAGGAGAAAGTCTACTACATCCTTTTCTACTCAGTAAAGGCTTGGAAATATGTTTACTATAGTTGACATAGCGTTCGCCCAAAAAGCTTCTCAAATAACGCCAAGCCAATTCCTCTCCCCCTTGTTGAAAATTGGGATTTTGATTTGTTATTTCTCGAGGGAACTCATTTTCTTGGAGTAGCCCTTTAAATTCGTAAGGTAAATTAATAAATGAAAGCTCGTTAAGATTTACAAGACAAGGGTTTTCTAACATGAATTTTCGCCATCTTTTCTCCCAATCTGATCTATTTTTTAATTTTCGAATTACACCATTACATTGAAATTCTTGCCATTCCACCTTATTTTGACGAAACAAATTTGCAAGTGCGATATCCCTTTGGTACGAGCAATTATTTCCTATCTCTTGGTGAGAAAATACGTTTTTTACATCGAATTGTGCGAGTATTTCTTGGAAAACAAACATACATTCTTGGTGAAAAACAAAAATTTGTGTACCGTGTTCTTTTAATTTGTTCTGAAGGTCTTGTATGGATTGATACACAAATCGCCAGTGGCGCACATCACTATCCTCCGTGACAATCATACTTGGCTCAAAAACATATAACAATAGTATTGGTTCGGGATTTTGTTGCGCCATCCATAGTGCTTCATGATCGATAAATCGTAAGTCACGTTTGAACCAAACAATATTGATAGCAGATTTTGACATCTTTTTTCGAGTGCTTAAGGAAATTTAAATTATTTTGTTTAAATATATTTTATTTTATTTAAACAAATAAACACAAAAAAGTCCGCACTAAAAAAGAAAATCGCTTAATAATAGAATATAGAGTATAAAAAACAAAAAAAGGGTTACGAAAAATTATAACCCTTAAAAATCATTTATTCTTTTTAACTATCCGTTCTTAATCACCGACATACCACCATCCAAATGTAATACCTGTCCTGTGATCCAAGTCGCTTGATCAGAAGTGACAAAAGCAGCATAATTAGCTACATCTTTCACATTACCAATACGTTTCATCGGATGTTTCTGTGCAATTGCATCGATTTTCTCTGGCGTACTTGTTAGTTTTCCCGCTAATTTAGTATCGGTTAACGATAACGCGATACAATTCACACGAATTGCTGGTGCAAATTCTGCAGCCAAAGCACGTGTTAAGCCTTCAATAGCACCTTTATTTACACCAATAGTTGCATGAAAGGACATTCCTTGTTGCACCGCTACTGAACTAAAAAATAGAATAGAAGCTTGGTTAGCCAATTTTAAATTAGGCAAATATGCTTGTACACTTCGAATCGCATTTAACACATTAATTTCAAAATCTGCTTGAAAATCTGCAGGTTTTATTGAACGAAAAGGTTTAAGGGTTATGCTTCCTGGAAAATAAATTAATGAATTAATTTCTCCATCGATTGCAGGAAGACTATCCGACACTCCCCAATCTACAAGAAAATGTTGATCAGAAGGAAAATCTACTTCTGTACGTGAAATAGTGATAACTCGTTCCCCTTTCGCTTTCAGCGTATGAAATAATTCTTTAGCAATATCTGAAGAGGCACCTATAAGTAAAGCTGTTTTCATTGTTTAATTTTTATAAAATGTAAAGAATATATTTAATTATTACTAGTTAAAAAGTGTAGAAATAAAGTAACTTAATAAAAAAGAATTTTAAAAGTAGTATTATTAAAACAGGTTCAATAAAATTAATCTTTTACACATCTTATAGCATTACCTGTTCTTTTATCATTTCTCCCATTATTCAAATCACTTTGATTGTAAAGCAGATAAAACACCTTGTAATTACAAATATCAAACTCCGTTGAGGTCCACCAAACAGCACTATTTGATATACTTGAGAAAGAACCATTATCAAATCTAAAACCGGAAGGAACTGCTCTAAATAAAGAACTATTGGATGCACCTTTATTTGGTTGGGACCAATAGTTTAAACTATTTTCTTTCATTGCTCCGCCCGCCAGACTAAAACCTCCAAGCGAGTTAGATAGTTGCCACCATTCATTTTCAGTTGGTATATGCCAACCTGTAGGGCATACATTTCTATTCCCATTATACGTCTTGTCCATCACATACCAATTATACAACTTTCCATAGATTGTGTCATTTTCGGAAGAATTTAGATAATTAGACCAAGCCCCACTTAAACAATTCCACCATTGATTATCATTCTGAATGTTTGTCAAACTTGTACCATCATTATACTTTGATGTTCTAAGATTTTCAGCCATCCAATGTTGCGTACCTATATAAACCGTTTTATAACTATTCCCGGAGACATCTTTCAATATAGGACCATAACCGCTACTTGGATGAAATTCTTTAACATTCATATTTACAGTACAGGAAACCTCTCCCCATTTCACTTCAAAACTTGCAACTCCAGCAGATTCAGGAACACCATAAATATAAAACCTTAAATTCCCAGATCCAACGAGTAGTTTACCCGCACTTAATGATGCTTTTAACCCTTTTACACCTAAAGAATTTATAGATAAACTCGGAAATTCTTTCCCATTACCTCCAAAATAATTTATGGTAAACTTCACCAAGTTAGGTATTTGACCAGCTACAAGCGTACCATTTATAGTTACTTTGGAACAATCAAAAGAAATAAGTTTAGCCTGTAGTGTATCCAACTTAAGCGTATCTTGAAATGTATCTTGTACTGTGGAAGTATCTTTTGTTACAACGGTTTGACTAGGATTAGAATTAGGAGTTGTATTTTCTTTTTTACATGAAATAAAAAAAGCAAAGATTACCAAGCTAAAATATAGGTTTTTCATTATTGAATATTTAAAAATCTAAAGTTAATAAAATGATATTCGAATATAAGATTGGATGTAATTAACTTAAAAAATAAACTGATGTTAAAATTAAATTTAAAAAAAAAAG
>JBIIKZ010000095.1:0-6218 GCA_044232905.1 Crocinitomicaceae bacterium
GGAGTTCATTTTATCACATTGAAATGGGGAAAGGCTGTTAAATTTGATGTTTATGAAGATACTAAAACTGTATCTCATGGTTTAGATGTTCAATTTGAATCAGGTATCAAGGAAGCTAAAGCTCCCAAAATCGAAAGCTAAAAATTACATCTAACATAAACAGCTATTGCAATTGGTACTTTTGATTGAATTGGATTAAAAAATTGACAAGGGAAAATCGAGCAGCTGGTAACACGGGTTTGGTAAAAGTGGCGGTTCAGTGCTCCGTAGACACATTTGTGGTTAATTAAAGTTTGGTTCTCAACATCAACATTTGTGGTGGAATACAAGAATGTAAACGTGTGATACGAGAAACATTCGTTGGTTAAAAGGTATCTTCTAATAGAAGGGATTTGAATTATCTCTTCTACCTTAATAAGAATAAATACAAAATCTAAGAATATTAAATAATTGTTTACAACAAACTCATTATCAAAAAATTAATTAAAAAATTAATTTCGTTCTTTGTATCTAGCTAAAAATGCCAATGGGGTACTTCCAACATTCTTTTTAAAAAATCTAACAAAATAGGAATTGTCAAAATATCCTAATGCTTCACCGATTTGACTTACATTAAGCTTAGAGTAAAATAACATTCTTTTTGCTTCTAGTATAATACGTTCACTAATCAATTGTGTACTCGTTTTTCCAATACAACTTTTAGTAACTCTATTTAAGTGTTTTTCTGTTATGTTTAATTTAAAAGCATATTGTTTCACAAATTTTTCGTTTCTAAAATTGTCTTCGATTAAGTCTTCAAATTGTCTTAATATTCTTACATAATTTTGGTTATGATTATTCCCTAAATGAGTTTTTACTCTAGAAATTTCAATGTAAACAAGTAAAATTAGTGCGTGAATTTTTTGCCATTTAAATGAATCATGTTTTGCGTATTCTAAAATTAATTCATTCATTACAAAGATTATTTTACTTAATTGCTTGTCTTCCAATTTAAAATAGGGAGTTTCTTGTAATGCATTGTAAAAATGAAACTCTTTTATGCTTAATGAAGAAAATCCCTGATCAAAAAATTCTCGCGAATGAAAAAACACAAACCCATCCACATCATCGGACAATTCCCAATAATGCATTTGTCCAGGTTTTAATACAAACAAGGAACCGCGTTCAACAGTAAAAGTCTCAAAATCTACCTCGTGTTTTCCAGTGCCTTGGGTAAAAAGAATAACTAGAAAAAAATCATGTTTATGCGGAAAATTAGTAAAATCATGCTTTTTCACATGATTATTTACATAATTCGTATAAAATTCTCCCTCATTATGTTCTATTTCAAATTTGTTTATTCGATATATTGGTAATTCTTTCATCTTAAGCAAATGTACTAAAATGTCTTAATAATACCATTAATGGAGTAATATGGTAGCAGGATTTATTTAGCACTAAGTAAATTTGAGATATGATTTCAAACAACAAAAAGGTACGTTTTATCCGAAACATTTTTAACGACAAATGTCCAAGATGCGCTAAAGGATACGTTTTCAAACAAGACGATAGTATATTTAAGATCCCTATCATGCATGCTACATGTGAAACATGTAATTACCATTTCGATAGAGAGCCCGGATATTTTTTAGGTGCTATGTATATCAGTTATGCGCTTGCTGTTTTACAAGGCATACTTACCTATATCATATTATACCTTACAGTTCCTTCTCTTTCGACTTTTTATGAAATATTAATCATCATACTTGTAATTATATTGTTTGCTAGAAAAAATTATAAATTATCGCGAATCATTTATATTCATATTTTTCCTTGGTAGATTTTCATTGGATTCAAGGGTATTATTGAAAAGGGGGTATTATTGGCTAAGAAATCACACTTCGAATAAAAATTCACTATATTTAAGATAAGACCAAACATCTTTAATATAGTTTTCAAAGTTCACTTGGATTACCTTCTATTTCTACTATAACGAACGTTAATTTAAATAGGTATATTTACTTTACTATCCATTGCACAACACTAAATTCTAAAAAATGAAACTTCTAAGCATCTTACTTATCGTAATCGTAGTGGTATTTGTGGCCATCCAACTTTTCTTTATTCTCGGACAAAGAAATATTTAAACTTATCCCTATGTAGTCAAAAAAAAATATGACCGTTTTGAAATAAGAAGTTATGAAGCCACCTTATTTACCTCGGTCAAACTCTCCAAAAAAGGATACAAAAATGCTTCCAGTCAAGGTTTCTCGATTTTAGCTGGATATATTTTCGGGAACAATGAACGGAAAGAAAAAATTTCGATGACATCCCCGGTGACTATGTCCTTAGAAGATACGATGACAATGATGTTTATGGTGCCTAAGAAATTAACGAAGGAAACGCTTCCTAAACCAGGACAATCAGCGATAGAATTTAAGGAAGAACCGGCAAAAAAACTTGCTGCAATACGTTTTAGCGGTTGGGCCAATGATGCGAAACTTGCGGAGTATAAAAAAGAATTAAAAGCAGCTTTAGATAAGGAAGGAATCAAGTATACCAACAAATTTTATTTTTTTGGATACAATGCGCCCTACGAAGTTTTTAATCGAAAAAATGAGGTTTTAGTGGAATTGGAATAGTAAATTTATTCCACTTTAAATCCCTACACAACCTATAAACACTGATATCCAAAGGGATGTATATCCTTTCAAAAAACACCTGCAATTATTTTTGGGGATATTACTGCAATTTGGTTAAGAAATTAACCTGATCTAATTGCATATCTACTGCTGCTGAAATCGTAGAGGAAATAAAATTTACAACAGAATTGAATACATACACTTCTACACGATTTAAAAGCAGAGATTGTAACGGATAATAAAATGAATTATAAAGGAGATAATTGAACCGTATCCGCAGAATTTATTGGTAATAATGGTGAAATTTTGGCAATGATTTCTTGAATCAACAAGGTTAACACCGATTTTTTAACGAAATCGCGATGAACTACCAAACCAACAGTTCTCTGAGGGGTTGGTGAAACGATGGATTTCACAAGTTCTCGTTCTTGATTACTAAACTGATTGGTAGCTAAATAAGGAAGTAAGGTTGTAGCTTTATGTGCTTTCACAAAACGTAATAAACTATCAATAGAACCGGCTCTAAAATCAAAGTTTAGTGTCGTATTTTTAGATTTTTTACTCAATTCACATAGATGGACAATTTGCGTTCGCATACAGTGTCCCTCTTCCATCAACCAAAGATCTTCTGCAGCAATTTGTTGTACCCGATTTATATCCGTGTACTTTCCACTTGCATCAAACAAAACAAAAGGCTCTTCGTACAAAGGGTATTCCAAGAGTTCTTCTTCCAAAATAGGAGTTGAAAGAATACCAATGTCCAGTTCTCTTCGTTTTATAAGGTGAATTATTTCATGGGTGGTTAACTCTCGCACTTCCATATGCAATTCTTTAAACTTTGCTGCAAAATCTTGTAAAAATAAAGGCAATAAAAAAGGAGCTATCGTTGGAATAACCGCGATGGTTAAATTCCCCTTAATCTCTCCTTTCATCTCTTTTACCATCTCCGACAATTGTTCAATATGATTCGATATAAGGTGTAATTGTTGAATGATTGATTCTCCTTCCACCGTAATTTCAACTGGTTTTCGTTTTCTATCAAAAATTTTTATTCCAAGTTCCTCTTCAAATTTGGAGATCATGGTGCTTAGTGTAGACTGTGTAGCAAAGCATTTTTCTGCTGCTAATTCGAAATGTTTGTATTTCGCTACTGCCAAAATATATTCAAACTGCCTAACATTCATACCGTCAATATTAACATCTAAAATATCGTTATTATAAATCAAATGTAGCGCTTATCTTTGAAGAAAGCAAAGCAAAATAAACCTTAAAATCGAATGTTATGATAAAACAATTACTAACCGTGAGTTTGGCTTTAGTTGGGAGTGTATATGCACAAAACCCCAACGAAAAAGCAGCCCAATGTCCAATGCACATGGGGATAAAGGGAACAAATGCAGTAACTAGTGGAACAGGAAATGCAGATTGGTGGCCAAATCAATTGAATTTATCCGTTTTGCGTCAAAATTCTAATTTATCCAATCCAATGGGGGGAAATTTTAATTACGCAGAAGCATTTAAAACATTAGATTTAAACGCATTAAAAAAAGATATTCAAGTATTAATGAAACAATCCCAAGAATGGTGGCCGGCAGATTATGGACATTATGGACCATTTTTCATCCGTATGGCATGGCATAGTGCTGGTACGTATCGAACAGGAGATGGTCGTGGTGGTGCACGTGCTGGACAACAACGTTTTGCACCATTGAATAGTTGGCCAGATAATGCGAATTTAGATAAAGCGCGCCGATTGTTATGGCCAATTAAACAAAAATACGGCAACAAAATTTCTTGGGCAGATTTAATGATTCTAACCGGGAATGTTGCCTTAGAGGACATGGGATTCAAAACCTTTGGATTTGCCGGAGGAAGAGCAGATGTATGGGAACCAGAGGCGAATGTGTATTGGGGTAATGAGAAAAAATGGTTAGAAGACAAACGTTATAGCGATGGTAGAAAATTAGAAAATCCACTTGCAGCTGTTCAAATGGGGTTAATCTATGTAAATCCAGAAGGACCAAATGGAAATCCAGATCCTATTGCTGCAGCGAAAGACATTCGTGAAACATTTGGAAGAATGGGAATGAATGATGAAGAAACAGTAGCCTTAATTGCGGGTGGACATACCTTTGGAAAAACACATGGCGCAGGAGATGCCTCACTAGTTGGACCAGAACCAGAAGCAGCAGGGATTGAAGCACAAGGATTAGGATGGAATAGCAAGTATAAAACAGGTAAAGGAAAAGATGCCATAACATCAGGCCTAGAAGTAACATGGACTGCTACTCCAACGAAATGGGGCAATGGTTTCTTTCGTAATTTATTCGCCTATGAATGGGAATTAACGAAAAGTCCTGCCGGTGCAAAACAATGGACTGCAAAAAATGCACCTGCAATCATTCCAGATGCCTACGATAAAGATAAAAAGCATGTTCCTACCATGTTGACAACCGACTTATCGATGCGATTTGATCCAGCTTACGAAAAAATTTCTCGCAAATTTTTAGATAATCCAGATGCCTTTGAAGATGCCTTTGCGCGTTCTTGGTTTAAATTAACACACCGCGACATGGGACCAAAAGCACTTTACTTAGGTATTGAAGTTCCAAAAGAAGAGTTAATCTGGCAAGACCCTATTCCAGCAGTAAACCACGTGTTGGTAGATGCAAAAGATATTGCAGCATTAAAAACAGAAATCCTACAAGCAGGAATAGCAGTAGATGAATTAGTAGAGACAGCATGGGCATCTGCATCCACATTCCGAGGATCAGATAAACGCGGAGGTGCGAATGGTGCTAGAATTCGTTTAGAACCACAAAAAAATTGGGAAGTCAACAATCCAAAGCAATTAGAAAAAGTACTGAAAGCATTGGAGAAAATTCAAAAATCGTTTCATGATGCCAATACAGGAAAGAAAATTTCCCTAGCAGATTTAATCGTATTAGCTGGCAATACAGGGGTTGAGCAAGCAATCAAAAATGCAGGTTATTCCTTCAACGTTCCTTTTACACCTGGAAGAATGGATGCATTAAAGGAACAAACAGATGTACAATCCATTGCTGTATTAGAGCCGATTGCAGATGGTTTTAGAAATTATCAGAAAGCAAATTACACCATTTCAGCCGAAGAATTGTTATTGGATAAAGCACAATTATTAACCTTAACAGCGCCAGAAATGACTGTATTAATTGGTGGATTACGTGCAATCAATATTAATTATGACAATTCGAAAACTGGTGCATTAGTAACTAGTACTACTAAATTGACAAATGAATTTTTTGTAAATCTTTTAGATATGCAAACGGTTTGGACTCCTACCACAGAAAAGAAAGATTACTTTGAAGGGAAAGATCGTCAAAAAGGAAATGTGAAATGGACGGCGAGTCGTGTTGATTTAATTTTCGGTTCTAACTCCGAACTTCGAGCACTTGCTGAAGTATATGCAAGTGAAGATGCTAAAGAAAAATTTGTTAAAGATTTTATTGCAGCATGGAATAAAGTGATGGAATTAGATCGCTTTGATATAAAGTAATCACGAACTTAACTATAATTAAAAGCAGAGTAACCTATTGGATACTCTGCTTTTTTTGTACT
>JBIIKZ010000096.1:0-6143 GCA_044232905.1 Crocinitomicaceae bacterium
GGCGAGCAGTTTTCATTGTATTGGAAAAGCGATGGCAATGACCAAAAAACATTCATGACCGGGATCGAACTACCCTATTTATTTAAAAGCCCATTAAGTTTGAAAGCCCAAATTCACATTTTCAAACAAGACAGTACGTTCCAAAACACAAAAAAAGCAATAGATTTAGGTTATTTTATAGATTATAATACCCGGATTTATTTGGGTTATCAATCGACTGAATCCAGTGATATCCAAAACAAAAATAGTAAAACGTTAAGCGACTATACCAATTCCTACTTAACCTCCAAATTAGAGTATTCTAAATTGAATACTACAAATTCAAATTTCCTTGAAAAATCAAGTCTTTTCATTACAACGGGATTTGGAAAAAGAATCACAAATGATTCCCCCGAAACTATTGGAACTAACAAACAGTTTTACATAAAGCTAGACGTCCTGCATAACTTTTATTTGAATCAAAAAAATTGTATTAACATAAATTCTCGAACTAATTTTTTAAAAAGTGAAACTTATATCATAAACGAATTATTCCGCTTTGGAGGAAGTAATTCCATACGCGGATTTGCGGAAAATAGTTTACAAGCCAATTTCTTGTCGGCCATACAAACAGAATACCGATATGTTGCTTCTCCTAGTTTATATATTCATTCCATAATGGATTATGGTTTCTATCAAGACGACAGCGCAAAAAATAAGGGAGATTTAATAGGCCTAGGATTGGGAATTGGTCTACATACAAAAAACGGACTGCTAAAAATAGCTTTCGCAAATGGAATTTTTAACAATCAAGAGGTGAAATTTTACAACACTTTTATTCACATAAATTACAATATTAAATTTTGATAACCTGACCTAGAACTAGAATACGTGACAAATTTTACCCTAAATGTTGTAAAATAATTTACACTCCTCCAATAAAAAACATATTTTATTAGGAAAGTTAACAAATTATTAAGATATTTGGGAGACTAATTCAAAATATACAAACAATGAAACTAAATTTTAATGGATTCTTAGTACTATTGGTAGTGCTTGTGGCGCAAATCACTTTTGCGCAAGAGAGAACCGTTTCGGGTGTTGTTTCTGATAATGCAGGAATGCCTTTGCCAGGTGTGAGCGTATTAGTAAAAGGAACTAAATCCGGAACTCAAACTGATTTTGACGGAAAATATTCCATCAAAGCATCATCAAACCAGATTTTGATTTTCAGCTTTATTGGCATGAAAACTCAAGAAGTTATGGCAAGTTCTTCTACGGTTAATGTGAAACTAAAAGATGATTCGGTAGAACTCGAGAGTGTTGTGGTTGTAGCCTATGGAACACAGAAAAAGGAAGCAATTACTGGTTCAATTAGCGTTATAAATTCGGATAGAATAGAAAACGCTACATTCTCTAATGCTGCTCAAAGTTTAGAGGGTTTAGTTTCTGGTCTTAGAATAACACAAGCTGACGCAAACCCTGGATCGGATCCTATTATAAGAATTAGAGGGTTTGGCTCAATAAATGCTGACAGTTCTCCTTTAATTGTATTAGATGGAGTACCTTATTCAGGAAGTTTAAGTAGCATCAATCCACAGGACATTGAATCAACTACTGTTTTGAAGGATGCATCTTCTACTGCTTTGTATGGTAATAAGGCATCAAATGGTGTTTTATTAATCACAACAAAGAAAGGAAAAAGAAATAATAAGCCACAAATAAACTTTGATAATAGATATGGTGTAACACAAAGAGGTGCAAAAGAATACAATATTATTAAGAATCCTAAAGATTTTTATGAAGCTTATCATAGTGTATTAACCAACTCTGAATATTATAGTCAAAATGCTGCTGGAACTCCAATTACTGTGCAACAAGCAAGACAATTCGCTAGCAATAACTTAATTGATAGGTTAGGTTATAACGTGTATGATGTGGCTGATAATGTATTAGTTGATCCTTTTACTGGTAAACTTAACAGTTCTGCAAATTTATTAGTAAATGATAGCTGGGAAGATGAATTATTTAGAGATGCAGCAACCTTTTCTTCAACTAACTTAAATATTTCTGGGGGAAATCAAGATGTAGATTATTATTTTTCTTTAGGTAATGAAGAAAATAATGGCTATACGATAAAAAGTAATTTTAAAAGAAAAACAGCAAGATTAAAAGTAAACGCTGCTAATATTGCAAAAATAATTTCTTTGAGTGGTGATGTATCTTATGCTAAATCAAATAGTCAGGCAATTCCAGCTTCTTTTGATCCAGTAAATGGCGCTCCATCAACAAATTATGCTAATGCTTTCTTTTGGACAAGAAGAATTGCTCCAATATATCCTGTTTATCAATACGATGCAAACTGGAATCCAATAATTAATACCAATAATCCTAGTGGATTTGCTTATGATTTTGGTGCTGCACAAGATTTTGGCGGGGGAATAACCAGAGGACCAAGAAATTATGCCTCGGGTGAACATCCACTTGCAGTAATAGAAAATACTGAAGAAACAAATGCAAGAGATAATTTTAATGCTGCATTAAGGACAAAGTTTGATTTGCCTTTTGGTTTTAAATTTGAATATGTTATGAATTACCTTATAGAGATAGATCAAAGTCTGGACTTTACAAAACCAGGTGCAGGAGCATTTGCACTGGCACAAAATGGGCTTTTAACTAACACTAAAGATAATTTCTCTGCTTTTACTAATCAACAGTTATTAACCTGGAAAAAAGATTTTGGAGTACATAGCTTCGATATACTTTTAGGTCACGAGACTTACGAAGAGAATTTTAACAGATTGGGCTTAACTAAATATAATATTATAGGAAACTTTAGTCCAGTATTAGATAACACTTCAGTGTATATAGATGCGAGTAATTATAATACAAGGTATGTTACAGAAGGTTATTTTTCTAGATTTGTTTACGGATTAGACAACAAATATTATGTTAATTTATCTGGCAGATACGATGCTTCTTCTGTATTCCATCCCGACGCAAGATGGGGTGCTTTTTGGTCAGCAGGTGGTTCTTGGATATTGAGCAAAGAAAAGTTTATGAATGACTCTAAAGTTATAGATTATGCCAAATTATCTTTTAACTATGGAACTACAGGTAATGACAGAATTTTATATCCAGACGGACAGCAAACAAGAAACTTTACTGTTTATGAAAACCAATATGAAATTGGTGAAAATAATGGTGCCTTAACTCAAGTTTTAAAATATTTAGGAAATAAAAATGTGACTTGGGAAAAAGCGGCAAGTTTTGATATAGCATACAATATGAGTTTGTTTAATAGATTGAATGTTAATTTAGGCTATTTCAGCAAAACTTCAAAAGATCTTTTGTTTAACAACCCTATAGGGCCGTCAACAGGACAAAGTAGTAGCCCACGAAACTTTGGCACTTTGGTCAATAGTGGCATTGAAACTGAAATTTCTTGGAGTGCAATAAAAAGAGAAAAAACTAATCTTACCATTAATGCAAACCTATCAACACTAAAAAATGTAATAAAAGAACTTCCAAGGGATTCTATACCATCTGGGAATTTCCGTAGAGTTGTTGGAAGAAGCATTTATGATTATTTTATGGTAAGGTCTGCGGGTGTTAATCCTGTAAATGGAAACGCGCAATATTTTACAAAAGATGAAACTACAGGCGAAAGGATTATAACAGAAGATTATGCAAGTGCTGTTACATCTGGCAGGGAATTTATTAATAAAAGAGCAATTCCTGATTTCACTGGTGGTTTTGGAGCAGACTTACAGCTAGGTAATTTTTCTTTAGGACTTCAATTTTCTTATCAATTAGGTGGTTATGGATTAGATAACGAATACTTTGGACTGTTATCTGCTACTCAAGACATCACTAATTTTGCAGATTATGATAAAACATGGACTATAGATAATCCAACAGCTAGCTTACCTAGAGTAGATCCTTTGTCACCAAATCAATATAGGATTTCTGATTTGTATCTAGTAGATTTAAGCTATTTAAGCTTATCGAATATTAACCTAGGTTATCTGTTAAAAAATGAAAATTTAAAAAGGAATCATATTGAAAGTGTTAGGATCTATGGAATCATTAATAATGGATTTTTATTATACAGTGCTAGACAAGGATATGATCCACGTCTTAGTTTGGTTGGATCATCTTCAGCTGAATATGGTGCGAATAGAACAATTGCGTTAGGAGTTAGTGTTAAACTTAATTAAAAAACAATATCATGAAAAAAAGTAAAAAATATTTACATATAAGAATAATAAAATATATGCTGTTATTATTCCTTATAGTGCATTCAACTTCATGTACCGATTTAGATCAAGAATTTGATCAACAAGAGCTATATACGGATTCCCATTCAGCAGCAGTTGCTAATTCAGGTAGTACACAAGGATTAAAGGCTCTAGATGGTGCAATTTTAGCTTATTTTAGAGATGGTGAAACTGGTGAAGATGAGTTTGGCATTAAAGCTGTAGAACTTGGTATGGATTTGAGAAGTAATGATATGGACATGAGTGCTAGTACTTGGTTTTCATTTTACAATAATTATGATAACGTTATCTTAACTTCAAACGACAATGATTTTATTTGGAAATTCTTCTATAAAATTGTCAATAATTCAAATAGTATAATTAAATCCGTTTCACCTACCGCACCAACAGAAAGTTTGGTTTTTAAATATAAATCTCATGCTTACAGAGCTATAGCGTATTTTTATTTATTAAGAATATATCAGCAGACAGCAGCAGATGATTCGACACTAGCTATTCCAATAGATTTGGGGGATTTTGTAGGAGAACCAAAATCTACAGTAGGCCAAGTAAAGAAGTTAATACTTGATGACTTAACAATAGCATACAATGGGTTGAAATCTTATGATAGGGCTTCAAAACAAGAAGTTGACGCAAATGTAGTAGCGGCATTTCTTGCAAGGTACCATTTAACTTATAAAAATTGGTCTGAGGCAGAAAAATATTCAGATATTGCGATGAAAGTTGGAAGTATCAGCAATGATGTCCTTCATGGTTTTGATGATATTTTACTATCCGAAGTATTATGGGGAGCCGATGTAACACCTGCAACATCTGAAGTATACGCTTCTTTCTTTGCTCATTCTAGTCAAATAAATGATGGTTATAGTGGATGGAATCATTTTAAAACTATAAATTCTAATTTATTTGATTTTATACCTGACACAGACAAAAGAAAAAAATGGTTTGCTGATCAACGTTATCCAGCTGATGCTGTTATAATACCTAATACTTGGGGCCATTACAGAGCAATACCAAAATACTCAAGCTTAAAATTTTATGCAAAGCCTGGGCCTGGTGAGTTTATTGGAGACTACATTTATTTGAGAAATACAGAATTTTACTTAACAAAAGCTGAAGCTCTAGCTAGACAAAATAGAGATGTAGAAGCACAACAGGTATTATTTGATTTAAACTCTATTAGAGATGATAACTATGTTAAATCTACTAAGACTGGACAAGCACTTATAAATGATATTTTGATGTACAGAAGAGTTGAATTGTGGGGTGAAGGGGTAGCTTCTTTTGATATGGCAAGAAACGGCATTGGTTTGGACAGAAAAGACGGGAGATTAAACCTTGTTCTGCCTGGTGCTGATTTGGTGATACCCGCATTAGATAAAAGAATGATTTACGCAATACCTTTATCTGAAATTGATGCTAATCCAAATTTAAACAATTAGAAAATCTACTGTGCAAATCATTCTTTTTAGCACAATGATAGATTAATAAATAATAAGGAAACGTCTAAAATCAATTACTACTACATGTTTTCAAATAATCATATGTATTGTTCTATTCATTGAGATGCATTAAACAAACGTAAAGCCTAATTTTATGCTAAACTAGCATAACCGATCACAAAAAAGAAGCCGTCTCACAACTTGAGACGGTTTTTTTATACCTTTGCCCACATGGAAAAAGAACATCTTATATTCGGAATACGAGCAATAATCGAAGCAATACAATCAGGGGCAGCAGACGACAAAGTCTTTATACAAAAAGAAATTTCTGGCGAATAAATAGACATGAACATCGAAAAAACTTGATAAATATGGAATCTGATTCCATATTTATCCAGTTTTTTAAGAAAAAGAAAAGTCGGAAAATCGGAAATAAGAGCAA
>JBIIKZ010000043.1:0-20021 GCA_044232905.1 Crocinitomicaceae bacterium
ATTTTCAAAGAAAAAATAAAAAATAGAAATTACGAATTTGATGGGGATTGTGGGAATTGGTATACTCCTGATGAAATTAAATTAATTATTAAAGATTTAAATGTAAAAATTGAGTTTTTCAGTCCTATTTATTTTCATCATGATTATCGATTTCATATCAAAATTTCTAAATTTTAAAATAAATTTCCTGTTACCAAAACAATAATTTTATTCAATTATTGTTCTGTATCAAACAAAAGTTCAAAGAATTTATTATAATTTATTTCAGCATTGAAATTGTTCCGCTGCATCGTTTGTGCATTTTCAGAAATACGTTTTTTATCTTCCTTTTTCATAAGATAGAATTTTTGTATGTACGCTGAAAAATCTTTTGTGTTGGGTTCGACTAAAAAACCATTGTAGTTATCCGTTACAATTTCTGGAATACCATCTATTTTATAGGCTAGTACAGGTATCCCAGTACTCGCTGCTTCCATTAGCGTAACAGGGATTCCCTCTTTTGCACTGCAATTTATCATTAAATCAATCGGTTTATTTTCTAAAAAACTTCGGATATTACTTTGGGAAAATTTCCCGTGGAATGTTACTTTGATATTTTTGTTATTGGTAATTAGTTGGGCTACTTGATACTTTATTTCGTTTTCATATGTTGGATCTCCCCAACCAATATGGTGCCAATGGATATCGATATCCTTAATATTCCTTAATGAATGGATGAGGTTTTCAAGTCCCTTGATTGGAGAGATAAAAGAAATCGTAAGAATTTTTAAAGTTTCTGATTTTTCTACTTTGAAAGTGTTGTTGTATTGTGGATTACATGCAAAATTTTCAACCCCTAAATACGACGTGCTGAATTTAGATTTGTTTAGATTCGGAATGTGAGTAAAACAGTAATTAGCACCATGATTAGATATAGAAATAATTTTAAACGAATTATTAAAAATTAAACTTCTAAATGGTTGGTGGTTTGATTTATGTCTTTCGAAATACAAATCCCAATTGTGTATTCTTGTAATGTAGTTAATTTTTGTAATTTCTTTGTGGTATCGTGTCAATAAAAACGTATTTTCATCACACCAATAGGTATAAAATAAAGTGTTATTTAAGTCTAGTTTATTATCTATAATAAAGTGCTTTAACCAATATTTTTTTTTCTCTGAACTTAAAAAGTAATATATTAAATCCTTGTATATGTATGAGTTAAATATTTTTTTAGGTTTGTGTTTTAGTAGCGATAAAATTTCTTCATAAAAGTAGCCAGAAAAAAACAAGCGTAGAAGAGATTTTGCAGTATTTATTTTTGTTTCGTAAATAATCTTTTTTTCAGAGTTTTTTGGTTTATATAATTTAATATACTTGTAATTTTCTAGAAATTTTGTTTGAACAATCCAAATTTTATCGAATTTGTCTCGTAATATTTTTAATTCATTTTCGATAAACATTTCCCCAATTGGACTTGGATAGGAAGAAACGAATAAAACTAATGTTTTAAATTTTACCTTTGTCATTTACAACGAACCTATATGTTAGATAGTAACAAAGTTAATTATTTACTTTATGATTTGGCTTTTTATAAGTTAAATACACTGTTTAAGATTGATTTTAAGATTGATGAAAGTGGCGTTTTATTTTTTTTGAATGAAAAAAAGCTGTATGCTGAAAAACATTTTGATTTTGACACATTGACTTTAGAAAGCTATGATTGTAAAGTATTAGATTTGATTGTACATCTTTGTGAACATAAAGAGAATATTTCTTTGGTTTATTCTACATTGAAAGAATTAGACTATTCGAATTATTTTAAATTAATTTATTATTTCACGAATGAATGTTATCAAGAGTTTACAGATGAAGATACCTATGGCAGAATAATTTCCAAAAATTTAAGCAGTTCCTTACAAAATTACTTATCTATTCCAATATCGGATATTTTGATTCGCATGTTAAACTTGATTTTTGATGTAACTCATTCTAATCCATTTAAAGTGCAGTTTTCATGTGATTATGATATCATAAATTATTGGCAAGGAATTTCATTGCTAAAGAAAGCAAAATGGTTTTTTTACTGGTTTCGAAATGATAAAAGTGAATTTTTAAAGCAAATTATCAGTTATTTTGGATCTATTTTTAGACTGGAAAATCCTTTACTAAATAATGAGATGTTTTTACTTCATCAGGTTCGAATGAATGCTTCGGAAATCGAAGTGGTAAATGTTGCATTTATTTTATTGCCGGAAAAAGATGTTTTTTTTGATGTTACTATTGATTTTTATAATAAAATTTCAAATGTAGAAAAAAAGTTTTTTAAAAAATTGCAATTAGAAGGGGTTGAAATGGGTATTCATCCTTCTATAAATAGTTTTGAACACCCAACAATTTTAGGAGTACAATTGAATCGTTTTCATCAACTTTTTGGATATTATCCCTCCATCTATCGGTCTCATTATTTAAAAATAAATTACAAAAAAGATTTATTTTTACTTTCGGTATTAGGGGTAAAAGAAGAACATTCTTTTTGTTTTTTTGACACTTTATTGTTCAGGGGAGGAATTACCAGAACTTTTAGGATGTGGAATCCAATTGATCAGAAGGCATTCCCTATTGAGATTGTTCCACTTTCCATTATGGATACTACTATCGAAAAACATCTGACTAATTCCAAAATAAATAAAATAAATGACGTTAAACACAAAATTGATTTATGTAAGCAATATGGATTTCAACTTTCTATTCTAATTCATAATAATCATTTTTCGATGGATAGTAAATACAACGCATTAAAAAAAGAAATTATGGGATTAGTAAAAGCATTAATTTTAAAGAGAACTAATAACTAACATGCGTAAAATTTTAGTACTCTCATATTTTTTCCCCCCATGTCCATTAACGGCATCGAATCGAGTAGAGGGAATTGTTGCTAATCTACATAAGTTTGGGTTTTATCCCATTGTTGTTTCTCGCCATTGGGATCAACAAAATGATAGACCAAATGCCTTTTTACAAACAACTTCAAATACGATTGAGCATAAAATAGGGGATGGCTATGAGGTGTATTATTTACCCTATAAGTCTTCTTTACGAGATCAATGTGTTATTAAATCCCAACAAAATAAATGGTTTGGAGTCGTAAGTAAGGTATTAACTTTTATTCAATTAATAACGGAGCCATTTTCGAATTACTTTGTGCCATTTTCAAATATATATTATTTCTCCAAAGATTATCTGCTAAAACACAAAGAGGTAAAGCATGTGTTTATCTCTGCAAATCCCTTTGTTCAATTTAAATTTGGCTATCTGTTAGCAAAAAATTTATCCATTCATTGGATTGCGGATTATAGAGATTCTTGGACTACGAATAAAATGGCTACAGAAGTAAGGCCATTTAATGCATATCTATATAAATATTATCGTTATTTTGAAAAAAAGTGGGTTAATTCCGCATCTTTTTTCACAAGTGTATCGGATAATTATGTTAAACAAATCGAAGGAATTCTAGATGTAAAGGGACATACTATTTATAATGGTTTTACAAGCATTCAAAATAGCATGGAGTTTTCGAGCACGAAAGAATTTAATATACTGTATGCAGGTACATTATACTATAATCAACCCATAGAAGCGTTTATATTATCTCTAAAAAAACAAAAGTTTGAATTTTCAAACACGAAAGTAGTTGTTCATTTTGTAGGTTTAGCGAATGATCCAACCCAAAAAAAACGAGTTTTGGAAGTTACAGAAGGGTTTGAATCTAATCTTCTTATTTATGAATGGTTGTCGCGTGAAGCTTATCTACAGATACAGAACAATGCCGATTTATTGTTAATGTTACCATATGTTGGTTTTAAAGGGATACCATCTAGTAAATTATTTGAGTATATTTCTACTAGTAAAAACATATTGCTTTTCGGTTCAGATAACGACGTCATAGAACGCATTTTAGTTACGTCAAAACTTGGTTTTGTGGCAACAAATGAAACGGAGTTGTTTCAATACTTAGAACGATTAATACTTGCTAAATCCTCAAATAATTCTTTTTTAAACCGAGATTCATTAAATGTTCAAGATTTTTCAATTAACTTTCAGACTAAAATCTTGGCCGAACTTATACAAAAGCACGCATAAATAGTTTTAGTTATGTTACAATACTTACGAAAGTTAACATGTAATTATAGTTTTTTTCAAGACAGTAAAAAAATCTATGTATTAATGTTTCATAAAGTAAATGATCTAAATTCGACGTATTACCCAGGTGTTCCAACCAAAACGTTTGAGCAGTTAATGCAGTTTGTGAAACAAAATTTTACGGTTATACATTTTAAGGAAATTCCTGATTTTGCGGAAAATAAACCTAAAAAACCTTTATTGATCATTACTTTTGATGATGGGATGGATGACATCAGAACGAATGTCTTTGATTACATGGAGTTAAATCAACTAAAATATACCATAAATATTGACACTAAAATACTTATCGATGGGAAACCGCAATATTTTATTCAGATTTATGATATATTGAATCGTAATTCCAAACCTGTTTCTTATTTGGATGATAGGTATATGGAGTATGCAATTCAAATATCTGGAGAAAAACCAGCTAAAGTTGAATCTGCATTTACCAACGTTTTGTCGCGATTAAAAAATGATGAAAAGGAAGATTTTATAGTTAGAATGCATCAAAATTTCAATCTAACTCATCCTGTATGTTCAAACGTACTTACAAATGAATGGATTGCAGCACAAAAAGACAATCCACTAATTGAATTTGGATCCCATTCACATTCCCATCCTGTATTTTCTGGTCTTTCAAACGATGAAATTATTGCTGAGATTACTGAGTCAAAACAAATTTTAGAGGAAATTCTACACAAAAAAGTAACTATTTTTGCCTATCCAAACGGAATAGGGAATTCGAAAAACGATCAACTTTTAAGACAATTTGGCTATGAATATATTTTATATACCCAAGATAAATTGAATATAAAAGCAAACAATAAATTCTATTTTCGAATGAATATGTACCATGCTTCTTTAGAACGTGCAATTTTACAAATGCTAGGGATACTTTCAAAAATACGAACATTAAAACATAAGGTATGGAATTAGTATGGCTGAATAAATCCCATTTACCTGAAATATTTCGTTTATTTCAAACGTGTTTTAATGCAAATACTATTACAGAACAATTTTTTCTATGGAAATACTTCGAAAATCCGGATGGGGACGCAATTTTATGCGGAGTATTTGATGATCAGCGATTAATTGCATCTGCAGCATTATTGCCTGAAAATATTTTTTTGCCAAACGAAAAAAAGAAATTGTTAAAATTTACGGATTTAATGACGGATCCTGCTTATCGAGGCAAAGGATTAGCAAAAAAAATCGTGCAACAAATGACTGAAAAAGGTTTGCAGGAAACAAAGGTAATTTATACAATTTGCTCTAAAATAGCGACTAAGTCATTTTTACATGCAGGGTGGAACAAGCAAGATGCGATGCTTTATTTTTTTAGAATTCCGATTTTTCCGTTAATCCGAAACTTCCATAATCCAGAATTACATACAGACAAATTAAATTACGTGATAGACCATTTAATTTTGCCGTATTCAGAAGAAGAATCCTTTTGTTTGAAGCAACGATTGTATTGGCGAACACAAAACCCTAAGTTTAATTATGCGATTATCACTTTGCAACTTAATGGTATTTCCCATTTTATCCTCTTTTCTACCCATCTAAAAACATACCAAATAGTTTGTTATTCGGAATATTCGGATTCAAAGACATTAGAAATTTTATTTCGTAAACTTCATTTTATATCTTATAAATCTAGAAAATATGTTGTGTCTCTGCAGCCAAAAAAAAATCATTCATATTTCTTTTTCCTAAGTAAAGGTTATTTATTTAATTTATTTAGTTTTGGGAAAATGAAATCCATTTTAGATTTAAATTTTATAGTTTCGGGAAGAGAAAATTTACATTTAAATTATTACCTAACAAATAAGATAAGTAGTATTAATTATGACGATTTGTAAAAAAAGATGATAGATGTTGAAGGTTCTTATCAGTTTTTAGGATTTACAGATGGCTTTTCTATTGTACTTTGGGCTATTATTTTATTTTACCTTATTTCATCTAATGTAAACAAGCATGAAAACAAGTCTTTTTTTAAGTATTATAAAACAGGTTTTTATGCTAAATTTTTTTCTGCTATTTTATTTTCTATCGTATATATTCAATTATATTCTGGGGGGGATTCTACAGCTTACTGGGATTCAGCACAAAAATTAAATAATTTGTTTTGGGAGAGCCCATTAAAATATTTTCACGAAATGGTTACATCAGATCCTGAACGAATGCGTTTTAATTCCTTTGATTTTAAAACAGGTTTACCTCCCAACTGGATTTATAAAGAGGATGAAGCGTGGTTTGCAGCAAAGGTTTATAGTATCTTATCTTTCATTACATTTCGAAGTTATTTTGCTATGACAATGATAACGGCTTTTATATCCTTTCGGGTAAGTTGGTTATTGTTTGAATTTATTTTAAAATACAATATAATTTCAGAACGAAATGCTGCTATTGCCACCTTGTTTTTACCTTCTACGTGTTTTTGGTGTACTGGAATAACAAAAGATATGTTGATCTATTCTTCAGTAATTTATTTGTTAATTCAATTGTTTACTTTTTTAAATACTAGTCAGTTCAAAGCGCAACGAAATTGGGGGTTACTTATTTTATCCGTTTTTTTAATTATTAATATTCGCGATTTTATGTTAATCGCTGCGATTGGTCCATTTTTTATGGCAATTGGTGCGCGATTAAGTCAGCGCCAAAAATCTTCTTTCTCTAAAATTTTTGTGCAATTACTATTCATTTCTGTTGTTTTACTCTTTGTATTTTCGTTTTTAGGATCTACTAAGGGGCAAGAGTTTGCTAAGGAAGCAGAGGTTATTCAGACAGATTTGAAAACAAATACTAATTATGGAGATAATAAGTATGATTTAGGAATTTCCGATTTTAGCACTACTGGGATGTTGCGCGCGTTTCCAATTTCAATTTTCACAGCTTTTTATAGACCTTTTATATGGGATGGTGGTAGTTTATTTATTCGACTTAGTGCCATAGAAGCATTTATATTTTTGATTCTTACCCTTCGATTTATTTTTTTTACTAGTTTTTTAAAAAAGCTTAAAGAAATTCGAAATAATGAATTGCTAATGGCATCCATTATTTTTGCGTTAATTTTAGGCTTTTTTTCAGGATATACCTCAGGTTTATTTGGAGTATTGGTGCGTTTTAAAGCACCATTATTACCATTTTTATTTTTGGTATTGATGTATAAAAAACAAGATGAACCATCGAAACTAGAAAGTAAGTCTTAAATTTGTTAAAATGAATTCCATGAAAGTTGTAATATTAGCAGGTGGGCTTGGTACCCGTATTAGTGAAGAAACAGTTTATAAACCAAAACCGATGGTTTTAATCGGAGATAAACCGATACTTTGGCATATTATGAAGATTTATGCAAGTAATGGTTTTACTGATTTTGTGATTTGTTGTGGATACAAAGGGCATGTCATTAAAGAGTATTTTGCAAATTATTTATTGCAAGAAAGTGATTTCACCATCAATACGAAATCCAATCAACTTACCATACATTCCAGTCCTACAGAAGATTGGAATATCACCCTCGTCAATACCGGAGAGTTAACCATGACCGGAGGTAGGGTGAAAAGAATTAAAGACCATGTAGGGAGTGCACCATTTTTCTTAACCTATGGCGATGGTGTTGGGGATGTAGATATTAAAGCATTATTAGCACATCACCAGCAAAGTGGTAAAAAAGCTACGCTAACTGCAACGAAACCTTTTGGTCGTTTTGGCGTAATTGACATCACCGAAAACGGTCAAGTATCTTCTTTTAAAGAGAAAAATAAAGAAGACGTATCTTGGATTAATGGCGGGTTTTTTGTGTTAGAACCAAGTGTACTAGATTATATTGAAGGAGATGAAACCGTATTTGAAAAAGATCCACTTGAAAAATTAACCTCTGAAGGAGAATTGACGGCATTCAAGCACGATGGATTTTGGAGAGCTATGGATTCCTTAAATGATAAAAATGTATTGGAAGAATATTGGAATTCAGGGAGTGCTCCATGGAAAATTTGGTAAGTAAACGTATTCTTGTAACGGGTTCTTCTGGTTTTATTGGGCGAAAATTAGTTTCAGTTCTTCAAAATAATGGTCATATAGTCGCTATATTATCCCATTCTATTTCGTCATCTAATCCTAGTTCTTTTAGAGAAATTACTGTTCATAATCAAACTTGGGAAAAAGAAGTATTAGATTTCTCACCTGATTTTGTTTTTCATTTAGCTGGTAAATCGAACTTCCCAAATTCATTCGAAGAAAAAGAGGAATTATGGGAGGCGAATGTTCGTTTTGGAAATAAATTAGTAGAAGTAATTTTAAAAGTTCCAAATACAATCTTTGTTAATTTTAATACTTCCCTCGCTTATAAAGGAAGTGAACTTTTTCCGTATACCTATTATGCCTTAACGAAATCTTGTTTTTATCAAACACTTGCGTTTTTTGCATCTCAGAGCAAAATAGCAGTATTTAATCTGATATTATTTAATGTATATGGAAAAGGGGATACAACTAAACGCGCATTGCAATATATTTTGGATTCATTGGGACAAACGAAAGTTGTAGCTATGAGTCCTGGGGAACAATTAATGGACTTTGTGCATGTAGACGATGTTGTACGTTTGTGTTTGGAATTGTTAGATGAAAAACCTATAAATGCTCTAGAAAATATTTATGTAGGGACCGGAAAAGGAACTACTTTAAAAGAAGCTGCACAACTTATAGAAATTTTATCGAACAAAAAAACAGCTATTGATTTTGGACGGATTCCATATCGTATGGAGGAAAAAATGGAGAATATTGCGCCAATCGCAAAGAATAGATTTTGGAAAGCTTCTATTGCAATTGAAGATGGTTTTTTAACTTTGTTATAAATAGTTTCACTTTCACAGGAAATATATGGAATACACATTGGAATATTTTAAAGGGAAAACGGTACTTGTCACCGGTCACACTGGTTTTAAAGGTGCTTGGTTAACCCAATGGTTAGTTCAGTTGGGGGCAGAAGTTGTTGGGTATTCCTTAGAAACGACAGACAATACTCGGTTGTTTGAATTATTGGATTTGAAGTCACAAATACACCATTATGCTGGGGATATCAACAACCTGGAATATCTTACACATGTTTTTGAAAAACATCAACCTGTATTTGTATTTCATTTAGCAGCACAGGCAATTGTTAAAACTTCGTATGAAAATCCGTTAGAAACACTACAAACCAATATTATTGGTACAGCCAATGTCTTGGAAGCAATACGTTCAGTGACTTCTGTTCAAGTTGCCGTTCTCGTAACTAGCGACAAATGTTATAAAAACGAAGAAAAACGTTTTGGATTTAAAGAGACGGATGCTATGGGGGGAGATGATCCATATAGCGCCAGTAAAGCATGTGCAGAATTGGTAATACATTCCTATAGTCATTCTTTTTTCAAAGAAGGAAACACTAAAATCGTTTCTGTACGAGCTGGAAATATCTTAGGAGGAGGGGATTGGTCCAAAGATCGTATTGTTGTAGATGTAATTCGTTCTATCCAACAGGATGAGCCAGTTTATCTTCGCGATCCTTCTGCTGTAAGGCCTTGGCAACATGTTTTAGATGCTACTTTTGGATATTTACAAGTTGCATTATATGCTAATAATCCAGCGAATACTTTTGTGCCTGCATGGAATTTTGGCCCTTCCGAGTCGGATGTATTGACCGTAGAAGAATTGGTGCAATTGATGATACAAGCATATGGAAAGGGTACCTATAAAAATTTGGGGGAGCGTACCTACCATGAAGCTAATTTTTTAAAGTTGAATGTTGATTTAGTAAAAGAAAAATTAGGATGGAATTTACGGTATGGAAATCCAGAAATTATTAAAAAAACGGTAGAGTGGTACCGCGATTTTGAAAAAACACAAAACGCGAAAGAATTAACAATTAATCAAATTCACGACTACATTTCTAACTTAACGCACTAAGATTTTGCTACTTTCTATTATCACTCCTGTATATAATAACGTGGCATATATTGCAAAAGCGATAGAAAATTATCTTTCCCAAGCTTGTACAGATAGCGAACTTATTATAGTGGATGGAGGAAGTACGGATGGCACGGTCGATGTGATTGCAGCCTATGCTAAAATTCATACTTCTATTACTTGGATCTCTGAAAAGGATCAAGGACAATCGGATGCGATGAATAAAGGAATCAAGCTAGCTAAAGGAAAATTTATTAGTTTTTTAAATGTAGATGATTATTATTCACCCGGTTGTTTGGAGGAAGTTACTGGAATTTTATCGAATAATCCGGATATTCAGTATTTGGTTGGGGATTGTAATGTGTGGGATCAATATGGCGAATTGATCTATGTCAATAGACCAGCAAAAGTCCAAAAATGGCATGTATTTAGTGGATATCATTTTTCTGTAAATCCAAGCGCTTACTTTTATCAGAAAAGTTTGCATTCCCGAGTTGGATATTATTCGTTAACTAATCATTATACAATGGATTTGGAAATGATTTTCCAATTTAGAAAAGTGACCAAATTCACATATTACCCTAAAAAATGGGGGAATTTCAGGATGTTACCCAATGCGAAAACATTTGAAGACCAGTCTTCTAATCAATTAGAGTTACGTAAAAAAGAATTGGTATATGAAAATGTAAAATCAGTTTCATTCCCAATACAATTTCTGGTGTATTTTTATAGGTTAAAAAGAAACTATTTTCCTCGAATCCAAACGGTATCCAAAAAAGTAGTCGATAAAATAAAATTTGAGTTCAATAATTTTCTAATTAGCAATAAATAAAGGTCTGATGCATGAATTATTAAATTCGGAAAAATCATATAATCAAGGTGTATCCATCATTATCTGTTTTTATAATGCAAGTGAAAGACTTGTTGATACATTAGAGTATATTAAAGCGCAATGCGATAGAACGAATGATAATACAGAACTTATTTTAGTAAATAATGCTTCTTCCGATGGCAGTGAAGCAATTATTCAACAAGCCCTCGAAGGATTTACTACTTTTTCTTGGAAAATTGTACACGAATCAAAACCTGGACTTGCACATGCACGCATTTGTGGTTTAAAACATGTATCCTTTGATTTGATTATTTATTGTGACGATGATAATTGGTTGTCAGAATCGTATCTTTCGCAAGCAGAAGAAATCATGCGAAACGACACGGATATTGGCATACTAGGTGGAAAGGGAACAGCGGTGAGTTCTGTTGAAATACCTAATTGGTTCGAATCAGTTCAAGGGTATTATGCTGTAGGTCCTCAGATGCCTAAATCAGGAAGGGTGATTGGTGTACGAAATGTAGTATATGGTGCAGGAATGGTTATTAGAACTAAGGTAATTATCGATTTGTTTAAAAGAGGGTTTTGTTTCCGCTCACTTGGCCGCACAGGATCCTCACTTAGTGCTGGAGAAGACAGTGAGTTATGTCTTGCGGTACAAATAATGGGATGGAAAATTATGTATGAAGAAACCTTACAATTTGAACATTTTATTACTGCTAACAGATTAACAAAGGAATATTTTAGTAGAATGAAAAACGGAATGGAAAAGTCTGGGTTTTATGTAAAGTTTTATAGAGATTATTTTTTCGGGAAATCGTTAAATGTCGTACCTAGTAATTTTTGGATAAAAGAATTTATATATAGTATCTTTTTTCTTTTGAAATCTTTTTTCAAATCCAAAAATGATTTCTACAGGATGATATTTTTAGTTCGCGAGCGATCTAACTATGATTCTAATGTAAAACAGATTTTAACTCTCTGTTCAAAATTAAACGGATTAGAAATTTTACAAGATGAAAAATCATAATGCACCTTTTTTTTCTGTTGTTATATCCACTAAAAACAGAGCCACTTTAGTTGTAAAAGCTGTTCAAAGTATATTAAATCAATCTTTCAGTGATTTTGAAATTCTAATTGTAGATAATGCTTCTACAGACAACACGGAGGAAGCTTTGTTTGCGATTAATGATGTACGATTACACTATTTTAAAAATGAAGTTGATAAAGAACGTTGTTTTGCAAGAAATAGAGGGATACAAAACGCAAGGGGTACGTATATCTGTTTTTTAGATAGTGATGATGAATTTTTACCAAATCATCTGCAAGTTATTTATGATAAGATTCTAGAATCGAACTTGAAAAAAGCGTTGTTCTTCACCAATGCTTATGAAACATATAATTTTGAGAATTTACAAGAACGTATTTGTCCGAATTTAGAAGATTATGGACTTTTTGAATATATATTAACATATACGTTTAATCCAGCGCGCGTAGCAGTTCATCATTCGGTTTTAAATGAATTTCAGTTTGATGAGCAAATACCAGGTTTAGAAGATCTAGACTTATGGCTAAGAATCGCAACCAAATATCCGATTATACAAATTCCTAAACGAACTATAATTTATCAAATACATAACGAATCCTATTCTATATCCGCTCCAAATCGCTTTCAAAAAGAATTATCGCTTTTTAAATACGTGTTTAATAAACAAATTTTAAAAGATTTTTTACCAATCAAATCTAAGAGAAGATTATTAAGTATGTGTCATTATAAAATTTCGATGGCTATGAGTACATCTTTTAACCCTTTTTTAGTTCACTACCAAATTCTTAAAGCATTTTTAATTTATCCTAAAGGATATAATTCGAATGCAAATAAAACCATGTTGGTAATTTTTTTGGATCAAATTCCTATTTTTGGTTTTGGCTTTAAATATTTTAGGAGAATTCTAAAAAAATAAATTAGAGTTTTTTTGTTTGATTTTGAATGTTTATACTTTTGAAGGCTTTTCGTTTGAATTTGTAGCAATCATAATAAATAGGATATTCCCACGTATCTCCGTGTACGTCCCATTTCACTGGAGTTTTTGATTTTAATTTATACCGCCAAATTTTATAATCTTTTTCATAGGATGACATTGCTACAAAGTATTTTTCAAATCTTGTCACCAATTTTGCTTGTTTGGTATTTTTAATAATAGGTCTATTTGGATTTAATACTGCTAATAATAAACAGTAAAAAACTGCAAACCCTAGTATTGGAGATACTATTTTTTTTAAGTTAAAATTATCCATAAATAGTGCGATAGGGATGCTAGCCATTATAAATAAAGGAACTTGTAACCTCATGTGCCATGGTTGCCATTTTAATAAAAAACTAAATAGGCAGAAAGCTAATAGGCAAAATATGTAGGAGAATTGAAATAAGGGTTCGTTTTTTTTCCAACGTAAAATCACAAACAAGAGAACACCAGCGAATAATACTATTTGTAGAAAATTAGAGACTTCATCCTCATTGTGGTTCCAGTTATTTAACTTAAAGTGAATCCCTTTGTAACTGTAATTTTCGTCATTGATTGGAATTTTAAGTGTTAAATGTGTTTTTTCAACGATTTGATTGGTTAGGTTAGACGTTATTGGTGTACTTGCATGATTTGCAATGTTTTTCAGAAGATTTAATCCGGTGCTTTTTAATGTAATGTTTTTATTGAAATAATGGTCATCCGATGCACCGAAAATATCACCGGAAAGTGCGTAGTTTCTATAAAAGTGAGGAAAAGCAATAGCAATACTAAGTGTAGCAATGAGAAAGAAATGTGGTGAAAAGGTTGTCAAATTGATTTGTTTCTTCAAAAATGCCTTCGATAAAAAAAACAAACAGAAACCAATAATTGGAATTACGTAAACTAATGCAGTTCCTTTTGTTAAGATTGCTAAACCAATGGATAAACCTATATAGATTGCATTGGAAATATTAAAACTTTTGAAATAGTCAATTAAAAAAAAGATAGTACTCAGTAAAAAGAAGGAAACTACTATGTCGTTTTGGGTCGACGTTGCCTGCATAAAAACACTAGGGGTTGTAAATGCAATGCAGATTGCTATCATTCTTCTACGTTTACTTTGATTCCATAAAAGCATAATTTGGTTGATTACGCCAAGGGAAGCGATTAGAAAGATTAATTGGATTGCATTTGCAAAGTAATCGGCTTTCGTTAAGATACAAACTTGGGCAATAATAAACTCCGATAATGGAGGTTGGTAAATTTGTCTGTAAATATGGGTTGGATATGGGTACACAGATTCATTCATTACCCAATGGGCGATTCTAGCCATGTGATAGGTCATCGAGTCCCAATTGTTTGGAGGGTAAAGTATTCCTTGGATAAATAAAAGTAAAAAAAACAATGCTGAAACTACTACTACTATTTTGTTGTTTTTTATTGTGTTTTTTATTGTGTTTTTAATTGAATTGTAAGGCAATAAATTACTTTTGAAATAGACAAAAGAAGAAGCTAATGCTGTTAGCGCCCAAAATATGAATGAAGTTGTGTAATTATATGCATTAAAATAACTGGATAGTTCTGTTATAAATAATACTAGAATGCTAGAAACAAGTAATGTAAACATACTACTTTTTGAAACAGATCGATTTCTTTTGTAATGAAACCAAAAAATATTTATAAGTGTAATTATTATACAAAGTAAGGCCATAATTCTTGAGTTAGTTGGGTCATTGTTTTTTCTTCAACCCCCGTATTAAAAACAAAGAAAATTTCTCCGTAAAAAACAAGAAATTACAAAGAAATACTGCAATAATAACCCCTAAATAATAAAAAATACGATCGTAAAATACATATTCCTTAAATATAAGAACAAACATACTATACGTAAGTAATAAAATGGGGAGGTGAAAAAGATAAAGAGTATAACTAAATTCCGCTAATTTTTGAATTGGTTTATAGGTTTGCTTGACAAACGTAATGACATAATCAAATGCAAAAATAGATAGGATCGTAGAAAAAATATCGGCACTAATTTTCCAATGATGGATAAATGAATAGGTCATTAATAGATACGAGCCACCAATGATGAATAGGTATAACTTTTTGTTTTTTAGTAAGGAAGAGGTGTTCTTATGTGTAAAGTAATCATAGATTAGAATTCCAATTAAAAAATATATTTGATAATAGATAATACTGTTTTGGGTGAGGATAAAACTTAGAATTAATCCAAAAAGTAAGATGATTCTGCCTTTTGTTTTAATAAGATGATAAAGAGGATACAAAAGGTAGAAAATGACTTCGTGTAACAAGGACCAATACACAAAATTAAGTCCAATAAATTCGTTATGTTTTTGATAAAACAGTGATTTAATCGCAGTAGAAATAGTTAGTTCGTCCCAAGCAACAACTAATCTAGCATTATATTCTCTAATTCCATTTTGAAAAATCTCTGGTGTCCATGTATGCACAGCAATAAGTGCTAGTATGGAAAGTAAAATAGACGAAATAAAAGGGATATAAATGCGAATTAGCCGAATTCCGTAAAATGTAGTAATTGCATATTTTGATTTACGATAACTATGCGAAATTACAACACCTGATAAAATAAAAAAACAAACTACAATTGGTTCTCCATTAGAAGATAACATGTCTAATGCAAAAATAGGATAATCAAACCAATGATTTAATCCTATTTTGCTAAGATATTCCTTCCCTCCACACCATAAAATAAATTTTGCATGATAGATTACAATAATAAGAGATGTTATCGCTCTAATTATATTTAAAGATGCAATGTTATTTATTTTATTTTCTTGCACTTAGGTAATTTGTATTGAAAATAGGGAAAGAATTGATTAGGTTTTAGTACAATAGGATATTTTATTCAGAAATATGCATCTCCGCGAAATGTTTGTAAAAATACGGGATCGTTTCAATTCCTTTATAGTAATTAAATAAGCCGTAATGTTCGTTTGGTGAGTGGATGGCATCACTGTCTAAACCAAATCCCATCATGACCGTTTTTAAACCGAGTACTTTTTCAAATAGCGCTACAATCGGAATACTACCACCGCTTCGAACTGGAATTGCTGGTTTTCCGAAGGTTGTTTCGTATGCTTTACTCGCTGCTTGATACGCGATTGAATCAACCGGTGTTACTACAGGATCACCGCCATGGTGTGGAGTTACCACTACTTTTATGCCTTCTGGTGCAATACTTTCGAAATGTTTTTTGAATAATGCAGTTATTTCGTCTGGTACTTGATGCGGTACTAATCGCATGGAAATTTTTGCATATGCTTTGGAGGCAATGACTGTTTTTGCACCTTCACCTGTATATCCTCCCCAAATTCCATTGACATCTAGGGTTGGACGAATGGAACCACGTTCCATGGTAGAATAACCATCTTCTCCATACACATTCTCTATGTTTAAGGCATTGCAGTAGGCATCGTGACTAAAAGGTGCTTTTGCCATTTCGTCGCGTTCTGCGCGTGTTAATTCTTCTACAGCATCATAGAAACCAGGAATGGTGATGTGGTTGTTTTCGTCGTGCAAAGAAGCAATCATTTTTGTTAAAATATTGATCGGATTTGCAACACACCCACCGTATAAACCAGAATGTAAATCGCGGTTTGGTCCTGTGACTTCCACTTCCACATAGCTTAGACCTCGCAGTCCAGTAGTGATAGAAGGGGTGTCGTTTGCTAACATTCCAGTATCCGATACCAAGATGATATCTGCTTTTAAGAGTTCTTTATATTCTTCGATAAATGTTCCCAAATGCACACTTCCAACTTCTTCCTCTCCTTCAATCATGAACTTCGCATTACACGCTAATTCTCCCGCTTGAACCATCGCTTCAAAGGCCTTCACATGCATAAACATTTGTCCTTTGTCATCACATGCACCTCTGGCAAAAATGGCACCTTCCGGATGGATAGGGGTAGTTTTTATAACAGGTTCAAATGCTGGACTATCCCATAATTCCAGAGGATCTGCTGGTTGTACGTCATAATGTCCATATACCAATACCGTAGGAAGACTTGGATCTAGTATTTTTTCTCCATACACAATTGGATAGCCTTTTGTAGGGTAAATCGTTACGTTTTCTGCACCAGCACTTGTCAGGTGATCCGCTACCGATTTAGCCGCGTCATGAACGCTAGTTGCATATGCTGGATCTGCTGAAATCGAAGGGATACGTAATAAATCGATTAATTCGTTCAAGAATTTTTCTTTATTGTTTTGAATATAGTTATGTGTATTTTGCATGATTGATTTTTTTTTGTAAAAATAATTATTTTTCGTCTAGGGATGCAACGCTTTTCGTTCCTACGCGATTCACCATAAATACTCCGCCCAGAATCACGAACATGGCAACTACTTGGGTGTAATTTATCGTTTCGCCATCGTATAAGCCCAAAAACAAGGCAACAATTGGAATAATGTAGGTGACACTACTTGCGAATATTGTAGAAGAAATTGCAATTAACTTATTAAAATAAAATAACGCAATCACAGTACCGACTATGCTTAGTATTGCAATGAATCCAAGTCCTTCCCATGCCTTTGGTGTGTGTTGCAAGAAACCGATGGCGCCACTTAAATACAGTAGAATTATGCTTGGAAGTAAAGTGGTTCCAAACGCAATGGAGGCAATTTCGATGGGTTTGTATTGCGTTAATTTATATTTAATCACATTGACTGAAATTGCATAACAAATTGTAGCTGCAGCAACTGCAAGGATTTGCGGAAAATTACCGTTGAATGTAACATTCTCACCTCCTAAAATAAGTAGTGCAACACCGCTAATTGCAATGGCTAATCCTGTCAATTGAAATCCTGAAATCGTATGTTTGAATACCAAATAGCCAATTAAAATCGTAAAAATTGGGGTAAGACTATTCATGACTCCTGTTAATCCCGAGGATAGTCCCGTTTCAGCATAGGTAAATAAAAAAGCCGGGAAAAAATTCCCGAAAAATCCAACGCATGCAAAATAAAGGATGTCTTTTTTGTGTTGGATCTTTTTGAAGTTTAGTAGGGTGATAGGCAATAATATAATTCCTGCTATACCCATGCGTAGTGCGGCAACTTGTGTGTTGTTAAATAAATCGGTGCCATCCAAAGCATGCATACCACGTTTCATAAGGATAAACGAGCCTCCCCAGATGATTCCGAGAAAGAGCAAATAGCACCAAGCGAGTGATTTTTTGGACATGTGTAAAGGTAAAATTTTGGTTTGGCATTCCGGTAAATACAAGTAAGTTTTTTGATTTCACGCTTTCACTTGCTTAATTCCATGTGTTTGTTACTGTAGAAGTTTGGTTTTTATTATGTTAATTTAAATTCTAACTTATTGAATTCAATTTAATTGTGTAGATTTGAGCCGCTTTAAAATACAAGCTAATTTATATTAATATTGTTTTATACGAAAAGAATTATCTATTTTTTAGTGTTATTACTTTTTGGATTTGTTGTTTTTGGTCAAACTGTAACTTCTTTTGATTCTTGATAAATCAAAGCTTTTAGTACACAACGGAAAATAGTATTAATATAATAATTAAATTACCTACTTAAAAACTACTTTATACCAAATGAAAAAGGAGTTTTGTTAATTTATGAACTATGAAAATCGTCAATTTATTCCTCTTTTTTTTGTGCTTTACAAGTACATTGTTTTCTCAAAGTGATTTTGGTTGTAAGCATACATTCGCGATAGAAAAATCGTATGATTTACAGAAAAGAGGTGCCAATCCAAAAATGGCCGATTATGATGTTATATATTATAATATTGATTTGAATTCCAGTAATTTATCGACATTTATACGTGGCTTTGTACAAATTGATGTTAAATCAACGGTGGATAACTTGGATTCGGTACTAATTAACTTGGCGAATAATTTTATGATCGACTCCGTAATGATAAACGATGTAAAAACTACTTATTCGTTTAAAAAGGATGAACTATCGATTTATTTATTGTCCCTTAAAAACAAAAATGACGCGTTTTCTGTGAAAATTTATTACAATGGTAATGGAACAACTAGTAAGCTTTTTGGATCTGGATTGTTAAGTTACAATTCATATATTTTTACATTATCTGCACCATATTACGCGTATTTATGGTTCCCTTGTAAGCAAGATTTAAAAGATAAGGCAGATTCTGTAGCAGTCAATATAACTACCCAGAAAACAAATGAAGTTGCTTCTAATGGAATTTTAGTGGAAGCTAAATTAATCAATGATTCCTTGAAACGTTTTGCATGGAAAAGTAATTATCCGATTGATTATTATTTGATTTCGTATGCCGTTGGGCCTTTTACGACTTATAAAACCTATGCAAAGCCGAAAGGGTATAATGATTCCATTGTGATTTATGATTTTTATCCAGATCAAAATTTCATCAATTCGAACCAAACAGTTATTCAAAGTACCAAAAGCCTGATTGAATTATTTTCGGATAAATTTTCCTTGTATCCATTTCACAAAGAAAAATATGGGCAATATGTAATTAATAATAAAAATTCGAGCATGGAACATCAGACCATGTCTTTGTTGAGTTGGTTTGATTTTAAGGTTGTTGCGCATGAATTAGCACATCAATGGTTTGGAAATCATGTTACTTGCGAAACCTTAAATGATGTTTGGATAAATGAGGGTTTTGCGACCTATTCAGAATATATTGCTTATGAGTATTTGCAAACACCAACCTTAACGAAGAATTTATTAAAAGCAATGCAGAATTATGCGTTTGTAACAGAAGGTCGCGTTTATGTTTCAGACAGTCTACTAGTTTCTCCAAATGCTATTTACAATCCTGCTACTACGTATTGTAAAGGAGGAACAATATTGCACATGTTACGTTTTGAGCTAGGCGATGATTCATTATTTTTTCAAGTTTTACGAAATTATCAAACTAAGTTCGCGCACAAAAATGCCAGTACCGCAGATTTTAAAAATATAGTTAATGAGGTTTCAAAGAAAGATTTCACGTATTTCTTTGATCAATGGATTTATGGCTATGGTTACCCTAAATACACATTTCAATATAATCAGTTAGGGGA
>JBIIKZ010000098.1:0-5895 GCA_044232905.1 Crocinitomicaceae bacterium
AAAACATAGCAGTGAAAATTGATAGTGGAGCATATTCTAGTTCTATTCATTGTAGTTCTATTGAATTTGTATCTACTGACGAGGGGAATCAACTAGAGGTGATTTTTTTAGATGAAAACAATAGTAATTTCACTGGTAAGGTATATGTTTTTAAAGATTTTAGAAAAAAGAAAGTAAAAAGCTCCACTGGAGATGAGCAAGAACGATTTTTTATACAATTACCAATTATTCTATTTGAAAAAGAATTCCTTACAGATTTTTCATTAACCAGAAGAAATGGCTTACGAAATCCAATTTTATTAGGTAGAAAACTAACAAGTAATCGTTTTATTATTGATACGAGTATGACGAATGTTTCCTATAAGCACAAAAAAAAAGTACACAAATAAAGTAAATGCATTAAAATTTAAGATCATGAAGATTGCCATTTTATCCCGGAACTCCAATTTGTATTCAACCAGAAGATTAGTTGAAGCTGCTTTAGAAAGAGGACATGAAGCACATGTAATTGACCATTTAAAATGTAACCTAGAAATAGAGCAAAAAGGTCCGTCTATTTTTTATCTCGATAAATATTTGGAAGCATATGACGCAGTTATTCCTAGAATAGGTGCTTCGGTTACTTTTTATGGTACGGCAGTAATTCGTCAATTTGAAATGATGGATGTTTTTTCAGCGGTAAGTTCTAGAGGTATTGTACATTCTAGAGATAAATTAAGATGTTTACAGGTGCTTTCTAAAGAGGGGATAGGTTTACCAAAAACTGTTTTTACAAATTATTCACGCAACGTGGAGCATGTTGTGGAGTCTGCAGGTGGAGCTCCAGTAGTTTTAAAATTACTAGAAGGCACGCAAGGATTAGGCGTGGTATTAGCAGAAAATCAAAATGCTGCACAATCCGTACTAGAAGCGTTTAACGGACTCAAGGCACGGGTAATTGTACAAGAATTCATTAAAGAAGCTAAAGGTGCAGATATTAGAGCTTTTGTGGTTGATGGAGAGGTAGTTGGCGCGATGAAAAGACAAGGTAAGGAGGGAGAATTCCGTTCCAATTTACATCGAGGAGGGTCTTCTAGAATCATCGAATTAACCGAGGAAGAAAGAGATGTAGCGATACGAGCAGCAAAGGCGGTAGGTTTAGGAATTGCAGGTGTAGACATGTTACAATCCGAAAGAGGACCTTTGGTATTAGAAGTTAACTCTTCTCCAGGTTTAGAGGGAATAGAAAAAACGACAGGTGAAAACATAGCTGGTAAAATCATACAATTTCTTGAGAAAAACGTTCAATTATAACATTTAGTTGTGAGAAAAATAGTCATACTCGGCAAAGAAATCTTACCTGGTAAATCAGAGGAACTAAACTTAGATGTTGCGCATTTACATACGAGTACGCCAATACAAGTTCCAGTAATTGTTAGTAGAGGACTTGAAGATGGTCCTGTATTACTTTTAATGGCAGGAATGCATGGGGATGAAATTAATGGTATGGAAATTATTCGTCGTGTCATTCATAAAGGATGGCATAAACCTAATAAAGGAACAGTTATATGTATTCCAATATTTAATATTTTTGGCTTTTTGAATGTGTCTAGGGATTTACCAGATGGGCGTGATTTAAATAGATCTTTTCCTGGTTCAAAAAATGGTTCATTAGCAAGTCAATTTGCCTATCATTTTATGAAGGAAATTGCACCAATAACAGATTATATTTTAGATTTTCATACTGGAGCTTCACAACGAAGTAATTTTCCACAGATCCGTTGTGTTTTTAAAGATGATGAAAGTATTCGTTTGGCAAAAATATTCAATCCTCCATTTATTATTCACTCTTCGCATATTTCAAAAACTGTTCGGGAGGTGATGCATCGAAGAGGAAAACATATTTTACTTTTTGAAGGTGGTAAAACAAATTCTATTGATGAATTTATAATTCATGAAGGATTGGAAGGTATCAAAAGAATGATGCATGCGCTCGATTTACGTCATTTTAAATTAGACAAAAACGAACATCAATCCGTTTTAATCAAAGCTACAAAATGGTTAAGAGCAAGTCATTCGGGTATGTTTTTACCCTTAATTAAAAATGGCTCACGCGTTATTGAAGGAACGGTATTAGGTTTAATTACAGATCCCTTTGGTAAAATTGAGCGTAAAGTTAAATCTACCATTGATGGTTATGTTTTCTGTGTCAATGAGGCTCCAATTGTAAATAAAGGAGATGCATTATTTAATATTGGTTCACCCAAAGAAATCGTACAATCAGGGTTGATACACCAATCTATTATCGATTAATTATTTTATTTTATGCAACTTAAACTATGTTGGTGCGTTATAGTAATGTGTAAAGTATAACAAAAGTTTAACAATATCTTTTATTTAATTTAAAAATTACAAAATTAAATTTGGTATTGCTAGTTTTTTCGTTGTACCTTTGCACTCAATTTTTCGGGTTCATTCTAAAAAAGAAAGTTAGTAAACATGAGACAACTTAAAATTACCAAGTCGATTACAAATCGCGAAAGTCAATCTTTAGACAAATATTTACAAGATATTGGAAAAGAGGAGTTAATAACAGCTGAAGAAGAAGTAGAGTTAGCCCGTAAGATCAAACAAGGTGACCAACGTTCTTTAGAGAAATTAACGAGAGCAAATTTACGTTTCGTAGTTTCTGTAGCAAAACAATATCAAAATCAAGGGTTAACCTTACCTGATTTAATTAATGAGGGTAATTTAGGTTTGATAAAAGCAGCACAAAAATTTGATGAAACACGTGGATTTAAATTTATTTCGTATGCAGTATGGTGGATTAGACAATCGATTTTACAAGCTTTAGCGGAGCAAGCACGTATTGTTCGCTTACCATTAAACCAAGTAGGTTCATTAAATAAGATAAACAAGGCTTTTTCGAAATTAGAACAAGAGTTTGAAAGACAACCATCTGCTGAAGAATTGGCTGAAGCATTAGAAGTTCCAGAAGATAAAATCAAGGAAAGTTTAAATGTATCCGGTCGTCACGTATCCATGGATGCACCTTTATCGACTTCTGAAGATGGTGGTACATTAATGGATGTAATGGCAAATGCAGATTCACCTAAAGCGGATCACGCATTAATGGCTGAATCTCTACAAAAAGAAATAGAGCGTTCACTGAGCACTTTAACAGATAAAGAAAGAGAAATTATTCGTTTATTTTTTGGAATAGGAATGAACCATGGTTTGACTTTAGAAGAAATTGGCGCGAAATTTAATTTAACGCGAGAAAGAGTAAGACAAATCAAAGAGAAAGCAATTCGAAGATTAAGACATACTTCTCGAAATAAATTATTAAAATCTTATTTAGGATAATATTTACGGCTGTAACTTTTAGGAGTTCAGCCGTTTTTTTTGTTTATATATTAATTTTCAATTTTAACACATGGAATCTGCTGTAGGTTACGAAAAAGAATTAAATGCACATGTTCAAAAAGAGCGTGCTGCTGTAGTATTAGCTAGCAAAACTGGTGAATTACTTTATGATAAAGGCATAGAATTGGTTTTGTACAGAAATCACTTATTGGATAGAACTGGATCTGAAATTTTGAATTTACATGATTATTCAAAAAATGTTGTAGAAAAACCAGTAGATGTATTTACAACTTCTGAATTAGCTTCAGAAATCTATAGTATGAATTTAGCTCCAGCTAAATTGGATATAGGAAAACTTGCTACGGAATGGATTGCTGAACAAGCAAACTTTGAAAACAAACGTGCATTTTTAGAAAATAAATTAGCTGGATTCGATTTCGTTTCTGCAGGTGGTTTAGAACCTAGAGATGTAGTATTGTATGGTTTTGGTCGTATTGGTCGTTTGGCTGCTCGTGAATTAATTAAACAAGCTGGTAAAGGACAACAATTACGTTTACGTGCAATTGTAACACGTGGAGCTACCGACAAAGATATTATCAAGCGTGCATCATTATTAAGAACAGATTCTGTGCATGGTGCTTTTAAAGGAACCGTTGAACCAGATTTATACCGTAGAGCTTTAATCATTAATGGCCAGGTAGTTCAAATGATTGACGCATCTAATCCAGAAGATATTGATTATACAGCGTATGGAATTGACAATGCTTTAGTAATTGATAACACAGGTGTTTTCACAGATAGAACGGCATTATCTAGACACTTAAATTCAAAAGGTGTTTCTAAAGTATTATTAACGGCTCCAGGAAAAGAAATTCCTAATGTTGTTTATGGTATAAACCAAGGTGAATTAGATTTAGAAAACGAAAATATCTTTTCAGCAGCATCTTGTACAACAAATGCCATTTCTCCGGTATTAAAAGTAATTCACGAAAAGTTAGGTGTTGTTAAAGGTCACATCGAAACTGTTCATGCATATACAAATGATCAAAACTTATTAGATAACATGCATAAAAGTTCAAGAAGAGGACGTTCTGCAGCTATCAATATGGTAATCACTTCTACAGGAGCAGGTGCAGCGGTAACTAAAGTTATCCCTGGATTGAAAGATAAATTAACTGCAAATGCAGTTCGTGTACCTACACCAAATGGATCTTTAGCTATCTTAAATTTAAATGTAGAGAAAAAAACAAGCGTTGAAGAAGTAAATGCAATTTTGAAAGATGCAGCATTAAATGGAGATTTAGTTAATCAGATTTATTATTCATTTGATCCTGAATTAGTTTCTTCTGATATTATTGGTAATACTTGTTGTTCAGTTTATGATTCACAAGCAACAATCGTTTCTCCTGATGCAGAAAACATAGTATTATACGCATGGTATGATAATGAATTTGGATACACGAAACAAGTGATTCGTTTAGCAAAATATGTAACAAAAGTACAACGTAAAATATATTACTAATTGAGAGTAAGTTTATTTCAATATTTAAACCTCGAAGAAATTCGAGGTTTTTTTTTAGTATTATTTTGCGCCGAAACGATATCCTCCAACCAATCGAATGCTAAAGTAAGTTTGTGTATATTTCAAACCAGTAAATTGAATGGATTTATTGTCAAAATCGGTATGTAGCATTAAAAACCATTTCGGAGTATTGTAGCCGCCCATTACACGAATGTCATACCTTGAAGCTAATCCAATAAAATTTCGATATAAAATTGATGTTTGATAACTTTTATCTTGTATTGTAAATCCATATCCAGACAAAACACTAAAATTCCAATGATTTTTAACTAATACTAATGCAATTCCTGGAATAAATCCAACATCGAAAGCACGAATATGAGTAGCACTAGATTTAGTATTGATTGTGTCTATTAAATAATTAGGTAGAATAGGGGAGTTGTTATTACTTAAACCAAAAGAATTTAATGTGCTTTTCAAATACCAAGTAAAAGCGAATTTATTAAAAACAGCAGTTTTTCCTCTTAATGCGGACATAGTAAAATTCTTTTTATGAAAATACCACATGTTTACAGAGAAACTATTACTCATTAAATCATTTTTTATATCATTTGGATATTCATTGTTATAATTATTATAAAATTGTTTTGAATCCATTAAAGCAAAACCTTTATATTGATAAAAATCAAAATCAAAAAAAATTTTTTTATACGTAAAATCAAAACCAAGATGAAAATATTTTGAATAGCCATAGCTTTTGGTTGGTTTTATTGAGCCAGGTATTTGCACTCCAAACCTTACGGAAAAAATCTTATAATTACACCCAACACCATAAAAGTCATGTATATTATTTCTAAACTTAAGATTTTTTGAAATTTGATTATGTACAATCTTCAAATCAAATGGGGCGGTATTAAATCCTAAATCATTATAAAAAATTAAATTATTTCTATAAGAAGTTAAAGAAACTGTATCTTTTTGAGAAAAAATAAAAATTGAAACAAAGGAAAATAATGTAGTTATAATCA
>JBIIKZ010000055.1:0-15277 GCA_044232905.1 Crocinitomicaceae bacterium
CAAGAATTATTTGAACCTGAAAATCCAATTAAAGGATATTTAGAAAGTAATTTGATTGCTAGCAATAAAACTCCATATGATTATATCAAATTCGATTCTAAAATTGAATCTGATTTAGCTCGTGCTTTTGAAACTAGTAATAATGTTAAAGTTTTCGCGAAACTACCTCCTGGTTTCGAGATCCCTACTCCATTAGGGTTTTATAATCCTGATTGGGCTATTTTATGGGACAAAAATGGAGATCAAAAATTATATTTTGTTCTAGAAAGTAAAGGTTCTACTAATAAAAATTCATTACGTGATTCAGAAAAATTCAAAATAAAATGTGGAGAAAAGCATTTTGAAGCAATTGACGCTGGAGTAAAATACGATCTGATAGCTTCGTTTGATGATATGAATAAATTGATCTAATAGTATTTATGCAGATAGCTTAACAACATATAAGCTATCTGCATTTTAATTTTAATTCAAATAAAACCTCACCAAACTAACTAACTTCCTCACAAAAGAATCTTCTTCTGAATCTGGTTGCTCTTGGTAAGTCATTTTAAAGATGTATTCTTCAAAATCAGCATTTTCCGTTAACAAGTAAAGATTAATTAAGGGGGTATTTCCGAATTGGTCGTCTAAATAATTCATCACTGCGCGTTGTTTTGCATCCAACTTTTTCCAAATCGTATTCAACTCGGCGGTAACCTTTTCCTCATCCAAACTTCCATCCGTTAATAAATCTTCTTCGGTAAAGAAAGTGGTATACGCTTTATACAACAAATCAAAAAAACAACCCTCACTGCCACAATAGCAATCCGTTTTACCAACCACCATATGTAGTGTGTTGCATATGTTATCAGCCATATAACTATCAATTTCTTTAGCATCTCGATATTGATAGTTTACTAATTCATAATAATCCGATGTCCTTTGCCAGCTTTTTTTCGTTTTTGAAATTTTCAATTCAAAGGCTGCAATTGAGAGTTGATTAATAGAAAATGGATAGATCTGACTTTCATCGTATTCACCCAAAATTGCGGTAATGATTTTCTTGTTAAAAGGCTTCTTCGTTGATTCAATATGTACTTTTTTAAGTATCGTTAAATCTTTCAAAAGTTGCTCACCAAATGTGTTTTCATTTAGTGGAAAATAAACTGTATCATCGCCATAAGTGATCAGTATTATAGGATTTTCATTCAAATCTTTTCGATTCAAATCAAGCTGATATTCAAGCGCAAGTGTTATTCCGTTTGATTTTAAAAACAAGTTTTTATCACCATCTTTCTCTAATACATTATAAAGCCAATTCATAATTTCGAAACGATGAACGTAAAATTGTTTGATTTCATTATATCCATCTTTCTTTTGAAAAAATACAAAATGAAAAAAAACGTTTTTAGGAGCAGCTAAAAAACTCATTGATTTATTTTTAACTACGATTTCTACTCCAAAATCGGATGCGATAATTTCTACCATTCTATTATAATTTTATGTATTACATCTCACTCACATAATACGCTTCATCTCCATCCTCCGTAAACTGTCCGTCTTCATTCACATAGCCCCACGTCTCTCCTATTCTTACTTTTACCGCTTGATCAAGCTCCACATCTACTTCATCAAAGATTGCATCGGTGCATTCCCCATCCGAACGAATCACTCCCCACTTACCATTAATTTCAAACGTTCCGATTCCGTTGCAAAAGATAAAACCATTTTCCAAGGAGATATGATCACAGATCATCGGGATAATAAATTCATTGGTCGTTGTATTTAAGATACCCCATTTTTTGTCTTTGTAACAAGCTGCAATGGTGTTTGGATAACTTATGTATTCGTAAACAGGCTCTATCATCCACTCCCCCAGTTCTCCGTCCAATTTTACGATTCCCCACAAGCCATTTTGTTGTGCTACTACTTTATTTCCTGGCACTAATGGTTTGCTTGATAACAACATAAAGTTGTCAAACAATGGCAGTAGTAATAGCTCATCCAAACAATTCACTAATCCGTGTTTACCATTTTCTTCGTAGACTTGGTTTTCCAAATCGTAGGTATTATAAAAATCATGAGCCTCATCTTCTGATAAAACGTCATTGATGTACTTGTAAAATTGTTCTCTGCTTGGTTTTAATTTTGTTTGCATAGTGGCTGTTTATTGGTTTGTAAAGGATATACGAGATGAAGTATGAAATATAACTCTGGGGATTATAAATTATTGATTAAGGGTTATGAATTTTGAATTCATTACTAGAAAATTTTTAGCACTTTTTTTAATCTTATTAATTCTTCCTTAGTAACCGTCTGCGTATACACCCCAGTCTGTTCCCCTGCCCTATTTCCTCTCAAAAACAAATAGACAACTCCACCAAACTGTTGTTCGAAATCAAAACTAGGTAGTTTTGAAGTGAGGTATTTATCAAGTGCTAAAGCGTAAATAAGGTACTGCAAGTGATAGTTACTTTCGTTCATCGCTTGGGTTAATTTGGAAGAATGGTAATCCTCAATTGCATCCCCTAAGAAGTTTGATTTCCAGTCGAGAATGTAATACTTTCCATCGTGTTCAAAGAATAAATCGATGAAACCAGTCATCATCCCTTGGACTTCGCTGTAATTATTTTTAATTACCCTAACGTCATCTTTTAGAATGGTTTCTAACTCCGAAACCTCAAACTTAGTTGGGATAGCAAAATTAAATTCAAATTCATTTTTACGTCTTTCCCGTGTAAGTGTTGCAAGTTGAAAGGATTTATCCCCAAATTTGATTTTTGCTTGAAGCGTGTGCTCGATCAATTTCAATAGGGATTCTGAAAATGATGGATTATGTTTTTGAGAAGGCAAATAACGAATGATAACATTCTGAATAATATCCATCCATTTAGATGAATCTGAATAATCGATGTATTCAAAAATATCGTGCAATAAATTACCTACATGCGCCCCTTTCGGTAAGTCTTTGAATACAAACTGATCGTAGGTTCCAAGCGCGTATTCCACGATTTGTTCTTTAAATCCTTTGGTAGGATGTGCTGCTAAAAACGAGTAACTCATTTTTTTATACTGACTATCTGCAAAAGTAATCGATGGTAATGGGTTTTTCATCACCTGAGTATTTTTCAATCCTTTCTCTAAATTACCTTTAGCACCACGCTCTAAATCTTCACGATTTATTACTTCTATGGTATTTGTGTCCCCTGGTAATGCTTTAATAAAACCTGCTAAAGAATGTTTGTTGTTTTTAGTTTTATTAATAATAATTAAATTGTATTTCGCACGTGTTAAAGCAACGTAAATCAACCTTCTATTTTCTTGTTTTTGTTGAATTGAATAATACTGCTTTAGGTTTTGGTCTGTAATTGGATTGGTTACATATACATAGTTATTGCCAGCTTCATCGCGCGGTAAACGAATACTACTAAATTCAAATTTTTCATTATCATCTAAATCTAAAAAGGGAGCAATTACAACGTCATATTCCATCCCTTTACTCTTATGAATCGTCACGATCTTAACTGTGTCTTCATCATTTTCTAGTCGTTGAGCATATTCAGACACTTCTTGATCACTCGATGAATTGATTTGATTTTGAAGAAAAGTATAGGTTTCACTTGGGGTAAATGCATTTCTTAATTCTTTTTCTTGTAATAACTCAACAAGTTGTTTAATATTTGAAATAACTCGTTGGCCTTCAATTTGCTTTTCCTGCATTTTTTGAATCATGCTAAAATCAGCAAAAAACGTATTTAGTGCTACATACACACCGTCTTTTGCCCAGATTTTATTGTAGGTAGAAAACCGTTCTACGTAGTAATCGAAATCTAATCCTTTAATTTCTTCGACTTTGTAATTCAATAAATACGACAAAAACGCCTTTTGAATGGTAGATTTTTGCGGTGCTAACATTGCTTCTAAAACATAGAGCAATTCATTTGCTTCTGGGCTATCGATTATTTTAGCATCATCGGAAATGACAGATGGAATCGATAATTTAGTTAAAATATTCTTGACTGCTTTTGACTGCTTATTTGTTTTGGTTAAAACACAAACATTGGAAGGTTTCACCGGTTGATTATTCAATGTAAAACCGCCGAAAAATATGTTTTTCAGTGTTAATTCTATCGATTCATAGATTTCATCATTATTACTATGTTTATTCACAACACGGATTGGTGGAAATTCAACGTTATCCTTGACCAATCCGATACTTGAGGTGTTTGCAGAAGTAACCGGAATGTAATTAATTCTATTTTGTTCTGATGCCTCACTTCCATTTTCAAACGTATCAAACTCCCCTGTTGGATCAAAAAAATGATTCAATGCCTGGATTAACGTTTCACTTGATCTGAAATTTACTTTCATATCAAATCTTTTTTGCGCATTTATTGAATTTCTTGCTTGATAGTAGGTGTTTAAATCTGCTTTTCGCCAGGAATAAATCGATTGTTTTGGGTCACCAATGTAAAACAACACTTTATTAGGATCTTCTTGAAAAAGGTTGTAAAAAATATCGTATTGTTTTTGATCTGTATCCTGAAATTCATCTAAAAATACTACATCATACTTTTCGCGTAATATTCCTTTCAACTTTTCATTTGTTCGAACTTCGAAAAGTTGATTGATTAAATCATCATACGTAAACATGTTTTTCTTTTTTAAAGTCGTTTCGATTTTTGTTGAAATCCAGTTGATGAAGTTTACAATTAGCCAATCTTGCAATTGATTTTTTAAAGTTTTTATAATTTCAAGTCTAGTAAGAACCTGTTCTGATAATTCTGGAAATAAATTATTAAACGTTTTGGGGTCATTACTCTCTAGAGCAGCTATGGCATTATCAATGGAAGAAACTTTATCCAAATATGATTGTCGTGATTTTACAACATAGCCATTATTTGAATTATTAATCACCTCCCTCATCTCATTTAGTTGAGCCTCGTCAATTAAGTTTAATTTAAACGCTTCATATTCATTTAATTCAATCAAGCAAATATCAATATCAATCTCATCCGTTGTAGATTTTATATATCTTTTTCCTGCAAGTTGGTTATCAATGATTTTTCCAGCGAGTGAATGAAAAATCGGTAATACAATTTCCAAAATCGGAACAGGTAAACAACTTAATTCTTCTCGAATAAATTCTTGTTTGTATTTCGTATTAATAGCACTTAAATCGGTAATTAATTCTTTCCCGTATGCCTGATTTGTTTCAAACGCAAATTCATTCAATGTTCGTTGGCAAAAACTATGTATCGTACACATCATTGCTTGATCGATTTCCAACAATGCGGTATAAAGATTCTCTTTCGCCTCGTATCTATCCCCAACAAAATCTTTGACAATTTTCCCAATCATTGAATTTCCAGAAGAACCTTCATTTTCAAATTCTTCAATGGCTTCACGAATAAATTTAATGGAACGTTCTTTGAGTTCTGCTGCTGCTGCTTCAGTAAATGTTACTAATAATAGCTTTGAAACGGGTATTGATTTTTCAATAATTAACCGAACAACTAAAACTGCGATCGAAAAAGTTTTTCCAGTTCCTGCACTCGCTTCAATCAAGTTAGCACCCGATAACTCTACGGTTTTAACATCAAATGGATTCATAGTTAGCTTAATGTAGAAGTTAATAATTCATTGATCGTCGTGAAATACGTTTTAAATGTATCCATTGCCATTTGATTCGTCATAGACCCATTGGTTAATTCTCTCATGAAATATTCAGAAGGATGTACGGTTGACATATAGCCATTTACTAGATTCTCTAAAATATCGACGAATTGTTCAGGCGTTTTTTCATGTTCGAACATTTTATTTTCATTCAATTTATCACCAAAATCGATTGAAAAATGATTCAAATTTGTGCTACCATCTTCATACATGGCACACAACTGCATTAAATAATTCTTTGCATTTTCTGAAGTACAATTTAGATTCATTGTTTTATTTTTCGAGACATAGTATCCTTTGGATATACGTTCATATCTTGAATTTATAACAGCTAAAAACTGAATGGCAGCACGAAGTTGGTATTTCCATTTATTGCTAGAGACAGTCGCAAACAAGAAGGTATTCTCAAAAATGGAATCGATGTTTCCTTCGATCACGTATTTATTCTCCAACTCGATGTATATGGGTAACGATTTCTGAACATCTAAATTGATTTTGGACTGGATACTTTCTACGACCTTTTGTGCTTCCGTGGAGATTGATTTTTTTACACGCTCACCTAAATTCTTCAAAGGAAAATGTCCGTTCATTTTTAAACGTTGATACATTGTATCTTCATTTAAATCGCGTTTTAGTTCACCCTGAAGTATTGTATTTTTGACGTTCCATTGCTCGAGATAACCCAAATCAAACAGTTCACTTTCAGACAAATCAATTGATTTATCCGAATAATAAATCCCAAGTACTTTTGTGTAGAAATGCTTTACAGGGTCCTCCATAAATCGAATGAGTTCGTGTAAAGGAATTACAATTCGACCTTTTGGATCTCGTTTTAACACTTCTTTGATTGTTGCATTCGAATCTAGATGTAATTCTGAAAGCGTATCAACATCACTATCGTAACGAATTAAACCAGGAAAATTTGGATGATTGTATTTTGTACTAAAGGCGTGTAAAGGATGTTTATGAATGAGTTCCTTTTTCGTAATCTTCCATTTTTTACAAACAGCTAACAAATCTTCCACCAATGTTGACGCAGGGATTACGCTGTTGTCTTTCACGTTTTGTCCAATATAACTCACATACAACTTCTCTTTCGTTCCTTGGATGAGGGATAAAAACAAATGTTTGTCTAAATCATTACTGGTAGTGATTTGTTCTTTATTTCTTAAATCGAAACTTAATTTTTTAAATGAACGCGGGAAATCACTACCGTTTAAACCTAAAAAGCAGTTGATTTTAAACGAAGTTACCATACGAGGATTCGGAGATACAAAACGGATTCCACCAAAACCAATGCGTTCTGAAACATCTTGATTTTCGAACAATTTGGTTAGGTAATATTGAATTACATTGAACGGAATTAATTCATATGAAATTAGCACACTTGATTTTGCAAGTTGCTCCAACTTTTTATCAAAATATGCTGGTTCGTATTCTGTAATGTTAATGAATTCTTCAATGGAGTTCTTGATAAATATTTGCCAATCGGCTAACGTTCTTTCTTGATTTTTCTCCTTCGAAAAACGTTGTAACGTATCTACGAAGTGATTTAATCGTATTAACTCATAAATCGCTTGATCTTCAAACTCTGAAAGTGGATAAAATGCATCCCCAAAACCAAGTATTTGTTCATCCGTTTTTTCAACACAAGCACCAATAATTAAGCGTTTCAATCCATTTTTCCAAGAAACAAACTGTGTTTCCAATGTAGCTTGTCCTTCGTATCCATGTAAAATTGAAGCGTCATTGATTGCTTTTTTAATAAGTGATAGATCTTCATTAAACCCAAATTTATCGCGTATGTATTTAAATTCTAACAAACTAAAAACTTGTTTAGAAGTAAATTCTTCAGCATCAAATCCATACAATGCTATTAATGCTTTATACGGTGAATCTTGAATCTTCGCATTGCTATCATAAAATGTATAATCCAAGGAAACTTTTTCATTATTAAAAACCGCTTTGATGGCAGGTGCATATTTTTCAATAGCTGGAACAATGACGCATACATCCCTTAAAGCCAGGGTTTCATTATTTTTAAATTGATGGATGAGAAAATTCCACAAGGCCTCTACTTCTCTGTATTCCGTAAAACAATTAGAAATAGTGATTGAATCATCCTTCGTGTTATAATTATACTCATTTTCTTGATTTCCATTTTCAATTTCGGATTGAACACAACTAAGTAAAGTTTTGGTAGATTTAACGAGACTTTCTGAAAGAAATTCTGCTTCTATTCCTTTTAATAAAAGCGTGTTGTTTTTACTAAAAGCGTTATTGTTTTTAACAAAGCGTGAAGTATTTTGCTCATTTGAAAAGCTTACTCGATATAGTGTAACATTTATATGTCTAGCAATGGTTTTCAGAAACTCAATAAATTCCGGGTTATAATCCAAGTCTCCATAGAGATGGATGTTTGGGATTTTAGCGCGTAAATATTCCTGTCTTTCTGTGGAAAGTAAACTATCGTTAATTTCACGATAAATACTAGGTAAGGAAGCAAATTTATTTTCAGTTAATCGTTGTAATTCCTTCCAAATATATTGTTGCCATTTAAAATGTAACGATTCACTTGAGTCGTTAGTTAAAGCGTTAATCACATCCATGGCTGAAGCTTGGTAAACCTCTAATAAATCGGTTACTTTTTCAGCAAGGGTGAATTGCATCAATGCATCATCCCCATAGTAGGATGATATCTCTGGAAAAGCAGTTCGAAAATCGTCAGATCTCAAAATACTAAAAATAAACCATTGTAAATGATCTGATTGATACAATTCCTTTTTGGAGTTACTTTCGATGAGTGTCGCGTGAATCATTTGAATTAATTCCTGCTGTTTTTGGAAAACACAATTCCCTAGAATATCCATTTTTTGAACCAATTCTTCTACTAACCAATCTTTTGTAGAAGAATGACCAATACAAATAAACGTTGGCGCGAAAAGTGATTTTTCATGCGATAGAACACTTGCCAGCTTGTTTACTAATGTATTATTAGTTGACCCGATATAATGTTTAACTGCCATCCTATTTAAAATTTAGAATTCTATCTTTCAATCCAGAAACGCGATCTACCTGTTGAGCGACAGCGGTATACAATACTTCTTCCGAGGTTTGAATGTATGCACAATTCTTTGCCCTAGTAATTCCTGTATATACTAACTCCCTTGTTAATAAACGATTTTCTTTCTTTTTGGGAAGAATCACCATTACTTCATTGAATTCTGAACCTTGACTTTTATGAATCGTCATAGCAAATACTGTTTCCCAAGATGCAATAAAACCTGGGTTAACCTCTACATAATCTTTTCCCCCATCTAATTCTGTATTTTCTTGTTTAGAGAAAAAAGCCTTTAGTTTACCTCCCGAATAACGAATCAATCCAACATCTCCATTAAAAAGATTCATTTCTGGTTGATTTTTAGTCACCATAATCAATTGATTATTGAAAATTTCTGTAGAAGGATTAAATTTATCTTTTTGATTTTTGTATTCTTTTTTAAGTAGATCCTTTACCTTTTCGTTCAGTACATAAACACCTTCTTCGGAAGCCTTCACTGCACAAAGAATTCTACAATGGTTCATCTTTTTTAATGCTTCTGAAATACTATCTTCATCGATATACGCCTTGTATTTTAAAATGAAATCATTGATAAAAGTCGAACTATAGGTTGTATCCAATTTCAAATCATCTGTTGACTTATTTTTTAGAATATTTTTTAATTCTTCGGTATTCCCTTCTATTACAAACGAATTGAATCTACCCAAGGTTGAATTTGAATCATATCGATACGTTTTTTTTAATCGCACAAAACAGTCATTTAAAAACCCGTTTTTTACAATGACTGAAACATTCTCAAATCTGTGGGGGTTAATTAACGGTTTTAGTAAATCAACCTCTTCTGCTGTGAATTTATTTTCAATTTCCTTTTGAGACAAACAAATGTCACCAAATAAACTTCCTGCATCTACCGACGCTAGTTGTTCTGAATCACCTAGTAATATTAATCTTGAAGTGGTTGGTATGGCATCCACTAATTTTGCAAATAAAGACATCCCTATCATGGAGGATTCATCAACGATGATTACTTTATAAGGAAGTTTGTTGTTTTTGTTGTGTTTAAAAAAAGGTGAATTTAGATTCGTTCCCAATAAGCGGTGAATGGTAAAAGTTTCGATTTTATTGACTATCGAATCAATACCTAAATACGAATAATTTTTCACGGAATTCACTAACGACTCCTTCATACGCATGGCTGCTTTCCCTGTAGGAGCTGCTAATGCTATCGATAAATCTTCTCCTTCTACGCGTTTTAAAAGTGCTAATATTTTTGCGACTGTAGTTGTTTTACCTGTTCCAGGTCCACCAGTAATAATTGTTAGATTATTCAGTACTCCTTTGATTGCAGCAATTGCTTGCCAATCGATTTTTTCGATATCAGAATAGGTATGAACAATCTCCTCTCTCGAAATAGCTTCTAATATAAAATTTTTGTGATCGGATAAGTTGCTTTTACGCTCATTGACTAATAGATTATTTTCGAATGCCTTCAATTTTTCTAAAATCGTATTTTCATAGACAAAATAACGTTGTAAATAAAGTTTATTCTTATAAAAAACAAAGGGTTTTAATTCCGTTAACCTTTCTGACTCGTATGCATTTGCAAATGTCACCAATTCTCCTTCAACGATGTTTATTTTTCTGGTCGTGTAACCACCATCCTTTAAATCATCATCAATCGAATCATCCATCGGAATACACACGTGTCCATTTTCCATTCGTTTAGACAACACATATAAATAAGGCTCCAACGTTTCATCATTAAAGTACTGTGCAAAATGATGGTGCACGGTTAATTCTTCTGGTTTAATTTTGGGTAACATAACTTCCTGTTTGATCATTTTTTAATATCGTAATGGATTGCGGAATACGTTCTTGTAACTCAGCCAAGTGTGAAATGAAACCGACAATTCGATTTTCTTTCAATAAGGATTGCAATGTTTGATACACCAATTCAACGCTTTCTGCATCTTGTGTACCAAACCCTTCGTCAATAAAGAAGAAATTTTTATCGCTTGAATTTTGCGTTTGTATACTCTCTGCTAATGCTAATGCCAAGCATAAAGAAGCTTGAAAGGATTGTCCTCCGGATAAGGTTTTTACACTTCTTGTCGCACCATTATTTAGGTAGTCAACAACTTCAAATTCATTTTTATCGTTGATAATTAAGCTTAACTGATTTTTAGTGATTCGATGAAAACGAGCATTCGCATTATCCGCTAGGTTTCGTAGGTATATTCCTGAAACATAATTCACAAAACCATTCCCTTTAAACATATTTGTTAATACAACTAAATTAGCTACGCGTTGGTTGATTTTTTCATATTCGATCAATAAATCTGCTTTTTTCACGTATTCATTTTCCAAACGTTGAACTTCACCTTCTTTTTTTGCGATTTGTGTTTTAATAACTTCAATTTCCTCATTTAATACACGCAATTTAGTTACAAGGATGGTATATTCTTCCATGGGTAGTTCACGTCCTTGAACTTTTACTTCTAACGCTTGAATCAAGTTCTGTGAAGATTCAACCGATATGTGAAATTGGTTGATTTTTTCACTTTCACGAACAACATCGATCACGTGATTTAAAATTTCCGTCACTTCAACCATGCTTGTAAAACCGTGTTCAGTTACTAATTGATTAATTTGAATCGACAGTTGTTCCAAGTTTGTATTTAAAACACCTATCTGTTCTGTCAATATACCAACAACAGCTTTTTGCGCTCCCAACCGTTTTTCCTTTTCAATGTGAAGTTTAGTTACAACGTCTATTTCTTCCTCGATTCGTGTATTTTCTTCCGATAAATGTTGTTTTTGAACGATTATTTGATTTAACGCTACCGTACTAAAATCTTCCCATCGAAGCACTTGCAACCTGGAAATTATTCCTTTTCGTTCTTCTTCTAAACGAACTTGCTGTAAGCCTATTTCCTTACTTTCAACTTCGATAGCTTTAATTTTTTCGGCAATTGAGTTCAACTTCTCTTGTGTTTTTGTAACATCATTTTCTAAAGCAATGATGTTATCATTTACCACTATCAGTTCGTTCTTTTTTTGAGCGTACAATTCAGTGTCATCCATAGGGAAATCATTCCATCTAAAGGAATTTTTCAACTGAATTAGTTCATCGTTTGTCTGTGCTATTAGTTCTTTTTCGGTAATGAATAGTTTATTGGATTGTTCCAATTGTTGCTCACACGATTCAAGCGTAGTAATCTGTTGGCTTATTGTTTGTAATGCTTTATTTTTGGCTTGAATTTCTTTTTCAAGTTCGCTCAACAACTCACTTACATCCTCTACTTTCATAATGGATGGATGTTCTAAAGAGCCACATAAAGGACAATTTTCCCCGTCATGAAGTTGGGACGAAAAATGAGCTAATTCTTTTCTTACTAACGCTTTAGTATTTTGATTGAGTAATTCATCTCTCTCTGTTTCTACTTTTATCTTTTGCGTATCAAAGTATGTTCTCCAAGCAGTTTGATCTACCTGTAAATCGTTAAATACCTTTTGAATTTGATTCATCTCAACTTCTAGTTGAGCAACCTTAGTTTCGTGTTCTTTAACTTTTATTTTTTTTGAATTGAAGTCATTATACCACGACCCAAGATCAATCAAAAGGGTTGGGTCAATACGTTTATTTTTCCAAGAATCTAATTCTGTTTGCTTACTTATTAATGTGGTTTTAACAGTAGATTCCTCTTCAAGCAGCGATAATTTTACACGTTCAAAATCAGTTGTTTTTTGTACAATTTCCCCAAGTGCTTTCTCGGATTGTTTTAATTGTATGATACCGTCATACTCCTCTACTTTCTTTTTGTTGAGAACTAACTGATCTTTACTTTCTTCGAATGCGATCAATTTATTTTTCAATGCCAACAATTCAGATTCCAACGATTTAATTTCTAACTCAATACCTTCTTTTTGTTGTTGTTTATCCGAAAATTCTTGCTTTTTTGTTTTCGTATCTTGAATCAGCGCTTTAAAAATACGTTCAACAAGTGTATAGCGATTTAATAGTTGTTCACTAAGAAGAATTGCTTCTTTTTGCTCGTTTAAAATAGCAAGTGCTTCTTTTTTATCTTTTAATGCTTGTAAATCATTTTTCAACGTTTCCAGTACATTGAATGTTTGCGTTAGTTCTTCTGCCTCCTGCTTTTTAGCGTTTAAACCAACTTGATCCTGAAATATTTCTTGTTTCTTTACCTCAATAATTTCGGCAGTCACCTCCTCAAACCCTTCTAATTTCCCTCTAAATTCACTTTGAATAGTTTCAGCATTCTTTTTTAGTGAACCTACTTTTGGCGCTAAATCAAATCGTTGTAAATGAAAAATTTCTTTCATCATTTCCGAGCGAGCTGTACCTCCTAATTCTAAAAACTCTTTAAACTTTCCTTGTGGAATAATGATTGTTCGTTTGAAATTATCATAGGATAAACCGACGATTTCAGCAGCATTTGTTGATGATAAAGGCGTCCAAGCACCCCCTTCCCAAACATAGGCAGAACGTTCAAAAGAACTTATTTTCTCAAACTTTTTCTCTCGTTTCCAAGTTACTACAAAACGGTATTTTTTGTTTTCAAAATTTAAAAAATCAAATTCAACCGATGCTTTATTTGACTTTAAATTCAACATATTGTATGAAATCTTGTCTTTCGAATTCATTCGTTCTGTATCACCATACAAAACGAAACCTATAGATTCTAAAATCGTTGATTTTCCAGTACCTACTTTTCCGAAAATACCAAACAAACCTGCATTCGTTAATTGTTCAAAATCAATTGTTTGTTTCCCCTGATAGGAATAAACACCTTCAATGGATAAAATTAATGGTAACATCGCTAATTAATTTTCAGATTGATAATTTAACACTTCATGAAACAAGGCTAGGATTTCTTCATTAGGTACCTGTCCTTTTTCTTTGGATTTAAAATAATCAATAAAAAGCCCTTCCATATTTTGATCAAGATTTACCTGAATTTCGGTTTGATTACAAGTATCTTCCTGTTTAATGACTGGAATAATATGAATAATACCATCGTGACTGTCGTAAATCTTTTTCAATTCATCGTTTGTAAGAAATTGATCATTAACCAAGGTTAATTCAATCAGAGTATAAGGATTGTTTTGTAACCAATCAACCGCTTCTTGTATACCCTCAAACTTTTTACGGTGTAATTCGCGTCCTTTTTTCAAACTTATCGGAATCACAACTACCTCTTTGTCCGGTTCTGCCTCGATGATGACTACTTTTTTCTCTTTACCGACTTCTGCAAAACTATATGCCAACGGACTACTCGAGTAGATTACTGGATTAGTATGACCACCTACATTTTGAAAACTATGTAAATGACCAAGCGCGGTATATTGAATTTGACTTGGAATACAATTCGTATAAATCACCTCCGCATTACCAACTTTTAACGGTTTTTCACCTTCTGGTTCTTCTAAAATATCCCCACCTCTTTTTAACATGTATAAATGGGAAGTCAATAAGTTAACTCCATTCTTGTCGCAATAATTATCCGCGTAAACTTGCCATTTATTCTTCAAAAGTTCGTTAAGTGCATCGTCCTTTTCTTCAGCTCCTAAATACGTTTTCAATCTAACTTCATTCGCATATGGAGTCGCAATAATACGAATTGGAAAAGGATGATCCGGATGTCTTATTTCAAAGAAATTCCCATCTACTTGGGTAATTTCAAATCCTTCTTCGAGTTTATAAGGAACTAAAACAGAATTTGGGTTTCCAATAAAGATAATCCCGCATTCTTTTGCTAATGGATTAGGCGCATCAATTCTTTCAGGACTATCATGATTCCCCGCAATTGCAATCACTGGTCGCTTCCCATTAGCCGATAATCTTTTCAATGTCTTATAGAACAATTCAATAGCCTCAACTGGAGGATTAAAGGTATCAAACAAATCACCAGCAACGATTACCATATCAACATGTTGATCATCCGCAATCGCGCAGATTTCATCCATCACTTCTATTTGTTCCTCTAATCGAGAAAAGGAATCTAATTTTTTACCTAAATGCCAATCAGCAGTATGAAGAATTTTAATAGCCATAAGTTGTATCCATTAATTTATATCACCAAAAAGAAAAAAATCATGCTGTCCATATTACATCACTGCAAATTTAGTTCTTCTGGTTTTGAATTTAACCCCCTAATATTTAAGACGTATAAATATCAAAAATAAGGTGTTTTAGGATACATTTTTCATTTATTCAACACATTTATCAAGTTTTAAAATTACGATACTTTTATGCTTTCTTTCTTTATTATAAAAATCAATATATTTCCTAACACCTTCATATAATTCTTCATTACCTTTTTCATGATTTAGATATATGTATTCGTATTTTGTTTTCTCCAAAATCGTTCGATATAAATATTATATATTGCTCTTCCTTCTCAAACCATAGACATTTTGATATCTCGATCAATTGTATCCACCCGACCAACCACATCTTGCTTAAATTCAAAAACCTCCTGACCTTCGTTCTCAAAAAGAAGGATAATGAATTTACAAGAAGCAATGTTTGCAGAA
>JBIIKZ010000044.1:0-19567 GCA_044232905.1 Crocinitomicaceae bacterium
AAGTGGTTCAACAGCAAACAACTTTACATCCCCAGTTAGTTATGTAGTAACGGCAGAGGATGGTACAACACAAACGTATACGGTAACAGTTACTGTAAGTTCAACAAATCAAAATACCGGTGCTGATTTATTAACATTTGGTTTTACGAATCCAAATGTAACAGGTGTTATTTCAGGAACTAATATTACTGTAACAGTTCCTTATGGAACAAATATTAAATCTTTAGTATCAACCTTTACAACTTCAATGGGAGCTGTTGTTAAAGTTTCTAATATTGTGCAGTTAAGCGGAGGAAGTGTTGTTGATTACTCAGCGCCAGTTTCTTTTGTTGTCACTTCTCAAGATGGAAAAACAGTTAAAACATATATTGTCAATGTAACTATAACACCACTTTTATCTTCTGCAAAAGACCTATTAACTTTAGGTTTTGCTTCTCCATCTACCGTGGGAACAATTAGTGGTAATACCGTTGGTTTAACAGTTCCTTTTGGTACAAATGTTTCTGCTTTGATAGCTAATTTCACTTCTTCGCCAAATTCGATTGTTCGTGTAGGAAGTACGATTCAAATTTCAGGAACAACAGCAAATAACTTTACTTCCTCTGTATTATATACCGTTGTAGCTCAAGATGGTTCAACGAAAGACTATACAGTTGTTGTTACAGTTTCTTCGCAAAATGGAGGTACGGGAACAAGTGCAAAAGAGATATTAAGTTTTGGACTTTTAAATCCGTACATTAATGGAGCAATTTCAGGTAATACGATTACGATTACAGGTCAAGCAGGTTCTGATATTTCTAAGCAACAAATTTATTTTAGTATATCTCCAGGTGCAACATTAACATTGAATGGAGTAGTGTTGACTACAAATGTTTCGATTATTAACTTTTCTAATCCAGTAACTGTTACTGTTACAGCAACAGATGGTACTAAAAAAGATTATATAATTACAGTTTCTATTCCTAAAAAGAATGGTAAGTTAATTACGTTCTTCAAGTTCTTAGAGGTTCCTTCAGCGACAACAACGATAGATGATGTTAAGAAAATAATCACAGTACATGTGCCTTATGGAACAAGTTTAAATTTAACTGCTGTATTTGGAGTTTCTACAGGAGCTACTGTTACTATTGGAGGAATTATTCAAGCGAGTGGTGCTTCTCAGATTTCGTATACAACAGATGTAAATTATGTTGTAACAGCAGAAGATGGTACAAAAACTACGTATACCATCAAGGTAATTGTAGATCCAAAAACTGCAGATATTGAAGAAGTAGATAACGCTTTAGTTCGTATCTACCCTAATCCATCTAATGGAGCGTTTACCTGTGAATCATCCATTGAAGCGTATGATTTAATGGTAACAGATATCTTAGGCCATACAGTTTATTCATCGCGTGTAGAACCAAATGGTACTGGAGCACATACGTTTGATGTTTCTGACATTGGATCAGGTGTTTATTTTGCTACACTTCAGTTTGAAGGAACTTCAAAAATGTTTAAATTAGAGGTTATCAAGTAACTATATTTTAATTACACCTATAGCCTCTCGAGAAATCGAGGGGCTTTTTTGTTTATTATACTTTGATACTCTTACTATTGTATATTTACCTATTATTTTATTTCATAGAGTTAAAACTATCCTTGTATTATCCATAAAAGAAACGTAATTTTGTAGCCCAATTTTGATTATGGAAGTACTGGAAGAGAAAGAAGTTTACGAGATTAAAACATTATATCCTTTTCAGGAAAATACTGTTTCGAATATTTTAGAGGAGTTAAAATCTAATGGTGAAAATTTTAATTTATTATATCAATTACCTACAGGAGGCGGAAAGACAGTAATATTTTCAGAAATTGCAAAGCGTTATATTCATGAATGGGGTAAAAAGGTATTGATACTTACCCATCGAATAGAATTGTCCGTTCAGACTTCAAAACAATTATCCGCGATCAATGTTCAAAACAAAGTGATCAATAGTGATGTTAAGAAGTTAGAAGAAGATGAGGAGTTTCAGTGTTATATTGCGATGGTAGAAACGTTGAATAATCGATTACAAGAGGATGAGAATTTCATTCAAGATGTAGGTTTAGTTATTGTGGATGAAGCACATTACAATAGTTTTCGTAAAATCTTTCAATATTATCAACAAGCAAACATCTTAGGGGTTACTGCAACGCCTTTAAGTTCTAATAAAGCTTTACCACTTAACGACAATTACAATAAATTATTGGTTGGGGAATGCATTGCATCATTAATCGAAAAGGGATATTTGTCCGATGCGGAAACGTATACGTATGATGTTAATTTGCATGGATTAAAAATTGGATCGAATGGTGATTTTACGGTGAGTAGTTCTGAGTTAGTATACGGTAATTACTTCATGCAAGAAAAATTATTATTTGCCTATGAAGAAGTAGCTGTTGGTAATAAAACCTTAATTTTTAATTCAGGAATTGATACCTCGCTTCGTGTGGAAGAGACCTTTAAAAAACGGGGATATAAAATAAGACATCTTGACTCCACATTTAGTGATCGCGATCGAAAAGATGTGTTAAGTTGGTTTAAAACAACTCCAGACGCAATTCTTACTTCTGTTGGGATTTTGACTACTGGTTTTGATGAACCAACTGTTGAGACAATTATTATTAATCGTGCAACTCGTTCCTTGACTTTGTACCATCAAATGATTGGTCGTGGTTCGCGAAAATTACCAAATAAGAGTCAGTTTAAGTTAATTGACCTAGGAAATAATGTTCGTCGTTTTGGATATTGGCAAGATTATATCAATTGGCAGGATGCATTCCGTTTCCCAGATCGTTTTTTAGAGTCTCGTTTATCCGAAGGAGATGATATTGAATTTGAAGTGGAGTATGAATTTAATAAACTACATAAAGAGCGCTTTGATGTTTCCTTATTAGAGACATTTAATATCAAAGATGAATATTACGCTTGTATAGATCGGGGTGAAAAAGGCAAAAATGCAGTAGATGTTTCGTTAGAGAATCATTTTGTAGCAGTAATGAATACAGCAACAGATTTTTATGATGCTTTGGAAATATTAGAGTTGTTGCAAGAACATATTGAGCATCGTTTGAAGCAATATACCAAATGTATTGCTAAAAGTACTCCTAATTACTTTAAGTATTTAATGGAGACATACAATCGGCAGTTGAGACAGAAATTTCGTGCGAATTTAGAGGATGAGTGATATTAACATACAATTGAAGTAATGTTAAAATATGAAAATGTATAAATGGTTACATTTATAGATTTTTAAATTGCATGTTTTTAGACTAAACTAAAATTATTAATTTAAATTAAAAAATAAATTATGTCAGACGATAAGAAGATTATTTTTTCGATGGTGAATGTTTCTAAGCAAACACCAACTGGTAAGCAAATTATTAAGAATATTTATTTGTCTTTTTATTATGGGGCAAAGATTGGAATTATAGGTTTGAATGGTTCTGGTAAATCTACGGTAATGAAAATTATCGCAGGTTTAGATAATGCATACCAAGGAGATGTTGTTTTTACACAAGGATATACCGTTGGATATTTACCGCAAGAGCCTGAATTAGATGTAACCAAAACGGTAAAAGAAATCGTGATGGAAGGGGTGCAAGAAACGGTGGATGTATTGAGAGAATACGAGGAAATCAACGCTGCTTTTATGGATGAAGAAGTGATGAATGATCCGGATAAAATGGACAAATTAATCGCACGTCAGGGGGAGATTTCAGATAAGATTGATGCTTTGGATGCTTGGGAATTAGATACAAAATTAGAACGTGCAATGGACGCATTACGTTGTCCTCCCGATGATCAGTTGATTGAAACTTTATCTGGAGGTGAAAAACGTCGTGTTGCATTATGCCGTTTATTATTAAAAACACCAGACGTATTGTTATTAGATGAACCTACCAACCACTTGGATGCCGAATCTATTGATTGGTTAGAACAATACTTACAACAATATGCAGGAACGGTGATTGCTGTAACACACGACCGTTATTTCTTGGATAATGTTGCTGGATGGATTCTTGAATTAGATCGTGGAGAAGGTATTCCATGGAAAGGAAATTATAGTTCTTGGTTAGAACAAAAAGGAAATCGTTTGAAAGACGAAGAGAAAACAGCTTCCAAACGTCAGAAAATGTTAGCAAAAGAACTTGAATGGGTTCGTATGAATCCTAAAGCGAGACAAGCTAAAAGTAAGGCACGTCTTTCTAATTATGATAAATTATTATCGGAAGATTTAAAAGACAGAGAAGACGTATTGGAGATTCCAATTCCAAATGGTCCGCGATTAGGTATGAATGTGATTGATGCGGAGAAAGTTGGTAAGTCATTTGGTGAAAAATTATTATATGATGATTTGAACTTTAAATTACCACCTGCAGGAATTGTTGGGATTATTGGTCCAAATGGAGCAGGTAAGACAACTATTTTCAAAATGATCATGGATGAATTGATGCCAGATTCTGGTCAGTTTAATGTTGGTGACACAGTTAAAATTGGTTATGTAGATCAAAGTCACAAGGATATTCATCCTGAAAAAACTGTTTTTGAGGTTGTTGCTGATGGTATGGAGTTTATTGAGATAGGTAATCAAAAAATAAATGCACGTGCATATTTGTCTAAATTCAATTTTGCTGGATCGGATCAAAATAAGAAGGTAGGAATATTATCGGGTGGTGAGCGTAACCGTTTGCATCTAGCGATGACCTTGAAGACGGAAGCCAATGTATTGTTACTCGATGAGCCAACCAATGATATTGACGTGAATACTTTACGTGCTTTGGAAGAGGGAATCTTAAATTTTGCAGGTTGTGCTGTAGTAATTTCCCACGATAGATGGTTTTTAGATCGTATTTGTACACATATATTAGCATTTGAAGGAGATTCTCAAGTGTATTGGTTTGAAGGATCTTACTCGGATTATGAAGAGAATAGAAAGAAACGATTAGGGGATTCAGCACCAAGAAGAATTAAATTTAGAAAGCTTGCATAGTTAGATTATAGATTAGCAGATTGCAAATTAGCAGATTACAGATTAGCAGATTAGCAGATTACAGATTAGCAGATTACAGATTGGTTAATAGTAGTTTTAGTATCAGAAGTAGTTAAATAAGATTGGTTGAATGTCGGAGGAACAAAAAAATAATCCCTTGCACGGAGTTAAGTTAGAGCAGATAGTAACTGAATTGGTCGAAAGACTGGGGTGGGAGCATTTGGGTTACTTAATTCCAGTTAACTGTTTTAATAATAATCCTACGATCAAGTCTAGTTTGCATTTTTTGCGAAGAACACCTTGGGCGAGAACAAAGGTGGAGGACTTGTATTTAAAAAAGATTATCAAAAATAAGTGACGGTCTTTCGAGAGCCTCAGGAACCTCAGTGACTATTGACGAAAGAGAAGAAATAAAAATAAAAAATTAAAATATGTCAGTAAAAAATTTAGAGCCACAGGCATTGTGGAGTAATTTTGCAGATTTAAATGCTGTTCCAAGACCTTCTAAAAAAGAAGAGAGAGTAGTTGCGTTTATGATGGATTTTGGGAAACGTTTGGGTTTAGAAACGATTAAGGATTCAATTGATAACGTTATCATTAAAAAGCCTGCAACTTCTGGTATGGAAAATAGAGCTACGGTTGTTCTTCAATCCCATTTGGATATGGTACATCAAAAAAATGGAGATACCGTTTTTGATTTTGATGCACAGGGAATTGAAATGTTGATCGAGGGAGATTGGGTAACTGCAAATGGAACAACATTGGGTGCGGATAATGGTATTGGTGTTGCAACAATTATGGCTTTATTGGAGTCGACTGATATTCCTCATCCAGCATTAGAAGCTTTATTTACAATTGACGAAGAGACAGGAATGACAGGAGCAATTCATGTGGATCCAACAAATATTTCTGGAACTATTTTATTGAATTTAGATACCGAAGATGATGATGAGTTATCTATTGGATGTGCGGGTGGAATTGATACTAATTCTTCTTATACATATACTAGTGAACTAGTAACTGGTTCTTCTCTTGCACTTGAAATTACGATAAAAGGATTGTTGGGTGGTCATAGTGGAATGGATATTCATAAAGGTCGTGGTAATGCAAATAAATTAATGACGCGCATTATAAGGCATTTATTGGATCATACATCCGTTCGAATAGCTGCATTTGATGGAGGTAGTTTACGTAATGCAATTCCCCGTGAAGCAAAAGCAACTATTATTTTAGAAGCAACTGAAAAGGAAAAGGTTGAGTCTTTAATTACTGCATTTGTTCAATCTCTTAAGGTTGAATTTTCTACGGTTGAAAAAGCATTAGTTATTTCTTTTGAAAGTGTGTCTACGCCTAATACAGCTGTAAATTCTACCGAAACTATCAAGTTTGTTGATGTATTATATGCTGTTGTTAATGGTGTATACCGCATGAGTCCGGATATTGATGGATTAGTAGAAGCTTCTTCAAGTTTGGCACGTGTTATCATTAAAGATGGTTCTTTTACTACCCAATCTTTACAACGCAGTAGTGTCGAAAGCACTAAAAAAGATGTGGCTAATATGGTGAAATCCTCTTTTGAATTAATTGGTTGTGAGGTGGTTCAGAATGGTGATTATCCAGGATGGTCGCCAAATGCGCATTCTCCGATATTAACCATCATGAAGGATTTGTATATCCAGCGTTATAACGAAGAACCAAAAATCAAGGCGTGTCATGCAGGTTTAGAATGTGGAATATTAGGAAAACATTTCCCAGGAATGGATATGATCTCTTTTGGTCCAAATATTCGTGCTGCGCATTCACCGGATGAAAAAGTGCAGATTTCTTCCGTTCAAAAGTATTGGGGATATTTGTTAGAAGCATTAACAAAAATTCCTGCAAAAAATTAAAAATTAACTTAAAAAAAATGCTTGATAATTACCTGTATCAAGATTTAAATAACATATATTATGAAGCGAATTACCGAATTTAGAAAATTGTATGGTGCTGAACGTTCGACTACGTTAGCAGAATTAAAAAATACGTATCGTAAACTTGTGAAAGAGTATCATCCAGATAAATTTCAAGATGAAGTAAAAAAAGCAGAAGCGGAAGAAGTGAGTAAGCGTGTAATTGAAGGGTATCATTTTTTAGTGAGTATTTCTCCGGAAACAGCAGCAGCTAATAAGGATAAATATTTGGAAAGTATCTCTAATAACTTGGTGATAGAATTTAATCATAAAGGTCAAGTATTGCGTTTGGATTTTTCCGATGGTAATAGTTATGAGTACTTTGGAGTATCCAGAGAATTATACATAAAACTTTGTCAATCTGATATTCAAACACGTTTTGCACGAAGAAAAATATGCGAAACATTTACGTATAGAGCAGTTACACAACAACCGACTGTTACACAGTAAATGGAAGATTTCCAACGGGATAGTCGAAAGGAATTAGTGGAATTAGCCAATGCACGTATGCCTTTTGGCAAATACGAAGGTAAATTACTGATTGAGCTGCCAGAGCACTATCTTGTTTGGTATCAGAACAAAGGATTTCCAAAAGGGAAATTAGGGAGTCAATTGGCTCAAATGATGGAGATTAAGTTAAATGGTTTAGAGAAGTTAATTTATCCATTAATACGTAAGTAATTTATTAAAATATAGGATTAGCGTGATGAAGTGTTTAAGTTTAATTTTCTTGTTATTTATATCTGGTTTGTTTCAAGCGCAGACTACGATTAAAGGGACGCTTAAAGATGAAAATGGTAAGCCTATAATGTATGCTAACATTTTTGTCAAAATGGCAAAAGTTGGTGCAGTTTCATCTGAGACAGGAGAATTTTCTTTTGTTGTTGGAAAAACAGGACTAGATACCTTGATTGTTTCTTGTGTTGGTTTCCAAAAAATAAAACAACCGATTGAACTTCTAGGGAATGAACTAGTACTCAATATACGGATGACTTTTCCGGAAAAAATGTTAGAAGAAGTCTTTATTTCTGCAGGGATGATTGAAGCTTCCAACGAGCGAAGTGTAGCAGTATTGAAACCTTTAGATATTGTAACAACTGCTGGTGGACAAGGAGATATCGTAGGTGCTATTCAGACATTACCCGGTGTACAACGAAATGGAGGAGACCAAACAGGATTAATGGTTCGTGGGGGAGATGTGAATGAGAGTTCAATGATTATCGATGGTATGATTGCTCAAAATGCATTTCAAAGTAGTGTACCTGGAGTTTCTCAACGAAGTCGTTTTAATCCTTTTCAATTTAAAGGAACATCCTTTAGTAGTGGAGGATATACCGCTAGATATGGACAAGCATTATCAGCAGTTTTGGATTTGCAGACGAATGATTTACCGGAAAAAAGCAATTTAAATGTTGGTGCAAACATGGCAGGAATTTCTATTTCTGGTTCCAAATTAATGGAGAAAAATGCGATTGAATATAGTGGAAACTATCAAAATTTAGCGCCTTTTTATGGAATAACTCCAACAAATGTTAAATTTTATAAAGTACCGCAAGGTGGATCATTTTCTACACGATGGATCTCGAAATTGGACAATGATAAAGGGTTGTTTAAAATGAATTTTTCTAAATCTTTTTCTAAATCTGGTATAGAAATTAATAATCCAATGGTTCCCGGAACTAAATTAAACTATAATTTGGCGAATGAGAACACGTATTTTAATACCTCATTTAATTATCTAGCAAGTGCAAAATTATCTTACTTTACAGCTTTTTCTTTTAGTAATAACATAGATGACATCGGTTTTGGATCGTTCAATATTTATAATGTTGATAGCCGTGTACAAGGTCGTGCTGAACTTCGTTATGAAGCGAATAAGAAATTTAATGTTTTATTAGGTAGTGAATTACAACGGATTTCGTACTTTCAAAAATACAATGTAACCTTTAATAAATTTGATGAATTTTTATCTGCTGGATATACGGAAGTAGAATTTAAGTTAGGACGTAAATTTGCATTTAAGCCTGGTGTACGAGGAGAATATTCACAATTATTAGCCAAAGGAAATGTAGTACCTCGACTTTCTTTTGCTGTTCGTACCGGAAAAAACACCCAATTATCTTTTGCAGGAGGAACATTCTACCAAACTGCTGCAGTAAATTATTTATTGCAAGGTTATCGTCCTGATTTTCAAAAGTCGATACATTACATGTTGAATTACCAATACATGAAAAAAGGGAGAGTTTTTCGTTTAGAAGGATATTACAAAGATTACCAGCAGTTAATTCGTGAAAAAGGATTTGCATATACACCAAACCAATTTCGAATGGATTTTGGTGCTTTAGATAATACAGGAAGTGGTTATGCGCAAGGAATAGATGTTTTTTGGCGTGATAAGGAGAGTGTTAAGAATTTAGATTATTGGATTTCATATAGTTACATAGATACGAAACGTTTGTATCAAAATTATACGGATAAAGTTACACCAGATTATGTTTCGAAAAATAATTTAAATATTATCGTTAAGTATTTATTTGAGAAAATCAACACTAATTTCTCCTTCAGTTATAATTATTCGAGTGGAAGACCATATTATAATCCGGCATCGACGTTGTTCCTATCCGATCACGTGAAGGACTATCAAAATTTAGCAATGACAGCATCCTATTTACGTACTTTTAAGAAAGTGTTTGCAGTATTCTATTTGAGTTTGGATAATATGTTGAATACGAAGAATGTATTAGGGTATCGTTATTCAGCGGATGGTTCTACTAGTTATCCGATTATTCCTCCATTATACCGTTCTGTGTTTATAGGAATGAACTTTTCATTTACAGAGTTTAATCAAGATGATTTATAATACCTAACCCAAAAAAACCGATGAAAAAAATTGTTCTATTACTATTGATGACTTTTAATTTAGTAGCTTTTCAAGCGCAAACATTAGAAGAAAAATTAACCGCTTTATTTTTAGAATTTGACACTACGCAAGTGTTTTCGGCTAAAATGGCGGCTTCTTCTAAGTTAGAATTATTGGCAAATATGGAGTCTGAAAATTATGCAGTTAATTATTATGCTGCATATGCTAAAGCAATGATTTCTTATAGAGAAAAAGAAATAGATAAAGACACGAGAGATATGTTTTTAGATGTGGCTGATTCTTTTTTGGAGAAAGTAAAACAATTACAACCAAAAAATGAAGAAACATATATTTTAGCTGCCTTACTTGCCAATGCGCGTTTAGTTGTAGATGGAGGTAGTCGTTGGAAAAAACAAGGCGATATTTTCAATGCGAATATGGATGCTGCAATAGCGATTAACCCAACTAATCCACGAATATATCACCTAAAAGGAGTTGCATTATATTTTACACCAAAAATGTTCGGAGGAGGTGCGAAAAATGCGCTAGAATATTTAGAGAAAGCAAAAACAATGTTTGTAAATCAAGTCAATGGAAATATTTTGCTTCCATATTGGGGTGAAAAACGTAATTTATATTTTATTTCTGAGTGTACAAAATAGTTTGAAAATCAAAAGAAAAAAAGTATTTTTGATGTATGATAACAAGTTTTGAAAAATCATATTTAACGAAGCGTTTACTCATTAGTAAATCTCAAAAAGCGGTGAAGTTAGCTTCATCTCTTGCTTTTGAATTGGCTGGATCGATTGTTAAAAAAGAAGGGAGTCAAATTATAAGAGAATTTAAAGATGGCAAAAAAATTGTGCTTGTCGAATTACCTGATTCCTCCAATTTTCCATTAGCGCTTGACTAACGAAACGTTGCGACTTCGCATTTTTGCAGGGCCAAACGGTTCTGGCAAAAGTTCCATTATCAATTCCATTCGAAATTATACAAAAGATAATGGTACCCCTTTAGATTTTGGTATTTATCTTAATGCAGATGATATAGCGAAAGAATTAACCAAACCAGTAATGGATGCAATTTAAATGTTTACCAAATTGTATTTCAAGTAGAAGAATTTGTTGCATTTATTGCGACTTCCGGGTTATTTATAGAGGAGTTAAATGCGGAGAAATTGAGATCTATTTTTACAGTAGAAAATAATTTTGTCCAATTACTGGATGTCAATTATTCAGAACGATTTGCACAAATGTTAGCTACCTATTTACGTTCCGAATTACTAAGATTAAAAAAGAAATTTTCCTTTGAAACTGTTTTTTCACATCCTGGTAAATTAGAATTTATGCAGGATGCAATCAAACAGGGATATAAGGTGTATTTATATTTTGTATCTACTGAAGATCCTGAAATTAATGTTTATCGCGTGAAAGAAGTCCGTGTCAAACAAAATGGGCACGATGTTCCGGAGGATAAAATTAGAAGTCGTTACTTCCGGACCATGGATTTAATGTATGCCGCATCTCAGTTAGCATATCGCAGCTATTATTTTGATAACTCAGCGGAAGGTAAGGATTTTAACTTGTTTGCTAGTTTTAAAGTAACAAAGGATTGGGAGAAAAAATGGGATATTCGAGAAGTCAGTAAAGTTCCAATTTGGTTTAGAAATTATTACAGTGCAAATGTGACTAAATCAAAAAAACAATAGGTGTTTTTAATTAATATTATTTTAAGTTTTTTTAGTTAAGTCTATATTAATATTACATTTGTAAAAAATAAACGCTGTATGAAAAAGTTAATAATGAGTTCTTTACTTGTAATAGTTTTAGGAACTGTTGGGTTTTCGCAAGGAATAAAATATACTAAAAATGATACCATAAAGTATATTGTAAAGAATGATATTTTACGTTTTTTTGGGGGTACATTTTGGACTGGAGTTGAAGTTCCTATCAAAAATAGAAAGTCTATTTTAATCAATGGTATTGCTACTTATGGTTCTAGTATGGGAAGTAATAAAGAAAATATTGGATACGGTGGTGAATTACAATTTAGAAGTTATTTAGGTAAAGGTAGTTTTCAAACGAATTACCCTATTTATTTGGCTTCTCAGTTTATGTTTAGACGTATCAATTCGTATGAAAAAATACCTTATGGTGCGGTTGATCCAATTTCTGGAGCTGCTGTTGATGTTGAAACAAAATCTAGTTTTAATGTTTACTATTTTGGCGTTTTACTTGGTTGTCAAGTTTTTGTTAATCAAATATTTACAGTGGATTTAAATTTTGGTGGAGGTTTGCGTTTATCACAAGTAGACGGAGAAAAATCATTTACTCGTTATAAAGGTATTTCTGATTTGGATTATTCGGGTGTTATTCCAAGATTTGGTGTGACTATTGGAATTATACAACATTAATCCAATGCGAACACTAATTAGTTATGGTATTTCTGTTTTTTGTTGTTTTTCGTGTGTATTTGCGCAAGATTCAATTGTATTCGGAGATGAAAATTATAAATTAGATTTATTTAGAGCTGTTCAAGGGACAATACAGTTGACGTGTGAGCAACGTATTTCGTCACGATATTCAGTAAATATAGGGGCTATGGGTACGTATGCTTCTACTCGAGGCCTGGCAAAACCGTATTTAAAAGCACAGGATTTCTCCTATAAGGATGCAATTACAAATAAAGTGTATGCTTTAGAGGATGTAGAGGCTTTAGGTTATGGTTTTAATTTTCAGTTACGAAAATACCTTTCCAAATATTCTACTAAAACACTCTCTGGATTTTATTTGGCGCCAGAACTTTTTTATAGACGTTTACATCTAACCTCTTTGGTGGAAACCAATTTGGAAATAAAACGCATTTTAAATCTTGGCTTTATAGGATATGCATTAGGATATCAAAAAATTTGGAAAGATATTGTTTGTTTAGATACGTATGTTGGAGGAGGTTTCTTTTTGAGTCAATATACGGATGAATCCCATTTGACACGTTATCGTAATAATTACCAAGTTGATTTTACTGGTATGTATTTTAATATGGGTGTTCTCATTGGATTTGTTAGATAATCTTTTCTAAGCATATTAAATAACTAACATCCTAAATTTAATCTTGCATAAACGTTAAAGTATCAATAAGCCTATATCTCTTAACGTTGCGAAGTTTTGGTTAGATATAAATGACTTTAAGTTACCGAGTTGATTCATTTCTAGGTCGGATTCTAATTGCTCTATTGTTAATTTTTTAGTAGCTTTTATTTGCTCTAGCCAAGTTTGTATTAAAACACCTTCTTTCTGATTGAATGTTAAGGAAAAATCTTCCTGTAGTGTTGAAAAAAGAAAATTCATTTTTTGAGTTAATTTCCCTTTTTTGTTGGATGTAAATTTCGTTATCATTGGCGTTGGTCCAATCCAATATATTTTTGTAGTAGGTTTTAATACTGGCGTTACATTATCGTTAAGTGCGCGTTGGATATAGGTACTGGGGACAAGTGTCCGAGGTATTTTAAAATCAAACCATTCTTGTAAAGGCAGATCGAACCCAATTCCGTGCATATAATTAAAAAGTGCTTTTTTTAAGCCATCACTAAATGCAGCATGATCACATCCTGTTTTGTCTTCGTGGTAGAGATCGTTATTTGCAAAAGTTCCATTTTGAAGTCCCGTAATTCGGATATTGTATTTCTCTGGGTTTAAACCAATGGGACTATGGGCTGTAAGGGCAAATTGATGCCAAAAACCAGATTGTACAATGCCCAATTCGAACAGTTGTCTGACCATTTCGAGGGAATCGATTGTCTCTTGTGCTGTTTGTGTTGGGAAGCCATACATCAGGTATGCGTGCACCATAATCCCAGCTTGTGTAAAATTATCGGTCACTTGTGCAACTTGATGTACGGTTACCCCTTTGTCGATGAGCTTCAATAATCTATCTGACGCAACTTCTAGTCCTCCGGAAACGGCTATACAACCTGATTTAGCGAGTAGTCTACAAAGGTCATAGGAAAAACTTTTTTCAAAACGGATATTTGTCCACCAGACAACTGTAAGTTTTCGCTGGATAATTTCCATGGCCAATTCACGCATTAAAGCAGGTGGAGCGGCTTCATCGACAAAATGAAACCCATTTGTACCTGTTTGAAGAATCAATTCCTCCATACGGTCTACCAACATATTCGCGGTAGTAGCTTCGTATATTTTTATGTAGTCGAGCGACACGTCACAAAAGGTACATTTACTCCAGTAGCAACCATGCGCTAATGTGAGTTTATTCCATCGTCCATCGCTCCAAAGACGATGCATTGGATTTGCAACTTCTATTACGGATAGATATTTTCGTAGCGGTAAATCCGAATAATCGGGTGTTCCAACATCTTTTTGCTTAAAGTCTGGTGTGTTGGAATTGTTGAAGTATATGACTTTGTTTTCGACTAGTGTTAATGTTCTTTTAAGTTCCTCTAATTTTCTTTTTCCATCGAAATATTCAAGCAGATTTAAAATTGGTGCTTCCCCATCATCGAGCGTAATAAAATCAAAAAATTCAAAAACTCGAATATCTTTCAGAGAGCGTAGTTCTGTATTTGGGTATCCACCGCCAAAGGTAATTTTAATATGTGTATGGTTTTGTTTCATGTATTTCGCACATCGAAAAGCACTGTACACATTTCCTGGAAATGGTGCTGTGATTGCAACAAAAGATGGACTTTCAGTTCTAATTTTTTGTTCTAGAATTTCTAGTGTGATTTGGTCTATATAACTCGGTTCTTTGGCAAGTTCATCATATAGATTATCGAAACTGGAAGCGGATCTAGCCAATCTTTCCGCGTATCTGCTAAAGCCAAAATGAGGATCGATTGCTTCGGAAATCAAATCGGAAATATCTTCTAAGTATAAAGTGGCTAGATGTCTCGCTTTATCTCGGATTCCCATTGTACCAAAAGCCCAATCTAAGTCTTCCAATTGCATAAAACGGGATGCTTCTGGAAGATAATTTCGTTCACATATTACGTGCGCTATACTCGGATTGGTATCGTGTAAAAATGTCATTACAGCATCAATCGTGTTTATATAATTCTCTTGAAGTCGAAGTATGCGTTGTGCGTTTGTAGAAAGTTTTTGGTGTTTTTCAGCAATTTGGAAAATTTTATATAATCCCTTTTGAGAAAATAGGGTTAAAATAACTTCGATACCTAAATCACATTGATAACTTGGAATAGAAATGGTATTTAAAAATCCTTTGAGATAGGCCGTTGCAGGATACGGAGTGTTTAATTGTGTAAATGGAGGTGTAAGTAATAGAACTTTTTGAGGCACGTTTGTAAAAATTAGTTGGCTGATTTTCTCCAATTTGCAGGATTTGTGGTTAATGTAATTCCATTTAAGAATCCAGAGGCTGCATAAATTTTTAACCCATAATCCAAACTAAATCGTTTGAAATACATTCCTAAACCAAAGGAAAATCCAGCCATAGCAGGTCGATTGGTTAATTTATATTCTTCCCTTCTGTGGTAGTCAAATGCCATGCGGAAGTGTAGATTTTTAGAGAATAGAAACTCAATTTGTGGTGTGAAATGGTGTGCGATTTTTTGAAATGTGTTTGCACCTGTAGGCTTTATCGAATCACCAGTGAGTGGATCTATTTTTCCGTAATTAGTAGCTGTTTGATAACTAATATCCCAATAATTTAAATGGTGTGCTAAGTATGAAAATCGTATTGGAGCATGCGCTAATTTGTGTGTAAATGCCATTTGAATTTCTGCGGGTAATATCGTATTGCTTTTTGATACAAAGCCTTTAAATTGTGATCCAACATTTTTTACAAGTAAAGTTAAAAGTGTTTGCTTCTCTTTATTTTCATAGGTTGCAGCAAAATCTACACCAACGCCCAACGAATAATACGAAGCATATTGTGCATATAAAAGGGATGCCTGAACACCAATACTTATTCGATCTTTAATTTTTCTTCCATATCCCGCACTTACAATAAAATCAGCAGGGGTGAAGTCGCCAATAATAGTTCCGTTTTCGAGGGTTTCTTTCATTGAGCCGTAATTAACATAACGAAGTGATAAACTTCCGACTCCCTGTATTTTTGTTAGGTTCTTTGCGGCACATAGCATACCGTAATTTACGCCACCCGTTTGAATTTGATGACTAAAACCAATTTGTTTGTGCATTTGTTCATTCAGTAGCGCAGGGTTTGAAATTCCTAAGTTTACATCTGCATCTTTTATTGTGATAAAACTTCCTCCCAAAGCTGTAGATCTTGCAGAATAAGATTGATTAAGTGAGGCGAAACTACTTGTACCACCTATTTGTCCGAAGGAATATCCGGTTAAACAAAGGAGTAAAATTAGTTTTAAGAACTTCATATGTGCTAGCTAACGTACAAATATAAGGATTAGTTACACTCTTTTTCCAATTTCGATTGCTTCGAGGTTTTGTATTTTGTCACCATCGATTTGAAAGCGAAGTAGGGTTTTTACTTGGTGAAATCCTTTGATACCACAAGCTCCAGGATTCATCCATAACATGTTGAATTTCGGATCCATTTTAACTAATAAGATATGTGAATGTCCACAAATAAAGAGTTTCGGTGCTTTTTCTTGCAGTGCATCCAGTGCTGGTTTAGCGTATTTCCCTGGCTTTCCTCCTATATGTGTGATTAGTACATCAACATTTTCTATGGTAAATCGGTTGAATTCTGGAAATTCACGACGTAAAATGTGATCATCGATATTACCATATACTGCGCGCAATGGTTTGAATTTTTTTAATTGATCGGTAACTTCGATGGACCCAATATCTCCTGCATGCCATATTTCATCTACATCTTTAAAGTAATCGAAGATTTTAGTGTCTAGGTGACTATGCGTATCAGAAAGTAAGCCGATTTTAACCATTTAGTTGTAACGAGTTAATTAGAGGGAAAGTAATGTAGTTATTCGATTGACTTGGATGTAAAATTAGGATTAAAGATAGGAAAACAATGATTAACTTTGTTGAAAGAAGGTGCATAAATGACGACACACAATGAAAATGAATGGTTGAGGTTTCGAAAGGAGTTTAAAAATTCACTTTCCGTAGAATCTTTATTTGCAGGTATTCGAAGTGGTGACCGTTCCATACTTTCTTCTGCCATCACCTTAATTGAAAGTACGGTTGCTTTGGATCAAGAAAAAGCAAATGCATTGATTCAACAGTGTATTCCTGTTTCTGGAAATTCAATGCGTATAGGCATTACCGGTGTGCCAGGCGTTGGTAAAAGTACATTTATCGAGCAATTAGGTGTTATGTTAATTGCTTCTGGTAAAAAGGTTGCTGTGTTAAGTATTGATCCGAGTAGTGAAAGAAGTCATGGCAGTATTTTGGGCGATAAAACCAGAATGACGCAACTTTCAAGCAGTTCAAATGCTTATATACGTCCAACAGCTTCTGGAAATTCTTTGGGAGGTGTAGCGCAACGTACAAGAGAGTCTATTATTTTATGTGAAGCAGCAGGATTTGATGTTATATTGATTGAGACGGTTGGAGTTGGACAATCGGAAACAGCGGTGAATGCTTTGACAGATTTCTTTTTATTGTTAATGTTGCCGGTTGCTGGCGACGAATTACAAGGTATTAAACGTGGAATCATGGAATTGGCGGATGCAGTTGTTATAACGAAAGCGGATGAAATGCCTGCTAAATCAAAAATTGCGGTACAAACCTATCAGAAAGCATTGCATTTATTTCCAGCAAAAGATTCCGGATGGATCCCAAACGTATTATCTTATACTATGTTTGATTCTGATTCTGTGAAGCGCGTATGGAACATGATAGAAACCTTCGAATTGCAGTTAATCCAATCGGGATTTTTGGAAGAAAGACGAAAAGAACAATCAATATATTGGATGAAAGAATCTGTTAAAGATATGCTTTGGCAACGATTGCTAAGCCAGTCTTCTGATTTTATAGAATACATCGAAAAAGAGGTGGTGCTGGGTAAAATTAGTCCGTATATGGCATCTCAACAGATATTTAACAAATTAATAGAAAAGAAATGACTACACAAGAATTTAAGATTACAGGTGAATATATTGAACTAATTGGGCTGTTAAAAGCGCTTGGATTAGCACAAACTGGTGGTCATGCAAAAATGATTGTAGAAGAAGAAATGGTTATGCGTAACGGTGCGTTAGAGACACGTAAACGTGCGAAATTAGTTTCTGGAGATGTGATTGAAGTGCAAGATATTAGAATAAGTTTGATATAAACGAATCAAAGATTTTCAACGAATTAGAATCACATGTCCTGTTTGACGATGTTCTTCACCAAAACTATCTACATACCTTAGTTTCCAAGTATAAGTACCATCTTTACAAGGTATCCCATGGAATGTTCCATCCCAACTTTCTTGGATATCCAGCAATGAAATAATATTATCTCCCCAACGGTTATAAATGTCTAATTGAAAGTTGGTGATATTTTCTCCTTCTGCTTTAAAACGGTCATTTCCATTTAATCCATTTGGCGTGAATGTATTTGGTATGTATATATTAGATTCAAAGATTATATGGATAATACTGCTGTCTTTACAACTATTTTTATCTGTGAAAACAACTTTATAATCCATCGATTCTTTTGGATTAGCAGAAGGATATTGGCAATCCGTACACGATAGGAAATTACTAGGTGTCCATAAATAAGTGCCAGTATTATTACCTTCTGCTTTTAATTTTATTTCTTCCCCCCAATGTACTAGGTATTGATACTCTGTATTTACTTTAGTTTGCTTAAAAACATGGATCATAACATATGCAGTATCCACACATTTGAAAGCGTCAATTCCTTTTATTTTATAGGTAATCGTTTTTTTAGGGGATACCTCTACTAATTCACGATTTTTCAAGTAATGGACACTCTCTGGATTTAGCCATACATAGTCAATTCCTCCTTTACATGAAATAACAGCTTTTCCTCCGAAGCAAATACTCGTGTCTTTTTCAGCTGTTATTTCAGGAATATTTACTTTTACATGGAATTTTTCTTGGTGATTTCCACACACATTTGTGTAAGCTAGTGCGTAATCAATATCTGTAAATGGCGAAATTAAAAAAAGTGTTTTAGACTTTTGTGAAATCCAAATATTTGGAAAAATAGTAATGGATGAACTGTTTATGAAATTAAGAAGTAAAGAGCTGTATTGACAAATGGTAACAGTATCTTTTTGTACAATTTTGGCGTCGGGTTGAATTACCGTAATTCGAATACTATCTTTTTTAGTGCAATTATCTTGTGTTGTGATAGTTACATGATACGTAATCGAAGAATCTGCTTTACATTGGACAGAAGCTACGTTTGAGTTGTCTAAATACCTAGAAGGAAACCAATTATAGGTATAGCCTCCGCTAGCTTGCAGTTGCAGTGTGGTTCCTCGACAAATTTCTTGGTTTTTAGTAAGTGCACTATTGTTTGGATATACTTTTACAGGAAAGGTTTGAATGGTAGTAAAACAACCTGCTTTTGACGTCACTTTAAATTCTTTAGATGTTGCAAGTTTTGTGGTGGAAGTAATTTGTGAAGTTGAATCTGTGACAAACTTTGCGGGGGACCACGCGTATACGTCTCCTTTTTTTGCTTGAAGTTTTACAGCATTGTTAGGACAAATTGCAATTTCTGGTTCGGTGATTTGTGTTGTTCCTCCACTAATTTTAATGGAAATACTAGTTGTATCTGGATCCATACAACCGGTAGAGTCGATTG
>JBIIKZ010000014.1:0-45344 GCA_044232905.1 Crocinitomicaceae bacterium
TACTCATAAATCACATCTAAAAACTGAAGTGTAATCCCTCTAAACATTGAATGAAAAGTGTCATTTTAACAAGGCAAAATCGAGGTGATTTTTAGCATAAAAATTCGCTCAAAAAAATCAACTTTTTGGAAAAAACTGTACTCCAAACTGTACTCCAAATTGAATTTTGAAAAAATAAAAAAGACAAAAAACAAAAAAGCCCTTGAAAATCAAGGGCTTTAAGTGTAGCGGGTACGAGAGTTGAACTCGTGACCTCAGGGTTATGAATCCTGCGCTCTAACCAACTGAGCTAACCCGCCAGAGTTGTTGGTTTTTATTAAATTGAGTGCAAATATATCATTATTTTTTTAATTCGTTTATATTACTTTATTTTTTGTAATTTTAACAAATCATTTTTATTGTTTTTTTTGAATAATAAGTTGATTAACATGATTTAAGCCATTAGTATGAGTGATAAAATAAAATTTGAATTAGAATATTTATTGAAAGTATCCATTAAAGTACTTGAAAATAGTGTATCAACTCCAGCAGGTTTAGCAGAATGGTTTGCAGATGATGTTAATATTAAAGAAGATATCTACACATTTATTTGGGATAAAAGTGAACAAAAAGCACGCTTGAAATCAAAAAAATCAGGTGCGTATGTGCGCTTCAAATGGTTAGAAGATGAAGAAGATGGTAATGATGTTTTCTTTGAATTTCAATTTACAATCGACCCACTAACAAAATCATTAGTTTTACGTGTAATTGATTTCTGTGAAGAAGACGAATTAAAAGAATCAAAACATCTTTGGGATACTCAAATTCAAGATTTAAAACGTCTTTTAGGCGCTTAATTCCAAAAATACTACCCCTTTGAAACGTCTCTATTTATTTAGTATTCGTTCCTTTATTGGTCCGTTTTTCATTACTTTTTGTATATCAATGTTTATGTTGATTATGCAATTCTTTTGGAAATATGTCGACGATTTAATGGGAAAGGGCTTAGAATTTTCCGTGATTTTAGAACTTATTTTTTATGTATCCGCGACTTTAATTCCTTTAGCACTTCCTCTCGCTATTTTGCTTTCGTCGATTATGACCCTTGGTAATTTAGCGGAGAATAATGAATTGACCGCTTTAAAATCTTCCGGACTCTCTTTATTCAAAATAATAAAACCTTTACTTGTTGTAATCCTGATTATTGCTACAGCAACATTCTACTTTTCCAACTATATTATTCCGGTCGCAAACCTAAAGATGCGCGCACTAATTTATGACATTCAAGAAACCAAAATCGCCAAAATCATAACTCCTGGGACCTACTCCACTGAAATTGATGGATACGCAATAAAAGTAGAAGACAATAATAAAGGTGGATTTAAAAATATTGTGATTCATGACCATTCTAATCCAAATATAAACAAGACGGTCAAAGCCTCAGAAGGGGAAATATATAATGCCAAAAATGGAAAAGCGCTATATCTTAATTTAAAAAACGGAAATGTTCTCGAAGAATTAGCAATCAACCAAAATGAAAATTTTGAATCTAGGGCTAGAGGTCGTTACTACCCTTCTCGCCGAATTTCTTTCGACAATGCAATCTACCAAATAGATCTTACTGGATTTAAATTGAACCGAAGTGATGAAGATTTATTTAAAAACTCATTTGAAATGTTAAATGTATTTCAAATGGATAAAGCAATCGATTCAATTCATAAACAAAACAAATCCATCATTCAAAACTTCATTTTATCCCTTAAGAACGAACATCCTTTTTTTAAGGTTAACCCAACAATTCCAATTACTGCTATTACAGATACATTCCCGATAACTAAAGTTAGTATTCCTGAAAAAAAATCTTCAGAATACCGATTGAATTTGGAAAGTGCAATCTCTAAAGTCCGAAAAATGAAGGAAATTGTGGAAGGTCAAAAATCTTTTATGGATGCATTAAACACTTCTATTAAGCTGTATGAAATTGAATATCACCGTAAATATGCGCTCACATTTGCAATTATTGTTTTGTTCTTTGTTGGTGCACCACTAGGAGCAATTATTAAAAAAGGTGGTTTTGGAGCGCCAGTAGTTATTGCATGTCTTTTATTCATGATTTATTTCGTACTTACAGAATTAGGAGAAGGACTGGTAAATTCAAATACAGTATCTCCAATATTTGGAATGTGGTTAGCAACTTTGGTATTACTTCCTGTCGCTTATTTATTAATGCGAAGTGCCGCTAAAGACTCCAAGGTTTTCGATACAGATGCTTGGATTAAATTCTTTAAACGTAAGAAAAAATGAATATTCTCTACATTACAAATAAACCTATTTACCCAATTGTAGATGGTGGTTGTTTTGCAATGGATTCGTTTTTACGTTCCCTACTCTGTTTCGCTTCCGTTAAAAACTTCACTGTAGCAACTCACAAACACCCTTTTGATTTAAATCAATTCCCAAAGGAAATCGCAACTAAAATTAATCCTGTTAGTTATTTATTAAATACGAAAACCAATCTCCTATCTTTTTTAAAAGCTGTTATTACGAATAGTTCATATAATGCAAGTCGTTTTTACAATCAGGAATTCCTAAATATAATTAAACAAGAAATTCAACATAATTCGTATGACTTTTTAATCCTTGAAAGTTCCTATCTTTTAGTTTATATCGACGAACTCAAAAATATATTTAAAGGCAAAATTATCTTAAGAGCTCCAAATGTGGAGTGTAAAATCTGGGAAGATTACACCCGTTTTTCTTCATCAATCTTAAAGCGGAATATGTATCGCTATTTGACTTCAAAACTTAAAACATTTGAAATCAATGCAATCGCAAAAGTAGATCAAGTTTTCGCGATAACCGAAAATGACAAAATGCAGTTCCAAACCGACGGAATCCAAGTGCCTATTACGGTTATTCCTTTTGGTATCGAACAAAATTCAACGATTATCCCTGAAATTAAAGTAAATAAAATTTTCTTTTTAGGTGCGTTCAACTGGAAACCTAACCTAGATGCAGCATTGTTTTTAATACATGAAATTTTACCTGAATTAATCGTGCGAAATCCAAGTATCGAACTTCACCTTGCAGGAACTTATACGCCTAAAGTGTTTAATTCCTATGCATCTAAACATATTATTATTCATGGAAAGGTCGCATCTTCTTCTGATTTCTTATTAAATCACGGAATCCTTGTTGCTCCTATTTTTTCGGGTTCTGGCGTACGAGTTAAAATTGTAGAAGCTTTATCATTTGGTTTACCTGTCATTGCATCCACTATCGCTATGCAAGGCATTGATTCGGAGTCCGCGTTAATAGCGGATACAAAAAATGAATTTATCCAGCATATTTGCCAATTAATAGACAATGTTGATTCACAGAAAAAATTACAACAAAAAGCGATAGATACCATTCAGCAAAAATTCACCATGGAACCAATTGCGCTTTCCTTGAAAAAAAGTTTACATGGCGCATAAGAAAAAATTAGTTGTTTGTTTATCGCGCTTTCCTTATCCATTAGACAAAGGAGATAAATTACGTGCCTTTCACCAAATAAAGCAACTTGCGACTAATTTCGAGGTGTATCTTATATGCACAACAGATACTGCAGTTAATTCCACCCAAATTAATGTATTAAAAGAATTTTGTAAAGAAGTATTTGTCTTTCAATTGTCACCTTGGAAAATTGGCTGGAATTTATTTTTAACCATTTTTAGCACCAAACCATTTCAAGTAGCTTATTTCTATCAATTTTCCATTCATCGAAAAATTAAAACATTACTATCAGAAATTCAGCCAGACTTCATTTACAGTCAACTCATTCGTACAAGTGAATATGTGAAAAACTACCACGCTTGTTCAAAAACCTTGGATTACATGGACGCTTTTTCCAAGGGTATCGAACGAAGAATGAGTTCTAAAAAAGGGATAGTACGCTGGGTTTTTAAACAAGAATTTCAACGATTATTAAATTATGAACGTCAAATTTTCGAATACTTCGAACACCATACAATTATTTCAGAACAAGATAGATCTTTCATCGCTCATCCAAGACAAAAGGAAATAAGCATAATTCCGAACGGCGTAGCGCATTTTATTCCAGAGAAATACAAACCTATTAAAAACATCGATTTACTCTTTACCGGTAATATGGGTTACCCTCCAAATGTGGAAGCTGCTTTATTTATATATCAAAAAGTTTTACCCTATTTATCAGATACTACTACCTGTTTAATTGCAGGAGTAAATCCACCAATTACCTTGAGAAAAATAGCTTCAGAAACTTTCCGAGTAAGCGGATGGGTGGAAGATATGGGAGAGTGTTATGCGAAAAGTAAAATTTTTATCGCACCAATGTTTATCGGAACTGGATTACAAAATAAATTATTAGAAGCGATGGCTATGGGGATCCCTTGTATTACAACTACTTTAGCGAACAAGGCTTTACAAGCTACTCCGAATGAGGAAATATTAATTGCAAATTCTCCAGCAGAATTTATTTCTCAAATAACTAATTTACAAGAAGATAAAATATTATACGATCGAATTGCAGAACAAGGAAAGAACTATGTACGTTCAAATTTCTCTTGGGAAAAATGTAATGATTTACTCCGTGATTTAATTCCTAATTAGTTTATTTCTCCATAGCTTTCCTTGGGAAATGTTCAAACTTACCTCGAATAAAATCTATCAACTCTAGATCTGAAGATGTCTTTAAAAAATCATCACTTATATTCAAGAAGTTAATAAAAGCATCAAAATCTTCGTCTTTTAAATCAATCACTTCATAAGCAACATACACACGTAACAACTCTTTTAACACCTTTCTTTGTTGATCTACGTAGATTAAACCTGCAATTTTTTCACGCTGTTGCGCTTTCTTTGAAAAACGTTCATACAATGCTGTTATCGGACTTTGAAGAATATTCACACCTGTCACAGTATGCGTTTCTTTCAATGCTAAATTTGCGCGTTCTTCTTTTATTTGCTGCACAGATTTCAATTGTTTTATCACAACTGTTTGCAATGTTTTCTCTCTACCAATCAACACCCTATCTAGTCTCATCTGACAATTAGAATCCCCTTCTACACGAAATGTATAAACACCATAGGTTTTTACCGAAATAGCAATTGTATCATAGTGATTGGCATATACCTGAAAGGTTCCATCTGGTTGTCCAAATACACCGCGACCTGAAGTCTTATTAACGACCATTAAATTATAGAAGGGTTGGTATTGCAACGTATCTTTAACACTTCCTTTTACATACACTTTCGTGCACGTTTGTTGACCAAAAGCAATAAAAACGCTAATCAAGAATAAAAAAAATATACAGTATTTCACTTAACTAATGTAACTATTAAATTATCATTTTTCAAATTAAAAAATTGGATTTATTTTTTTATCTTTATGATAAACAACTTTGTCATGTTAGACTATCGAAAAATAATTACTGTTGAACCTGGAAAAAGAGGTGGTCAAGCTTGTATTAGAAATATGCGAATATCAGTGAGTGATGTATTAGCATGGTTGGCATCCGGGATGAGTTTTCAAGAAATCCTGGAAGATTTCGATGAACTAACACATGAAGATATAATCGCTGTACTTTCTTATGCTGCCGATAGAGAAAATAAAATTTTTCAAGTTGCATTATGAAATTTCTTTTTGATCAGAATATTTCGTTTAGAATACTCAACTCATTACCCGATTTATTTGAAGGTTCCTCCCATGTGAAAAACGAAAATTTAGTGGATGCCAATGATTTTCAAATCTGGGAGTTTGCTAAATCTAATGATTATACAATTGTTTCGCAAGATTCTGATTTCAATGATTTTAATCTTTTGCATGGTTTTCCACCAAAAATTATTTGGATTCGAACTGGCAACGTTAAAACCCTTGCGATTGTAACACTTTTAACAAATCATTTTAGCGATTTAGAAAAGTTTTTGCTAGACGATAAATATGGTTGTTTTGAAATAGTAAGTGTTTTTAATAAATAATATAAATGAAACGTGTTGTTGTAGGGTTATCAGGAGGTGTAGATTCAAGTGTGAGTGCTTATCTCTTAAAAGAACAAGGATATGAAGTGATTGGAATGTTTATGCGTAATTGGCACGATGAAAGTGTAACGCTCTCCGATGAATGTCCTTGGATAGACGATGCTAACGATGCATTGTTAATTGCAAATCAATTAAATATCCCTTTTCAAATTATCGACTTAAGTGCTGAATACAAAGACAAAATTGTAGACTATATGTTCGCAGAGTATCAAGCTGGTCGGACACCAAATCCAGATGTACTTTGTAATCGCGAAATAAAATTTGATGTTTTTCTAAAAGCAGCGCAAAAATTAGGTGCAGATTACGTTGCAACAGGGCATTATTGCCGAAAAATTGAAAAAGAAGATGGTACCTTTGGATTATTAAGGGGAAAAGATAACAACAAAGATCAGTCTTATTTTTTATGTCAATTAAATCAAAATCAATTAGTAAAAGCTTTATTTCCGATTGGAGATCTAGAAAAGTCAAAAGTGCGCGAAATTGCTACAGAGCAAGGACTGATAACTGCGGATAAAAAAGATTCACAAGGTTTGTGTTTCGTAGGTAAAATTAGTTTACCTACATTTCTCCAACAAAAACTAGATGCTAAAAAGGGAAAAGTAATTGAGATTCCAAACAATTTACCTGCTTTAGTAGCATACCACGCAATTGAAGCAACTATTGAGAATCTAGAAAAATTAGTAATACCCTTTGAATTTAAAGAAACAGATGGCATGGTGGTTGCGGAACATCAAGGTGCTCATTTTTACACCATTGGTCAACGTAAAGGATTACAAATTGGTGGTAGACCTGAACCTTCTTTTGTTGTTCAATTAGATGTGGTGAATAACCTCGTTTATAGTGGACAAACAGAAGATCATTTAGCACTAAACCGAAAAGCACTATTTATCCAGCCAGAAGACTTTCATCTTGTAACCCCAAACTTTGCGTTAGAACTTAATTCACCACGTGAAGTATTGCTTAAAATACGTTACCGTCAAGCATTGCAAAAAGGTATATTAGTTAAAAAAGAAATCGGGTATTATGTCCTTTTCAACACTTTAATTAAAGGTATTACACCAGGACAATTTGCTGCGTTCTATCTAGAAGATGAATTGGTAGCTTCCGGAGTTATTAAGCACTAAAAAAGGCCTACCTTTTGGGTAAACCTTTTCGTTGTATTAATTGAAACTTAATTTTCTTTCTCGCAATTAATTTTGAGAAAAACTAAAGAAAATCGATTGATTCAATGGTTTAGTAGCTGTATGTCCAAAGGTGATTAAATCCATTAATTCAGCTACTTCAATTATACTTAACGAAGTGTTCTCCCCTTTTTCAAAATGCATTTTTAATTTATGCTCTGCGATGGTTATTGCATTATTAATCATACTATATATTTTTAAATTATTGCTCGGTTTTGTTATCTATTACGGCAGGTGTTAATAAATAGTTACAAAATGTTAATAAAAAAATTATTTTTTTGAGATAAACGTAAATAAATTACTGATTTATAAAAACATAGAAACAACTTGAATGCGCATTACTTAAAGCACTTAAGATACTACTTCAAAACTTATATGTAAATTTGCAATCAAAAATTAACCAACTATGACTGAAGAATTAAATAATGTGAGTTATGCTATCGGATTAAGTGTAGCATCTAGTCTAAAAGAACAAAATTTAGATCAATTAGATCCAACTGTTTTATCGAACGCAATTAAAGATGTGTTTGAAAATAAAACACCTAAATTTTCTCCAAACGAAGCACAAGATATTATTCAAAATTATTTGAAAGAATTAAGTGAGCAACAATTTGCTAAAAACAAAGAAGAAGGAGAAGCTTTTTTAACTGAAAACGGGGCAAAAACAGGAATCACAACGACAGCTTCTGGCTTACAATTCGAAGTGGTTGTAGAAGGTACTGGAAAAACTCCAAGCGCTACTGACGTTGTAGAAGTACATTACCATGGTACACTTATAAATGGAAATGTATTTGATAGCTCCATTGAAAGAGGAACTCCAGCAACTTTTGGTGTTAATCAAGTAATTAAAGGCTGGACAGAAGCATTACAATTAATGAAAGAAGGTTCCAAATACCGTTTGTATATCCCACAAGACCTTGCATACGGCGCGCACCCACACCCAGGTGGACCAATTGAACCATTAATGGCGTTAATTTTTGACGTAGAATTAATCTCCGTGAAATAGATGAAAAGATATTTTCTATTAACATCACTTGGATTATTATTGTTTGCTTGTGCTTCTTCAGAAGATAAAGAAGCAGTTAAATTAACTTCCTTCAAGGATCGTATTTCGTATGCGCTTGGTGCTGATCACGCACGTGCTATTACCGAATCTGGAGATCCAAACTTTGCAAAATATGACCTTGAAAAAATGGTTGTAGGATTCGAACAAGGTCTTAAAAACAAGGAAGCATTTGATAAAAGTTGTGAATCTACTATCAAAAAATTATTTGGTAATTCTGGTCGTGCTTTTGATGCAAAACATGCATTAACTGGTTCTGAATGTATTGGTAAACTATCTGGTGTTATTTTTAATTCTAGTTGGACAAAAAATAAAGCCTTAGACAAAATCGACCTAAAATTGGTGATTAAAGGTTTTACAGATGGTTTGCATAAATCAGACACTATCATTAAACGAGATGAACAAAGTATGATGATTCAAAATTTCATGTTTGATATCTATAAGTTAAATGGTGAAAAATTATTGTCTGATGCGAAAAAATTACCTGGGGTGAAAATTTTACCATCTGGAATTGTTGTTCAAACAATTAAAGAAGGAACAGGAACTAACCCAATAAAAGGTGGAGATGTATTAGCACACTATATTTTAATGAATGCACTTGGAGATACACTTCAAAGTTCTTTTGACATGGTGGAGATTTACAAACAACCACTTACTCCGTTTGGATTAGCAAATGTAATCCAAGGATGGCAAGAAGGTATTCCGACGATGAAAAAAGGTGGAACTTACAAGTTGTATGTGCCTTTCCATTTAGCATACGGAGAACAAGGAATGTTTAATCCTCAAACAAAAAAATACGATATTCAACCATACCAATCTTTGGTATTCTATATCGAACTTATCAATCATGGTCCAGCTGGAACATTGACAAAATAAATAAACATCACTTTTTAAGAAAGGCTTGCTCATCGAGTGAGCCTTTTTTTTTATATTTATCAAGATATCCAAAAAATAAAATCTTCACTTGAAAACAAACTACATAAAATAGTTATTAATAAAAAGGTAAAATTTTTAAAAAAAAACAAATGAAAAAAACACTTATAATTCTTTTTACCCTATCATTTATTCAATTGCATGCGCAATCGAATGGTTATACCTGCAATAAATCCAAAATGTATAAACACAAGGTAAAATCAAATACCCTTCCTCTAAATTTTATCCAAGAAACGGAAAAATACGATGTAGTATATTACGACCTCGATTTGACTGCAAATAACATGAATACCAATTTAGCCGGTACTGTTACAATGATTGGAATTGCAAAAGTAGATTTAGATACGGTTGTGTATGAATTGTTTCCATCTTATACTATTAATTCTATTTTATATAATCAAAATACCGCGCAATATAGTTGGAGGGAAACAGGTATTCATTGTAAGGTAAATGTGAAAAAAGGAGAGAAATTCACAATTTCAACAAGCTATTCAGGGAAAGCACCAGACCAATCGACCAATCCATTAGGTGGTGCGGGTTATTCACAAAAACAATCTCCTTCTTGGAAAAAGAATGTCAGCTGGACCTTAAGTGAACCTTTTTCCGCGTATGAATGGTTTCCTTGTAAGCAGTCTTTAACCGATAAAATTGATAGTGTATCTGTTAAAATTACAGTCCCTGATAGTTGTATGGCTGGGTCTAATGGTTTACTTCAAAACATCACATCATTACCAAACAATCAAAAATGTTTTTACTGGAAACATCTGCAACCGATTGATTACTATTTAATTTCATTTAGTTTAGCTAATTATACAGATTACTCCTTTTATGCTCATCCAAAAAATGCAGATTCAATTTTAATTCAAAATTATGTTTACCCAAATGCATTATCTAAATTTAAAAATCAAATAGATAATACCGCTGATTTTATTGATTATTTCTCCGATATATATTCCCTCTACCCTTTTCACAAAGAAAAATATGGCCATTGCATGGCGCCAATTAGTGGAGGAATGGAACACCAAACTATGACCACTTTAGGTTTTTTTGACGATGAATTAGTGGCGCACGAACTTGCGCATCAATGGTGGGGAAATCATGTAACATGTGGTTCTTGGTCTGATATATGGTTAAACGAAGGTTTTGCAACCTATTCAGAATATTTAATGTTAGCAAAACTATTTCCTGGCAGCGAAAAAGGGAAACTTAACAACATACATAGTTCAGTACTCTCCGTCTCTAATGGAAGTACTTGGGTAAAAGATAGTTTAAATGAGAATAGTATTTTTTCAAGAGAATTAGTTTATAATAAAGGAGCTGCTATTATTCACACCTTACGTTATATTATTCAAAACGATACACTATTCTTCCAAGCGTTACGAAACTTTCAATCAGAATTTGCATTTAAAACAGCATTAGCAATTGATTTTAAAAAGAGTATCGAAAAAACAACTGGAATTGACTTGACAAATTATTTTAACGAATGGTATTATGGAGAAGGATATCCAACCTACTCGGCGAAAATATACCAAAAATCGGATAATTCAAGCGAATTAATTATTTCACAAAAAACATCTGCACCTAACGTAACTCCTTTATTTACAAACCCAATAGATATACGTATCCGTAGAACAAATAATACAGATACCATTATTCGAATAGCGATTAATTCAAATTTCCAAAAAAACTATTTTTCCAAAGAACTAGGATTGAAAGAAGTTGTAGAAATCGATCCGATTAACTATATCGTTAATCGCGTAGAACAATTCACAAATAATATAGATACCCTACCTGAAAACATTTTAATTTTTCCAAATCCGACGCAAGATTATATTTCCATCGAACTAAAAAATTCCATTGATGCAGTAGCTAAAATTTTAGATATGAATGGGAAAATCATCACAGAAAAATCATTTTCCAAAGAAATTCAATTAGATTTAAAAAACCATAGTAATGGAAATTATCTGCTTATTATTGAAAGCGATGGAACTATTTTAAAACACAAAATCACCAAAAATTAAAGGGAATAAATTGTTAATTAATTCTGAATATTAAATAGCCAAACAATCCTTTTTTCTTGATTTTACCCTTAAATTTGCACATATATATATTTTAAATGGAAACAAAAGAATTACAAAACATAGCGTCTCAGGTACGTAGAGACATCGTAAGAATGGTAGCTCAAGTTAGTTCAGGGCACCCAGGTGGATCTCTAGGTTGTGCGGATTTCTTAACCGTTTTGTATTTTGATTCCATGAAACATTCCAATACACCATTCTCGGTTGATGGTAAAGGAGAAGATTTATTTTTCTTATCGAATGGTCATATTTCTCCAGTTTGGTATAGTGTACTAGCACGTGCTGAATATTTCCCAGTGGCTGACTTAGGTACCTTCCGTCGTTTGGGATCTAAACTACAAGGTCATCCAAGTACCGATAAAAAACTTCCTGGAATTCGTATTGCATCCGGTTCTTTAGGGCAAGGTTTATCAGTTGCAATCGGTGCAGCGGAAACCAAAAAATTAAACGGAGACGATTCGTTTGTTTACACATTACATGGGGATGGCGAGTTGCAAGAAGGTCAAATTTGGGAAGCTGCAATCTATGCTGCTGCTAAAAAAGTAGACAAACTCATAGCTACCATCGATTATAATGGTCGTCAAATTGATGGTGACGTAAACGATGTAATGGATCTTGGGAATTTAGCTGCTAAATTTGCTGCCTTTGGTTGGATTGTTTATGAAATGGATGGACATAACATCGATGAAATAAAAGCGACAATTGCGAAAGCAAAAGCTGGAGCAGGCCAAGGAAAACCATCTGTCATTATTATGAAAACAGAAATGGGGAAAGGCGTTGATTTTATGGAAGGAACACATAAATGGCATGGTTCCGCTCCGAATCCAGAACAACTTGCATCTGCTTTAACACAATTAGAAGAAACACTAGGAGATTATTAATTGAAAAAGGTAGTTTTCATACTTTGTTTTAGTCTTTCTCTTGTTTCTTTTGGACAAGAGAAATTAACGCGTATCCTATTTATATTGGATGCATCCAACAGTATGAATGCCACTTGGACGGATAATCAAACACGTATTGAAGCTGCAAAAGAATTACTTGCACAAGCTGTAGACAGCCTTGTTGGAAGTGAAAATTTAGAAATTGCATTGCGTGTATATGGTCACCAATCTCCTATTACTGCTACGTTTCAAGATTGTAACGACACCAAATTAGAAGTTCCTTTTGCAAAAGACAATTATGGCCGCGTAAAAGGAATGATTAAAACCATAAAAGCGAAGGGAACTACACCAATCGCTCGCTCACTAGAAGCAGCAGCCGAGGATTTCCCAGATATGAATTCACGTAACATCATCATCTTAATCACCGATGGATTAGAAGCCTGTGACAATGATCCCTGCGTAATTGCAAAGAAATTACACGATAAAGGCGTAGTAGTTACCCCTTTTGTTATTGGACTCGGACTTGATCTTTCTTATTTAGAACAATTTAAATGTATCGGAAGTTACTCGGAAGCAGAATCTAAAAGTGCATTTAAAAACGCCTTAAAAAGTGTGGTCAACAAAGCATTGGTTAATACAACCGTAGAAGTAGATTTAAAAGATATTACTGGAAAACCTTCTGAAACAGATGTTACCATGTTTTTTTACAAGTCTGGTACAAACCAGTTAAAATATACCATGCAACATACCATTAATCGTTACGGAAATCCGGACACATTAATTTTAGATCCTTCCATTAAATACGATTTGGTAGTCAACACCTTACCTCGTAGGGAAGTAAATGATATTACTATCAAAAAAAATACCCACAACACAATTCCAGTAGATGCACCACAAGGTTTCATTCGTTGCCGATTAAACAATGCTTCAAGAACGTATGATATCGAAAGTCGTGTAATGTTGGCGAACGACCCTACCACACTAAATGTGCAGGATTTGAATGAATTGGAAAAATACATCGTGGGTAAATATACAGTTGAAGTTCTTACACTTCCTCGTCTATACTATACGGTACAAGTGAATCAAAGTAGCACGACAAACATCGAATTTGAAGCACCTGGATTATTTACGTACAAATGTAACAACCCTACCATCGGACAAATTTTCGTATTGAATACACAAGGGAAATGGGATTGGGTTTGCAACTTAGATGGACAATCTTTATCTGGTCAGTGGAACTTACAACCAGGGCAATACAAAATTTCGTACCGTATGAAAAGTATTAAATCGTCGATTTATTCTTACGAACAAGATTTTAGAATATTATCCAATAAAACAACCTCTTTAAATTTATAAGCATGATTGAATTTGAAATTTTCGGAAACAAAGATACCCGCTCTGGTTTTGGCGAAGGATTACATGAACTAGGTGAAAAGAATAACGATGTTGTTGCGCTTTGTGCGGATCTAATCGGTTCGTTAAAAATGGATGCTTTTGTAAAAGATTTCCCTGAACGTTTCTTCCAGGCTGGTATTTCGGAAGCAAACATGATTGGTATGGCTGCTGGTATGACTATTGGTGGTAAAATTCCTTTCACTGGTACCTTCGCTGCGTTTTCAACAGGACGTGTATATGATCAAATTCGTCAATCGGTTGCATATTCCAACAAGAACGTTAAAATCTGTGCTTCACACGCAGGTTTAACATTAGGAGAAGATGGTGCAACACACCAAATTTTAGAAGATATCGGAATGATGAAAATGTTACCAAACATGACAGTAGTTGTTCCATGTGATTTCAACCAAACAAAACAAGCTACTTTAGCGATTGCAGAACACGAAGGTCCAGTATACTTGCGATTCGGAAGACCAGTAATGCCTATTTTCATCAAACCAGATGCAGAATTCAAAATCGGTAAAGCGGATGTATTAATCGAAGGAACAGATGTAACCATTGTTGCGTGCGGACACTTAGTGTGGAAATCCATCGAAGCTGCGAAAGTTTTGGAAGCGCAAGGGGTAAGTGTAGAGTTAATTAACATGCACACTATTAAACCTTTAGATAAAGAAACCTTATTAAAATCGTTGGCTAAAACGAAATGTGTTGTAACAGCTGAAGAGCATATGCGTGCTGGTGGTTTAGGTGATTCTGTAGCACAAGTGATTACAACGGAATTCTTAGTACCGCAAGAATATGTAGCAGTAAACGATTCTTTCGGAGAAAGTGGAACACCAATGGAATTGATGACGAAATACCACATTGATTCGCAGGATGTGGTGGACGCTTGCTTGAAAGTAATTAGTAGAAAATAATTTATAAATTAGATATCTCTTCGTTCGACTTCAAAATTAATTTCCTCATGTACTCATGTACACTGCGGAATTAATTTTTTGTCTGCCTCAATCTATTTAATTTATCGAATTATTTTGATTCAATTATTATTAATAATATGCCGAAATCAAAATCAGCTTTCTTAAAACTTCAAGGTCAAACCAATCCTTACCCCTATTTAATCGATGTTGCTTCGGCTGAAGGAATCTACATCTACGATAAATCCGGAAAGGCATACATGGATATGATTGCAGGTGTTGCTGTAAGTAATGTTGGACATTCCCATCCTACAATCAAACAAGCCATTAAAGACCAGGTCGACAAGCACATGCACGTCATGGTCTATGGCGAATATATTCAAGATAGTACCTTGGCCTTGTGTCAAAAACTAACTTCCCTCCTACCTGCTAATTTAAATTGTGTCTATCCGGTAAATTCCGGTACGGAAGCCAATGAAGCGGCTATTAAACTAGCAAAACGCGTAACTGGCAGAACAGAAATTGTTTCCTTTCGCGGTTCGTACCATGGAAGCACCAACGGTTCTTTGAGTATTTCAGGGAATGAAGTCAAAAAACAAGCGTTTCGACCTTTATTACCAGATGTTCGCTTTTTAAGACATAATATCATTCAAGATTTAGAACAAATAACATCCAAAACTGCTGGAGTCATTCTAGAAACCATTCAAGGAGATGCGGGAGTACGTGAATCTTCCCTCGAATTTTTAACTGCATTACGTAAGCGTTGTACCGAAGTTGGTGCATTAATCATCTTTGATGAAATTCAATGTGGCATGGGCCGCGCAGGACGCACCTTCGCTTTCGAACGTACAGGTATTGTTCCGGATGTACTTACACTCGGAAAAGCCTTAGGCGGTGGATTACCTATCGGAGTTTTGGTTTCTTCGCACGAAAACTTAAACGAATTCACCTACAACCCCATGTTAGGACATATTACCACTTTTGGAGGGAATCCAGTCATCGCAGCAAGTGCCAATGCATTCTTAGAAGTACTAACAAGCGAAGTAGATTACCAAGAAGTGGATCGTTTAGGACAGCTTTTAGTTGATATGCTTGCCTCGGAATCTGAAATAAACGAGATCCGTCGTGTAGGGATGATGTTCGCTTTTGACATGGAATCCTTCGAACGGGTGGAAAAAGTCGTGAAACGTTGTTTAGAATTGGGATTAATCAGCTTCTGGTTTTTATCGCATCCCTATAGCTTCCGCTTGTCTCCTCCCCTTACAATTACGGAGGAAGAAATGAAAAAAGCGGGAGAAATTATTTTGAGAGCGATTAGAGAAACGAGGTGATTGGAAGATTACAGATTAGCAGATTGTAGATTAACAGATATCCACGTTTGTTTTGAACCAATACAGTTCAAAAAAAGAAAAACTAATCGCTTATTTGATTGATGCATTGGTAGATCCTTCCTTGCGATCACTTAATAGTTTTTCTATGATTCATCAATTACTTACGCGTTTTTATCCAATTTTACCTATACTTCAACAAAACGAAGTGGATTCAATGGATTTTAGAGAATTACAAGCTGCGTTGTCTGCTTAGTTCTTTTTTTGTCACTTTTTGTAGCAGCAAAAAGTAACCAACTCCTCTTGATTTGTACTTTTCCCCACCGTATCTCTACGCGAAATGCGTTTCCTCCTTGTTTTACGTTCCTAGCAGTTATAATTTTACTAGTGAAAATGAACTAAATTAATTTCTCGATGGGGTAAGTAAATTTTTACTTTAGGCAGCAACAAATGTACTAAATTACGATACCTACATCCTCCTCTTTAATACGAAAAAACATAAAAACACCCTCCTCTTTGTTACAAAAAAACACATAAACACCCTACTCTTTGTTACAAAAAAACACAAAAACACCCTCCTCTTTGTGTTTATTTTATTATATTTGATCGTTAAATTAAATAATTAACTCCATGTCAATCAAGAGAAACGCTTATTCTAAACTTATCGCATGGAAAATGGATGAATTCCGAAAGCCTTTACTTTTGCGTGGTGCTAGACAAGTTGGGAAAACAACCTTAGTCCGTGCGTTTTCAAAAGAATTTCATAATTACTTAGAATTAAACCTAGAAAAAGAAAAGGATCTTCGTTTGTTCGAAACGGACGATATTAATATCATTATTAATAGTGCCTTTTTATTGAAAAGAAAAATAGCAAGTAAAAAGTCAACCTTATTATTTATTGATGAAATTCAAGAATCACCTAAAGCTATTCAACTTTTACGTTATTTCTATGAAGAAAGACCTGATATTTATGTTATAGCTGCAGGATCATTACTAGAATTTGCACTACGTAAAATTCCAAATTTCCCGGTAGGTCGAATCGACTACCTGTATTTACATCCATTAAATTTTGTAGAATTTTTAAATGCAACGCAAAACGAGGCAGCCCTAGAAATAATAAATACAAGACCAATTCCAGCTTTTACGCATACAATTTTACTAACTCTATTTCATGAGTATTTAATTATTGGGGGTATGCCTGAGGTTGTTGTAAACTATGTTAAAAATAAAAATATTTCACTATTAGCTAAAACGTACAAGAATCTTTGGCAGGCTTACAAAGACGATGTTCTTAAATATACCTCAAAAGAAATAGACCGAAAAGTAATCTATCATGTATTGGAATCTGCCCCTTTTGAATCAGATCGTATAAAATTCGAAGGATTTGGAAATTCCAACTATCGATCAAGAGAAGTAGGAGAAGCACTTAGACTAGTTGATTTAACTAAAATTATTCAATTAATTTATCCATCCACAAGCTTACTACCTCCACTTCAAACAGACTTAAAGAAACGTCCTAGACTTCAGTTTTTAGATACTGGACTTCTCAATCAAGTTCTTTCACTACAAGGTGAAATGTTATTAATCAATGATTTCAGTAATTATCACAAAGGGAAAATCATGCAACACCTTGTATGTCAAGAAATAATTTCAATACACGAAGATGAAAATTTTAAGCCGCATTTTTGGGTTCGGGAAGAAAAAGACAGTAACTCTGAAGTAGATTTACTATATCAATTTGGCGAATACATTATTCCAATAGAAATTAAAAGCGGGCCTAAAGGGACCTTGAAATCGCTTCATCAATTTATCGAACGCACGAATCATCCTTTTGCTGTTAGATTATTTGCTGGTAATTTCAGTATCGAAAAAGCAATCACTCCAGGAAAAAAAGAATATTTATTAATGAACCTCCCTTATTATTTAGCGTATCAATTACCTGATTATCTTACTATTTTGCTTAATCAGTAATGCACTATTGATTGAATAACCTTCCATTGTATTCGATTTTCACCTTGAATCAGGAACGAAGTTTTATCAGCTCCACTAGATTTGTAATCCAGAGCTTCTTCTTCCCCACCGTATTTCTTCGCGAAATTAATTGTACGCTTTTTATTTTTCAAGCTATACCTTAATTTTGTGAAACTAAAAATTAGTTAAAACCTATTAAACGTACCGTTATTTATATTTTTTTGTACTTATATTAGATATATGGGACAAATTGCACCTTTTTTATCGTTGGATAAATTACCTCTCGCTCCTCTGTATTTGTAATCCAGAGCTTCTTTTTCCCCACCGTATTTCTACGCGAAATGCCTTTCCTACTTGTTTTACGTTTCTAGTAGTTATAATTTTACTTTTGAAAGTGAACTAAATTTATTTCTCCATGGGATATATAAATTCAGTAAAATTTGTAGGATTTTGTAGTCTAATTAGGTAACTTTGTGTAAATTAAATGGAACGAGTATTAGTATTTTATAAAAACTACTTCTTTGATTTTTTTGATAAACAAAATGAAACTGTAAAAAAGAAAATAGATTGGACTTTATTGTTAATAAAAGAATTACCGATAATACCTGACAAGTTTTTCAAACATATAGCAGGTACTGAAGGTCTATATGAAATACGTATAAAAGTAGGAAATAATATTTACCGAATTTTTTCCTTTTTTGATAAAGGTAATTTAGTGGTAATCGCAAATGGTTTTCAGAAGAAAACACAAAAAACGCCACTAAATGAAATAGAAAGAGCGTTAAGAATTAAAAAAGAATACGAAGATGAAAACAACGAATTCAAAATCCATCACAACGTTTGAAGAGCATTTAGACAAACAATATGGCAAAAAAGGTACTTCTTCAAGAGATGTTTTCACTATCGAGTATGAAGCATTTAAACTTGGTGTTCTTATTCAAGAAGAACGAAAAAAGAAACAAATCACCCAAGAGGAATTAGCATTGCGTTGTGGTACCAACAAGGCATACATTTCGCGTATTGAAAATGATGCGAGTGATATTCGTTTATCGACCTTATTACGTATTATTGAAAAAGGCTTGGGAGGTCATCTAAAACTTTCTATTGAGTTTTAGGAGAAGAGTATCCAGCTGTGTAGGATTTTTATCCGCCGCAGTGGATGTTTCTTTTGTTGTTATTGAGTTTGTAGAAATATCAAGACAAATGAAAAATTTGATTTCAAATACTATTGATTTTTCAATTAAAAATGTAAATTATTCGTAAAATCTGTAACATGATTCGGAAATCTACCGAAGCATTTTTTTATACGAATCACTCTTATTATATTTTTCAATCTATTTTTAAAATAAGATTCGTTCTTATTATAGTTTTTGGTCTATTTTTAAAATAAGAAGTATCTTTAATTTAAATTTTAATAAAAATGGAGAATTATATGTTTTTATAAATACATTAAATTATTCAATTATTTTAAATTTAATCGTAAAATCTTCCGCAAGATTCGGAAATCCAGCCTAGCTGAGCTAACGATTTATTCACTGCTAATTATGATTTTTTTTTAAAACCCACACCTCTAGATTTGTACTCCAGAGGTTCCTTTTCCCCACCGTATTTCTTCGCGAAATGCGTTTACTACTTGTTTTTGCTATTACAGCAGTTATAACTTGTATGCAATCAAAATCTATTTCGTTTAAAAACCAAAATATTCTGAAATTTACTTCCATTGAATGAAAATATAACGTATATTTAATACAATTCATCGCACTAATCTTTCAGACAAATGGCCTCCAATTTTTTAACTGCGCGCTGGGAAAAATTAGTAATTGCCAATTATGAAATTGACCCTAAACTTCTTCAAAAATACCTTCCATTTGGAACAGAACTCGATTTATTTGAAGGGAAGTATCTAATTTCCTTAATTGGGTTTATGTTTTTAAACACGAAATTAAAAGGTATAAAAGTCCCATTTCATTCCAATTTTGAAGAAGTCAACCTACGATTCTATGTAAAAAAATTAGAAAATGGTGAATGGAAACGTGGCGTAGTATTTATAAAAGAAATCGTTCCAAAACCAGCTATAACAATCATCGCTAACACACTCTATCAAGAACATTACCATACCATGCGTATGAACCACCACTGGGAGATTACGGATAGTTCTATTCAAATCGAATATGCATTCTTCTACAAAAATCAATGGCATTCCTTTAGTATCTCTTCCGAAACCAATCCGTATGACTTTCAACCTGGTAGCGAAGAAGAATTTATCACAGAGCACTATTGGGGGTTTACGCAAATTTCAACAGTGAAAACTTCCGAATACGAAGTCGCACATCCGAAATGGAAAATTTATCCAACAAAAGATTACAGCATTCATATCGATTTTAAAAAAGTATATGGATCCAATTTTACCGGCTTAAATGATGCCATTCCGAAATCTGTCTTTCTTGCAGAAGGTTCTGAAGTAGCAGTAAAAGGGAAGTCTAAAAAATAAAAAGTCTATCGCTTTTTCTGCTTTTAACAACTTGTTCAAAAATATTCCCACTTTCACTCGTTCCTTCCTTTGAATCTATTAACTTTGTTTCCCGTAGTTACAAAATTTATAAAATGTCAAATTCAACAAAATACATCTTTGTAACTGGGGGGGTTACTTCTTCTCTAGGGAAAGGAATTATTGCAGCATCGTTAGCGAAATTACTTCAAGCGCGCGGGTATTCAACTACCATTCAAAAATTAGATCCATACATCAATATCGATCCAGGAACATTAAATCCTTACGAACATGGAGAATGTTTTGTAACAAATGATGGCGCTGAAACAGATTTAGACTTAGGACATTACGAACGTTTTTTAAATGTACCAACTTCTCAAGCAAACAACGTAACTACTGGTAAAATCTACCAATCTGTTATTGAGAAAGAAAGAAAAGGAGAATTTTTAGGTAAAACTGTTCAGGTTATACCACATATCACAGACGAAATCAAGGAACGTATTCAAATTCTTGGTAAAAAAGGGACATTTGATATTGTAATTACTGAAATCGGTGGAACTGTCGGGGATATTGAATCGCTTCCATACGTAGAGGCTGTTCGTCAAATGTTGTGGGAACACGAAAATGATTGCTTAGTAATTCATCTTACATTAATTCCTTATTTAGCAGCTGCTGGCGAATTAAAAACGAAACCTACGCAACACTCCGTAAAACAATTATTAGAATTAGGTGTACAACCAGATATTTTATGTTGTCGTACCGAACATCCTTTAGATTTAAATTTACGTCAAAAAATAGCAAAATTCTGTAATGTTAGTGTGAATGCGGTAATCGAATCACGCGATGCGGATACAATTTACGATGTTCCGTTATTAATGCAACAAGAGGAATTGGATAAAGTAGTATTAGAAAAACTGCAACTTTCTTCTAAAACTTTGCCAAATTTAGATGCTTGGAAAGAGTTTTTACAAACACTTAAAAACCCTAAACACGAAGTAAATATCGGTTTGGTTGGTAAATATGTAGAGTTAAAAGATTCGTATAAATCTATCAGTGAAGGATTTATTCACGCAGGGGTTTCGAATGAGTGTCGTGTGAATGTAAAATGGATTCATTCTGAGAAATTATCCAAAGAAAATATTGAAAAAGAATTGGGTGGTTTAGACGGAATTTTAGTAGCTCCAGGATTTGGATCCAGAGGGATTTCCGGAAAAATAGATGCTGTTCGATATGCACGTGAAAACAATGTGCCTTTTTTCGGAATATGTTTAGGAATGCAATGTGCAGTAATTGAGTATGCGCGTAATGTAATTGGACTAAAAGATGCAAATACTACGGAGATTTCAGAAGATACAAAAGATCCCGTTATAGACATGATGGAAGAGCAAAAAACAATTTCAGACAAAGGAGGAACCATGCGTTTAGGAGCATATACGTGTGAACTAAAACCGGAATCTTATTCTGCAATAGCCTACAATACCGAGAAAATTTCAGAACGTCACAGACACCGTTACGAATTCAATAATAAATACTTACCTATTTTCGAAGAAAAAGGTATGCTAGCAACTGGTAAAAATCCTGAGACAGGATTGGTAGAAATCGTAGAGATTCCAGGTCATCCTTGGTTTGTTGGAGCACAATTTCACCCAGAATACAAAAGTACCGTTGCAAAACCTCACCCACTTTTTGTAGCGTTTATTAAAGCTGCATTAGAAAACAAAAAATAAGAACATGGATAAAAATCAAGTCATTGGATTTAGTTTATTAGGCGTATTGTTAGTTGCGTTTATGTATTTAAACAAACCCTCAGAAGCTGAATTAAAAGCAAAGGAAGCAAAACACCAAAAAGAATTAGCACGCGAACAAGTTGAGGCAGAAAAGCAAGCGGATCAAAAGAAAGTAGAAAAACAAAAAACAATTGTTGCGCAAAAATCAGGTAAAAAAATTGCTGCTCCAGTTATTAAAGATGAAATTATCTCTTTAGAAAGTGATAAATTAAAAGTGGACATTAACACAAAAGGTGCAAATGTATCGCAAGTAAACTTAAAGGAATTTAATACGTATTTCCAAAAATATGTTTCGAAAGACAAAAATAATTCCTTAGCGCTGTTCAAAGAAAATGATTCTAAAAACTGTTTAAAATTCAAATTAAACGGTAAAGAATATTCTACTGAAAATGAACATTTTGAAGTTGTATCTAAAACGAAGAAAAGTATTGTATTAGAAACATCTCCTGAAGAAGGTAAAACGATCCAATTTATCTATACCCTACTACCAAACCATTTTGATTTGGATTTTGAAGTGCGTTTTGCTGGATTTGAAGGAAACGAAATTCAAGCGAATTCAGTGATGTTAGATTGGACATCTTCTTTAGCTAAAACAGAACGTTTATTGAGTGAACAACGTCGTGTCTCTACGGTTTGTTTCAAATACAAAGGCGAAGAATACGATTACCTTTCAGAAGTATCCAATGATGAAGAAAAAATGGAACAAGACATTGAGTGGGTTGCATTCAAACAAAGTTATTTCTCTTCTATCTTAAAACCAATCACTGGTTTCAGTAAAGAAAACTCGGAAGTAAAAATTACGAATTTCAAAGAAGGTCATCCTAAGTACCATACAAACATCAAAAAATACACTGCCACTTTAAATCTTGCATTGACAAATACAAGCAATGGAAGCGCACGTATGAATTGGTATTTTGGTCCAAATGATTACGAAATCTTAAAATCCTACGACTCTAACTACGAAGACATCATCAACTACGGTTGGGGATTATTCCGTTGGATCAATATCTATGCGATTCAACCAATGTTTAACACTTTTGCAGGTTGGGGAATCGGTTTAGGAATTGTTATTTTATTGATAACGATTATTTTAAAACTATTCTTAACACCAATTCAGTGGAAAATGTACGTTTCTTCTGCTAAGATGAAAATCTTAAAACCAGAAATTGATGCATTAAACGCAAAATATCCAAACAAAGAAGATGCAATGAAAAAGCAAATGGATATGATGGCGCTTTACCGAGAAAGTGGTGCCTCTCCCCTTGCTGGTTGTATTCCAATGTTAATTCAAATGCCGATTTTATTAGCAATCTTCCGATTCTTCCCTGCAGCATTTGAATTACGTCAAAAACCATTCTTATGGGCAGAAGATTTATCTTCCTATGATTCTATTTATGATTTTGGAACATACCTTCCATTTTATGGTAACCACGTTTCTTTATTTACGCTTTTGATGTCTGTAACCACATTAGTTTATACGTATATCAATAGTTCAAATGTTACGCAACCACAACAACCGGGTATGCCAAACATGAAAGTGATTATGTACATCTTCCCATTCATGATGATATTCTTCTTCAATAACTATTCTTCTGGTTTAAGTTATTACTACTTTATCTCTACATTGATTTCAATTATCATTATGTTGGCGATTAAACAATTTTTTGTGGATGAAGAAAAATTAAAACAAAAGATGGTTGCTAAGAAAATGGCAGCATCAGCAACACCAAAGAAAAAATCAGGTTTTCAAGAGCGTTTAGAGCAAATGCAAAAAACACAGCAAGAAAGACTAAAGAAAAAATAATAATTTAATAAAAACAATGAAAAGGAATTAGTGATAATTCCTTTTCGCATTTATACTAAAAAATGAAAAATATTGCAGTTATAGGTTCAGGAACAATGGGTAATGGAATTGCGCATACGTTCGCTTTACAAGGGTTTTTAGTGAATTTAGTGGATATTTCAGAAACTTCGTTACAAAAAGGTATTGCTACAATAACTAAAAATTTAGACCGTCAAGTAGCAAAGGAAACGATTACTGAACAACAAAAATTAACTACTTTAGCTAACATTACTACTTTTACTTCCTTAGAAGAAGGTGTGAAATCTGTAGAATTGGTAGTAGAAGCAGCGACTGAAAATTTAGAACTAAAACTAGCGATTTTCCGTGATTTAGATAAATATACATCCGCAGATACCTTATTAGCTAGTAATACATCCTCGATTTCGATTACAAAAATCGCATCTGTTACTTCAAGACCGGACAAAGTGATAGGTATGCACTTCATGAATCCAGTTCCCTTAATGAAATTAGTGGAAATTATTCGCGGTTATTCCACTTCCGATGTAGTAACAAAAACAATTATTGATTTATCGATAGCATTACAGAAAGCACCTGTTGAAGTAAATGATTACCCAGGATTTATTGCGAATCGTATTTTGATGCCAATGATTAATGAAGCAATTTCTTCTCTTTATGAAGGTGTAGCAGGTGTTTCAGAAATCGATACTGTAATGAAATTAGGTATGGCTCATCCAATGGGACCTTTACAACTAGCTGATTTTATAGGTTTGGATGTTTGCTTATCCATTTTACGTGTTCTTCAAGATGGTTTTGGAAACCCTAAATATGCACCATGTCCATTATTAGTAAATATGGTTACAGCTGGAAAATTAGGTGTAAAATCTGGTGAAGGTTTCTATTCTTGGACACATGGAACAAAAGAATTAGTAGTTTCAGCGCGTTTTAGTAAATAATAATCTAAAGTTTCTAGTGGCTACATCGAAATCTAATCCAATGCATGCAGTAAAACGAAAACCAGCAACGGTCAAACGTACCCCTGCCAAACGTACCTTTTCAAAAAAGAAAAAGAAAACAAACAAACCTCTTTACATCGTTCTAGGTGCAATCCTCATCGTAGCAATTGGAATTATTATATATACACAAGAAGAGGAAAAAGAAGAGAAAACATCTGCTCAAGAAATACTTATTAATTTACCAAAAGGCTTCAAAAGTTCTGGTTTAGATGTTTCTCATCACCAGGGTGAAATAGATTGGAATAAAATTGTTAATACTACACCATTTGACACACTTATTGATTTTGTGTATTGTAAAGCTACGGAAGGAAGTACCTATATCGATAGCGAATGGAAATCCAATAGAGTTCAATTAAATCAATTAGGAATCAGAAATGGTGCATATCATTTTCTGAATACAAATACTTCATCGATACCACAAGCAAAACATTTTTTAGCCATCTGGAAACATCGAGAGATAGATTTACCTCCTGTATTAGATGTTGAAAAAGAGGCTACTACCGATAAAATATTAATTAATAACATGTACGATTGGTTGGAATACGTAGAAAAGAAATCAGGTTTCCGACCAATTATCTATACCTCTTATTCGTTCTACACAAAAAAATTCAAAAATGAATTTAAAGACTACCAATTTTGGATAGCATCTTACGATAAAGATCCAAAAGCACTTTCCGATAATCGAATTGTTCATTGGCAATTTACAGACAATATTGAACTACCAGGTATTACGGAAAAAGTAGATTTTAACGTATCTAAACGTAGATTTTAAGTTAGAAAGGATATCCAATACCTAGTCGTACCGTATTAATAAATTCGGCCAATGATCTTGGTAAAAATGGACTAACATAATTGTCCGGATACTCTGAAATAATTTTATATACCTGCTCGTCTTTGGGCTGGAAGAACCAACGATGCCCTTCTTGAAGCGCTGGATTACGCAACTTTAAACCAAGATCTAAACGAATAACTACAAAATCTAAATCATAACGAACGCCAAAACCGGAAGCCACAGCTAACTCTTTATGCCAATTTTTGGTAAATTGACTTCCTATTCTTAATGAATCATACTTAACAGTCCAAATGTTACCAGCGTCTACAAATAAAGCACCTCGCAGTTTTGAGGTTAATTTAAAACGCAATTCCCCAGAAATTGTAAGTCGAACATCTCCAATTTGAGGTTGGTTAATTTTATTAACTAAATATGCATTGAATGTACCTGGTGTAAGTGATCCGTATCTCCACCCTCTAATATCATTTGCTCCTCCACCGATAAAACTATAATCAAAAGGCATAGCAAATTTAGAATTCCCATAAGGTAAGCCCCCACCTGCTAGAGCACGAAAATTAAAGGAGGTGAACTTATTAAAGTTATGTGCAAAGATGAATTCATTATCTAAACGCGCAAATTGCGAATATGGTATTCCTAAAACAGTTCGTTGATTTAATATATTAGCTTTCTCAAATCGACCAAGAACAGATAGTAAATTTCCTGCAAGATCGAAAGAGGATTTAAAAGAATAAATACCAGCTAACAATGGCTTATTGTATACTTGAAATGCAAATTTAAAATCAGACCAATTGATTTGACTCGTAAATTGATTAAGCGTATATAAGTCATTTCGTTTACGAATACTATCAATAAAACTAGAGGATATTTGAGTAAAATTGACCAAATTAACTGCTGAAAACCCTGGGAAACCAAAAGAAAAATCAGAATTATCTCCTGTAGAAATAGAGAATAATACATTCGCATTAAAAGATTGTTTTTTGAAAACATCCCGAATTTGATACATGTAAGAACTTGAAATAGTTGTTTTCGGTCTTTTTTGTTTAGAAACAGAATTACGTAAACCTAAAAAATAAGGAATTTCGACTTTTAAGGAAGGAATTATTTGGAAGGTCCAAAAACGCGAGGATTCTTTAAGGTTACCAATAGCATTTGTATTGTTTGAAGTGCTAATTGTTTGATATTTTAAGTTTGGCATAGCCTGTAAACCTCCTGAAATATTGAACGTTATTTTTTCGGCGCGTTTTAATAAATTAATATTCGTATACGACGGAGCAAAACTTGCGCCAAAAAAAGTACCTGAAGTAGTTAATTTAATTGGTGTTGAAAATTGATTTTTCTTTTTTAATATCAAATAATAATGAATCTCCACATTATTTGTATCTTGACTTTCCACAATTTCAGGTTTAACTAAATTGAATAACCCTAACTCAATTAAATTTCTTTGCGTTTTTATCACTAAATTTTCATTAAATAGACGCGTATTTTCAGTTACATTCTTAAGTTCAAGTAAATCTGGGTATATAGAAAATCCTCCATTATACGTTAAAATGATAGCATGTTTTTGTTTAAGTGAATCTATATTAGTGGCTTGAATTCCATGAATCACCTCTTCATTTATGAAATTAAGCGTATCCATTGTACGTAAGAATCCGTTATACTCAAGTGACAAACCTTTCTCTTTCAATGAATTTGCAAAGCGATAGGAAACAAAAGCAGTATCTACAATATGAAAAAACACTTTTGAAATATAGGTATATCTATGTGGTTCTGTAATTAACGAATCATTTCCGATGTTTTTGATGACACGATCTGAAAATTGAAGTGTCAAATTTACTGTATGGTGTTGCTGTAAGGTATCCGCTAAATAATTGATATTACTCGCTGAAAAACCATACATACCTGCGTTTTTGATATATTGACTTAAAGATTCTCGGTAAGATTCTAACTTGTCAGTATCAAAAATTTGATTAGAAAAATTTTGTTTATCTGGATATCTATCCAGGAGACTCAAAATTTCTTTATTGTCACAATCAATTGAAAACGTATCAATTGAAAACACTGTACCTGTCTCAATTACATAAATTGCTTTTACTTTTTTAGTATGAGGAATATACACTAGTTCACCCCGAACCTTTACATTATAAAAACCTTTTTTTCGAAGAAATAAGTTGGTTTGCTCAATGGATTTATTAAAGTAAAGCGAATCGAGAATAATTGGTGGCTCTCCTATTTTAAATTTCAACCATTCTTTTAGTGTTTTTCTAGGACTAACAGTATCTCGTAAATCAAAAATTCTCTCTTTGTAGTCGCTACTTCCTGTACGTATTGCTTTTTGGATACGTTTATTGTTGATTCTTTGTTGTTTTGTTATTTTCTGATGATTAATACGATGCAATTTATTCAAATGGTCTTGCGCTTCACAAAGTATTTTAGCAGAATCAATTTGATTATAAACGATTAAAGAAAATGGTATACCGAGTATTTTATTGTTTGGTTTTTGCTTAATTATTCGTTCGATTTCTAACTTATGGGATTGATCTCCGGTAATTATTATTTCATTTTTGGTCAATAAATATTCATTTTTAGATAAATATTTTGTTTGACTACAGGAAGCCATTAAAAAAAGTAGGTAAAAAGGAAGATAATATGTAAGTTTGGATTTCTTCAAGTAACGAATATTGAGTAACAAAAATAACAAAAACTGATGATTTCAAAGAACAGAATTCGTTTTATTAACGCCCTTTCCCAAAAAAAGCAACGTATTGAAAACAATCGTTTTATCATTGAAGGTGAAAAGATGGTAAACGAAGCAATTCAATGGATTCCAGCGCAAATTGAAAACATCTATGCTACTTCTGATTTTGAATCAAATACATTAGTTGACTCGATTTTACTTGAAGAGATAAGCACAAAAGAATTAAAAGAAATTTCAACGCTAACGACTCCTAACAAAGCATTAGCAGTGTGTAAAATCCCTGAAAACAAAAGCATTGATTCCCAACTAATAATTTGTTTAGATGGCGTTCAAGACCCTGGAAACATGGGGACTATACTTCGTTTGGCAGATTGGTTTGGAATAAAAGATATTGTTTGTTCTAAAAACACCGTTGATTGCTATAATCCAAAAGTACTTCAAGCAACTATGGGAGCAATTTTCAGAGTCCATGTACATTATGTAGAATTAACTGATTTTTTATCCACTACGGAACTACCAATTTTTGGTGCTTTATTAGATGGTGAAAATATCTTTGAGAATAATTACGAACGTAAAGGGATACTCCTTTTAGGAAATGAAGGAAATGGTATCTCCGAAGAAATTAAAAAGTATGTTCAGAAAGCAATAACTATACCTCGTTTTGGAGATGCAGAATCTTTAAATGTCGCAACAGCTGGAGCGATAATTTTAGGTGCTTTTTATCGATAAATCGTCACTCGTCACTTCCGTTACTCGACACTCTCTTTATCGCACTCACACACTGCATCCCGTCAATTGCTGCTGAAATAATACCACCTGCATATCCTGCACCTTCGGCACATGGAAATAAACCATAAACATCTGGGTGCATCCATGTTTCTTTATCACGTGGTATCTGAACTGGTGAACTTGTTCGTGATTCTGGCGCATGTAAAACGGCATCATTTGTTAAATAACCTGGCATTTTTTTACCAAAATCGATAAATGCTTGTTGTAAACGTTTCGCGACAAATTTAGGAAGTACTTCATGTAAATTAACGGAAACAATTCCAGGCTGATACGAAGACCTTGGGAATTCTTTTGTTAATTTATTCTCTACAAAATCTTTCATACATTGTGCTGGAACGCGTTGTGTTTTTCCAGCAGCTTCCCAACACGCTTTCTCTACCGATTTCTGAAAATCCAAACAAACAAAAGGATCGTTTTCTTTCCCCGGAAAATCTTCTGGAGAAATACTTACAACAATTCCTGAATTAGAGTAGGGATTGTTACGTTTAGAGGGCGACCAACCATTGGTTACCACTTCTTCTTGATTGGTGGCACAAGGTGCTATAATTCCACCAGGACACATGCAAAACGAATATACTCCCCGACCTTCTACTTGTGTTACTAGAGAATATGAGGCAGGAGGAATAAAGTCATCATTGAGTCTTCCATGATACTGAATTGAATCAATTAAATCTTGTGTATGTTCAATACGAACACCTAATGCAAATGGTTTTGCTTGCACTTTTACGCCACGTTTGTTTAACAAATAAAAAATACCGCGTGCAGAGTGACCAGTTGCTAAAACAACATATTCCGCAGCAACTTTTTGCGTTTCATTGATCGTTAAACCAACAATCTTTTTGTTTTCAATATGAATATCGGTCAATTTTGATTCAAAATGTACCTCTCCACCACAAGATCGAATAAATTCACGAATGTTTTCAATCAGCTTTGGTAATTTATTTGTCCCAATATGTGGATGTGCATCTACCAAAATGTCTTTATCTGCACCAAAATAAACCAACCATTCCATTGCTTGTTGCACATCTCCACGTTTTTTGGAACGCGTATATAGCTTTCCATCCGAATATGTACCAGCACCTCCTTCCCCGAAACAGTAATTAGATTCTGGATTAACAATTTGTTCTTTATTTAATTTCGCTAAATCACGTCTGCGCGACTTTACATCTTTACCACGCTCAAAGATAACAGGCTTAAATCCTAATTCAATTGCTTTTAAAGCAGCATACAATCCCGCTGGTCCAGCACCAATAATATGGATAATTTGTCCATGTGAGACATCGTTCTTTGGAAAATAGATTTCTTGATCCGGGATTTCTTCACCTTTTTCAAAAATCTCAAATGTTCCATTGATTTTAATCGCTCGTTTACGCGCATCAATTGATCGTTTTCTCCATAAAAAAGTAAACGAATCTTTTGATAAACCTAGGTGACTACTAAGGATTTCATGAACTATCTGCTCTGAAGCAGCTTCTTCTGGACGTAATTGGACTTGTATTTTTTGACTCATTAACCTCTAATTTAACAAAAAAACGCGATAGTCAGACTACCGCGTTTTGTATATTCAAATTAATTAATTACTTCGTAAAAAGCATTTCTCTGAATTTAGCTAATGGCCATAATTCATCATCTACTAATAATTCTAATTTATCCGCATGGTAACGAATTTCGTCAAAATAAACTTTAACTTTATCACAATAAGCCACCGCTTTTTCTTCGATATTGTCGATTTTATTCACTTTCTTTCTTTCTTCTAACATTGTATCACACAATGATTTTAAAGCATTTAAGTGTTTTGAAATTTTAGTAATCAATTCTATTTGCGATTTCGTAGCAGCTTTTGCATCCTCACCTAAAATAGAATTTAATCCTTGAACATTTTGAATCAAACGATTTTGGTATTCAATTACTGAAGGAATAATTTGATTTTGTGACAACTCACCAATTAAACGTGCTTCAATTTGAATTTTATGAATGTAGTTTTCAAAATCAATTTCTTTACGCGCTTCAATTTCTCTTTCCGTTAAGATATTTAATTTCTCAAACATTTCAACTGTTTTCTTCTCGGACCAAACACCTAAAGCACGTGGCGTATCTTTGAAATTATTCAATCCTCTTTTTTCTGCTTCTTGAACCCACTCATCGCCATATCCATTTCCTTCAAAACGAATTTTTTTAGAATGTGTAATTAATTTTTGAAGTTCTTTCAAGATAGCTTCATCTTTTGCATCACCATCATTGATTCTAGTATCTACCTCTTTTTTGAATTGAATCAATTGATCTGCCATAATCGTATTTAAAACAATCATTGCAGAAGCACAGTTTGCAGAAGAACCTACAGCTCTGAACTCAAATTTATTTCCTGTAAAAGCAAAAGGAGAAGTTCTATTTCTATCGGTATTATCCAACATAATTTGTGGAATCTTGCCAATATTCAATTTCAATTCTGTTTTGTCTTGAGGTGTCATTTTTCCAGACTTCACATTTTTCTCTAATTCATCTAACATAGAAGATAAATGTGAACCGATAAACGTAGATATAATAGCTGGAGGAGCTTCATTTGCCCCTAGACGATGGTCATTACTCGCAGAAACGATACATGCTCTCAATAAATCTGCATTATTATGAATCGCTGCAATCGTGTTTACAAAGAATGTTAAGAATTGTAAGTTTGATTTAGGATTTTTACCTGGAGCTAATAAGTTTACTCCTGTATTGGTAGACAAAGACCAGTTATTATGTTTTCCCGATCCATTTACTCCAGAGAATGGTTTTTCATGCAACAACACATGGAAATCATGGTTGATCGCAATTTTCTCTAGTATATCCATCAACAATAAGTTGTGGTCGTTTGCTAAATTACACTCTTCAAAAATTGGAGCACATTCGTATTGGTTTGGAGCAACCTCATTATGACGCGTGGTAACTGGAATTCCTAAACGAACCGCTTCTTGTTCAAAGTCACGCATAAACGCCTCTACTCTTTCTGGAATTGAACCAAAATAATGATCTTCTAATTGTTGACCTTTTGCAGAAGCATGACCAAACAATGCTCTACCAGTCATCATAATATCCGGACGCGCATTGTAGAACGCTTTATCAATTAGGAAATATTCTTGTTCCCATCCTAATGTTGCATTTACCTTAACAACGTTTTTATCAAAATATTGACACACTTCAACAGCAGCAGCATCTACCGCGTGAAGCGCTTTAATTAAAGGCATTTTAAAATCTAACGACTCTCCAGTATAAGAAATAAAAATTGTAGGTACACACAACGTTTTACCAATAACAAACGCTGGAGAAGATGGATCCCAAGCCGTATACCCTCTTGCTTCAAACGTATTACGAATTCCACCGTTAGGGAAAGAAGATGCATCTGGCTCTTGTTGCACCAATAAATCACCATCAAATTTTTCGATTGCTCTACCTGGACCAACAGGCTTAAAGAATGCATCGTGTTTTTCCGCAGTAGAACCAGTTAATGGTTGAAACCAGTGTGTATAATGTGTTGCACCTTTCGTTAATGCCCAATCTTTCATTGCTGAAGCAACTTGATCCGCCATTTTACGATCTAAACGTACACCATTACCACTGTTGATTGCATCTACCATGCTTTTATAAGCATCACCGGGTAAAAATTCACGCATTACATCTAAATGAAATACATTTTCACCAAATAAAGAGGAGATTTTACCATTGTAATCTGAATGATTCGCCTTACGGTTCAAAACATCTTGATACGCTTTCTGTCTAATTGTAGCCATAAAATTAAATTTTTCGCTACAAAGGTATTTTTTTTAGGGGGTATTTCAAAAAAAACAGTATTTATTTTTCAAACACCCCCTGTTAATTTAATACAAGTTGATAAATTTTTGATTTTTTAACTGAATATAACCTTAATCTCAATTTTTCATGAAATATGGATTAACTTCTAATTTTATCTAGTAAATTACTTAATAATTCGGATTCTTCTTCTGAAAGGTTATTTACAAACATTAATTCTTTTTCAAAATCAATATCGATTAAATCTAACAAGTCTAGTCCCTTTTTAGTAATTATAAGCTCAATAATTCGTTTATCTTTTTCATTACGTAAACGTTCGATTAATTTTTTATCACACAATTTATCCATTAATCTAGTTGTGTTGGGTGACTTTTCAATCATTCGATCTTTAACTGTGTTTACGTTTAGCTTTTTTTTAGCTCCTCGTAAAATTCGAAGTATATTAAATTGCGGCATACTTAGATCATGTCGCGCCATGTATTTATTTTGTAGACTCGCCATCCAGTTATTGGTATAGCGAATATTCACGATCGCTTTAATGTTTGAAGAGGCAAATGTCGTATTGATTTCTTTACCAATTTCCATAGAATAAGGTTTATTAGTTTCGCATCAATACATTTTTGATTTCTGAAACTTCTTTTTGCAAATCTACCAAAGATTTACGTAATTGATTGTCATCGAAACGTAAATCTGGTAAATCGGATGCAATGTAATTGACAAACTTCCAAACTTCTATGACTTTATTTACATGAATAAAATACGGCTTGTAGAATGGATTTGTAGAACAAAGTTGTAAGGATTGGTTATCATTAATATGGTTGTAGACAATTTTAAAAACTATTCCATCGTCTTTTGTCACAATAATACAAGGTGTTCCATTTTTTATAGATGTCCAGTTTTGAATAAATTCAGCTACTACATGCGACCCTTCGCTAACCGGCGGCATACTATCCCCTTGAATTGGAAAAGAACGGTATTTTTTCTCTTTCGAAAGGAAAGGTAAATTAAATGTAGGTAATGCTTTTAAGTAATCTGCATCTGCATATCCAGAAGTATATCCAGCACTCGCTTTCACAGGAATCATTTCTATTAATTCATTATTATCAGAATCTACCACCGTAGTTAAGACGCGTAAGTTTGCACCTTTAATATCTTTAGTTATTCCTTTATCGATTTCCTCCCATTCACGTTCGTTCAATTTACTGAAATCTTTACGTAATAAAACATCCAGACTTATCATAAAATAGTCACAAATCAAAATCAATGTTTCTACACTTGGTTCTGCAACCCCATTCTCATAACCACTATAACTAGAACGAGTTAATCCTAATTCACTAGACACCTCTTCCTGTGATTTCCCTTTTCTTTTACGAAGCATTTTTACATTAAGACCAATCATTTGATTATTATTTAAACATTATTGACGTAAATTTAATCAAAATATCCAATCCACAAAAAAAAACCGAAAAAAATCAGAAAAAAATTCCGTAAATTTACATCACAAATTATACAAAATGACTAAAGCACTGAATACCATAGAAGAAGCAATTGAAGATATTAAGGCTGGAAAAGTAATAATTGTTGTGGATGATGAAGATAGAGAAAATGAAGGTGATTTTCTAACTGCTGCCAGAAATGCTACTCCAGAGTTAATCAACTTTATGGCTACACATGGTCGTGGATTAATTTGTGCTCCTTTGGTAGAAGATCGTTGCGATGAAATTGGCTTAAGCTTAATGGTTCAAACTAATTCAGCTGCATACGAAACACCATTTACGGTTTCTGTAGACTTAAACGGTCATGGTTGTACTACTGGAATTTCCGCGCAAGATCGTGCAAAAACAATTCTTGCTTTAATCGATACAAAATTAGATCCAAACGATTTAGGAAAACCAGGACATATCTTCCCATTACGTGCAAAAAAAGAAGGCGTTTTACGTCGAGCTGGTCATACAGAAGCAGCGATTGACCTTGCTAAATTAGCTGGATTTGAACCCGCTGGAATTATCGTCGAAATCTTAAATGAAGATGGTACCATGGCGCGTTTGCCAGAATTATTAGTAATTGCGGAAAAATTTGACCTTAAAATAATTTCTATTGCAGATTTGATCGAATATCGTTTAAAACACGATACGTTAATCGATGAAGTAGTTTCCGTAGAAATGCCTACAGAAGCAGGTGATTTTAGGTTACATGCTTTTCAAGTGAAAAATTCCAACCAAGAACATTTGGCTTTGGTAAAAGGAACTTGGAAAGAAGATGAAGCAATTCTTGTACGTGTGCACTCTTCCTGTATTACTGGGGACGTTTTCGGTTCTTGCCGATGTGATTGTGGACCACAACTGGAAAAAGCAATGGAACTAATCGAAAAAGAGGGAAAAGGTGTCATTGTATATATGAATCAAGAAGGACGTGGTATCGGATTGATTAACAAGCTTAAAGCATACAAACTACAAGAAGAAGGTTTAGATACGGTGGAGGCAAATTTACAGTTAGGCTTCAAAGGCGATGAACGTGATTATGGTATCGGTGCACAAATTTTACGTCAATTAGGTGTAAACAAAATGCGATTACTTTCTAACAATCCTACAAAACGTACTGGATTAGTTGGTTACGGCTTAGAAATAGTGGAAAATGTCGCTATCGAAATTGAAAGTAACATACACAACGAATCCTATTTACGTACAAAACGCGACAAAATGGGACATTCCTTAATAATGCGTGGTAAATAATGTTAGTTGCTAAAGGAATTTCACACCAATATGGTGATTTATCTGTACTAAATGGTGTCGACTTAACGGTACAACAAGGTGAAATTGTTTCTATTGTTGGTGCTTCAGGTGCCGGAAAAACAACACTTTTACAGATATTGGGAACTTTAGAAACTCCACAATCTGGCATTTTAACCATAGATGGTGTAAACCCTTTTCAATTATCCCAAAAAAAATTAGCTGGGTTTCGAAATAAACACATTGGTTTCATTTTTCAATTCCACCAGTTATTACCTGAATTTTCAGCTTTAGAAAATGCTATTTTACCAGCCTTAATTCATGGTACTTCGCCAACAGAAGCAAAAAAAAATGCGTTAGAATTATTTGAATTATTAGGTGTTTCCCATCGTGCAGAACATAGACCTTCGGAATTATCTGGTGGAGAACAACAACGAATTGCTGTCGCTCGATCCCTGATTAATCGTCCTAAAGTAATTTTTGCCGATGAGCCTTCCGGAAATTTAGATTCTAAAAACTCAGAAGACCTGCACCGTTTATTTTTTGATCTGCGCGATCGATTCAATCAAACGTTTGTCATTGTAACGCATAATGAACTATTAGCGAATATGACAGATCGGAAGTTGGTTATGAAAGATGGGGCTTTTGAATTATGAATTATAATTTATGATTTAGCCTTATTGAGTAAAAGCAAACTAAATATATCTTTTACAATTATTTAGAATCTCATCCTTTTAATTTCTCAATGGTTAAAAAATCAACTAATTCTTTAGACTTAATCGAATTAAAAGACTTTTTAGATGTAAAAGTTACCGAATTCAACACTTCTAATTTCATTGCAGACGACCCAATTTCAATCGTACATCAATTTACTAAAAAAGAGGATATCGAAATTGTTGGATTTTTAGTAGCTACCATTGCATGGGGTAATCGTAGATCCATTATCACCAGCGCAAAAAAGCTTGTCCAGATCATGGGGAATGATCCATATGAATTTGTAATGAATTATAATTCGGATAAATTAGAGGCTATAAGCTTTGTGCACAGAACATTTAACACCATTGACTTAGATTTTTTCTTTCGCGCATTGCAAAACATCTATCTGCAGGAAGGAATGGAAAAAGCGTTTACTCCTCATCCAACAATTTTTGGCACAACAGGTCGAATCATTCAATTTCGAAAACGATTTTTAGAAACACCCCACGAATCTCGTTCCGAAAAACACCTTTCCAATCCAGAAAAAGTTTCCGCGGCAAAAAGAATTCAGATGTACCTACGTTGGATGATTCGCAAAGATGCGAATAACGTAGATTTTGGCATTTGGAAAAGTATAGCGCCAAGTGAATTATCCATTCCTCTAGATGTACACACAGCAAACATATCTAGAAAGTTAGGGTTAATTACTAGAACCCAAACCGATGGTAAAGCACTCGAGGAATTAATGGGACATTTACGATTTTTTGATCCCGTAGATCCTGCTAAATACGATTACGCGCTTTTTGGTTTGGGGGCGATTGAGAAGTTTTAATTATAAATTTTTCTCAATCACCACTTTCTCCACAAATCCTTTCTGCACCCAAGTAACTTTTCCTTGTTTGTAGACTCTTAAAATTGGTATTTCTTGAATGCCAAATGATTTTACTAATTCTACGTTTTTGTCTACATCGATACGAATCACCGAAACCTTAGCAGCCATCTCTTTTTCAATTGCTTCAATAGAAGGTTTCATTTTTTTACATGGTCCACACCATTCCGCGTAAAAATCGACTAAAATAACTTTATCGGTTTCAAGCATTTTTTCAAAGTCTTTAACTGACATACCAGTTGACTTAACTACTTTCGAATCTGTAGTTTCAGGTAAAGCCGCACTTCTCCACCCCATCATTCCGCCATCTAATTCGAAGACTCTTTTAAATCCATTAGAACGTAATTGGCTTGCTGCGGAACCACTTCTACCTCCACTTAAACAATACACAAAAACAGTTGTATTTTTATCTAATTTTGAAACTTGCGCATCAAAACTTGAACCATTCCAATCGATATTTAAAGCGTTTTGAATATGTCCTTCAGCAAATTCAGCAGGTGTTCGCACATCCAAAATCGTTGGATTTTCTGTTTCCGATAATTGTTTTGAAAATTCCGTTGGACTCAAATCTGTTTTTGTTGAGCCTTGTCCTATAGAACAACTCACTAATAGAAATCCTGCTAAAAAAAATGTACTTATTACTTTTAACATACTTACATTATTTTTTTACCTAATGAAAACCAAGAACCTCCGTTATGTACATCGGTATATCCTTTTCCTTTTAACATCATCTTTGCGGAACCACTGCGCATTCCGGAAGCACAACACGTGATAATCGTCTGATTTTTATTGTTCAATTTATTCAAATTACCTAGCAAACTTTCTACGGGAATATTTACAGAACCCGGTATATGGCCTCCAGCATACTCACCTTTAGAGCGAACGTCCACAATGATAGCACCGTTTTTCAAGGCTTGTTTATAATCTAACTTTGGTCCTAAACCAAGTGCATTTTTAATTGCTTTTAACATTTTAGTACTTAATTTGATTTATGAAAATTTACATCTAACCAACTTCCACCATTGTAGCAAGTCATACCAAGTTGCGATAAATAACGCTCCGCTTGACCACTTCTATTTCCAGAAGCACAACATAAAATTAATGGTTGTTCTAATGCTTTTAATTCTTCTACACGTTCTGGAATTTCTTGTAATGGAATATTTAATGATCCCACAACATGACCACCACGATACTCTTCTATCGAACGTACATCTACGATAGTTCCTTTGTTTTCTTTAAGCAAATTTTTAATTTCCATGATTTTACTTTTTATGATTTGTATTGATTTTGAAAGGTAGATAAAGCGGACATGTTCCAACAACACTCGTTAGTAAAAACACACCTGCTAAAATTACCAGAATAACTCCCATTACTCCTGTAATCACTTGATTTAAAAATAAAACCGTAAATAGTACTGCAATTAGTACACGAACGATTTTATCTAGTTTCCCTATATTTTTCATATCTCTATGATTTAATTATAGGACAAAGTTGAGATATTAAACCAAGAATTTAAGCAACCTTAGTTACACAAGGTAATTTTATTTCTCCCTAATTCAACAACTCCTTCGGATTCAAGTTGTTTTAGTAAACGCGAAACTACAACACGTACAGAACCTAACTCATTTGCAATTTGTTCATGGGTAAGATTTATCACATTTGAATTTGTAAGTTTTGCTTTATTTTTGACAAAATCTAAAATACGTTCGTCTAATTTTTTGAAAGCAATAGCATCGACAACCTCTAGTAATTCCTCAAAACGTTTGTGGTACAATTTAAAGATGTAATCCAACCATTCCGGGAAATCTTTCACTAGCAAGGAAATTTTATCCATCGGAATCAGTAATAATTCTGTTTTTTCTTCAGCAACTGCATTAATTTTACTCGTATCATCGTGAATTCCTCCAAGAAAAGACATGATACAACTTTCACCTGCTTTGATGTAATAAAGTAAAATCTCGCGACCGTCTTCTTCTGTGCGCATGACACGCAAACTTCCGCTTAACACAATTGGAATTGCTTTGATATAGGAACTTTCACGTAAAATAACTTCGTTTTCTTCAAAGGTTTTCTCAAAACCTAACTCAGTTAGTTTGGCTTTAAGTTCCGGGGAAATTTTTAGGGTATTATTTGGGTTCATAGTTAATTAATGAGAAAGTAAATTTAACAACATTTAGATTGCTAGCACGGATACATACTACCATTTTCCAATCTTTTTTCTTACATTCGTAACACAAGATTAATGTATGGCAATTCTTCATTCCTTTCGTGCAATTAGACCGAGCAGAGACAAAGCGCATCTAGTTGTAACGCGACCAGTATCCACGTATTCTAAATCTGTTTTAAAAGCAAAATTGGAATCTAATCCGTATTCTTTTATACGAATAATTCATCCTGAATTTGATAAACAAGTGGCGCAAACAAACCCAAATTCTAAAGAGCGTTTTGATTTAGTTCGGAGTAAATACTTGGAATTTATTGCGGAAGGAATCGTTTTTCAAGATGCACAAGCACATTTATATCTTTACAAACAATCTACACCTACCCATGAATTTTTAGGAATAATTGGTGGCGCGAGTGTAAAAGAATACCAACAAGATAAAATTAAAAAACACGAAGCAACCTTAACATCTAGAGAGGCAATGTTTGTGGACTATTTAGATATCGTTGGATATAATGCAGAGCCGGTACTTCTCTCCTACCCAAGTAATGCTAATTTGGAAGTAGAATACGCTAAAATTGCTGCAAAGCGACCTGAATATGAGTTTTCGACTACGGATAGAACCAAACACGAACTTTGGGTATTATCACTAGAAGAAGAAACAATTGTCAAATCGGAATTTGCAAAAATAGATGCGAGTTACATTGCCGATGGGCATCACCGTAGTGCTTCTAGCGCTGGTTTATCCGAGCGCCGTAAACAATTAGGATTCAACAACATATCTAGCGACTATTTTCTTGCATTTTTTATGGATGAAAAACGTCTCAATATCCGTGAATTCAACCGTTTGGTGGACAATTTAAATGGTTTAAGCGAACATGATTTTATTGAAAAATTAAAGGAAAATTTTAGTGTAACGCATTTAGAAAAAGGAACTAAACCTGAACAAGAACATCATATCACCATGAATTTAAGTGGTACTTGGTATTTATTAATTTGCAAACCAGAACTTTACAATACCTCAGATCCTGTTGCTTGTTTGGATCCAGAGATTTTAACTCAAACTATCTTGACACCAATTTTAGGAATTGAAGACTTAAAAACAAGTGCTGTAATTCAATTTATCCCCGGAAATATTGGGTTAGAAGCAATCTCCACACCGATTGAACAAGGAAAAGCGAAAGTTGGTTTTATACTATTTCCAGTTACGATGGATCAAGTGAAAAAAGTTGCTGACCATCAATTAATTATGCCTCCAAAATCTACTTGGGTAGAACCAAAATTACGCAGTGGATTAACCATTTATGAAATTGAAAAATGATCGTTAAAAACTTAGTAAACGTAAAAGATTCCTTAATAGAGAATGTATCACTCATTGCTGTTTCCAAAACAAAACCTGCAAGTGATATACAAACTTTATATAATGCTGGTCAACGTGCATTTGGAGAAAATAAAGTCCAAGAACTTGTTGAAAAATACGAAGTATTACCAAAAGATATCGAATGGCATTTAATCGGTCATTTGCAATCCAACAAAGTAAAATACATTGCCCCATTTGTTCATTTGATTCATGGGGTGGATAGTTTTAAACTATTGAAAGAAATTAATAAAGAGGGAGTTAAATGCAAACGAATCATTCCTTGCCTACTACAGTTTCATATCGCACAGGAGGAAACTAAATTCGGATTTTCATTTGAAGAAGCACAAGAAATGTTGGAATCTAACGAATTTGTAGAACTACAACACGTTGCTATTCACGGCGTCATGGGAATGGCAACGTTTACAGAAGATAAAGATCAAATTCACGAGGAATTTCAAACGCTACACAATTACTTCCAACTAATTAAAAGTCATTACTTTAAATTCAATCCTGAGTTCAAAGAATTATCCATGGGAATGAGTGGTGATTATAAAATCGCGATGGATGAAGGAAGTACCATGATTCGCGTGGGAAGTACCATTTTCGGTTCACGATAAATGCTTAAGAAACAGAATTTATCTTTTTTTATTATAATGCTAATTAGCATTATTACCCCATTTATTTCATTTTCACAAACATTTTACACGCTAACTGGAACCGTACAAGACAAAGAAACAAGCACTACGCTTCCAAATGTTAAATTGTTTGTTACTCCAAATAAATTAACTGAATTAACAGATTCAAGCGGTTACTTTTTCTTTTCCCTTCCTCCAGGAGAATATACCCTTGAAATTCAAACAAATGGATATAAATCGTTACGCAAAATAATTGTTTTACAAGAGAATACTAATCTTGAAATAGAATTAATCGAAAACACCAAACAATTAGCAGCAGCAGAGGTTCACGTCAAAAAGAAAAACCAAGTTAATGATCCTTCCATGGGACAAATTGAGTTGGAAATGAAAAAAATAAAAACTTTACCTGCTTTTATGGGGGAAGTTGATATTTTAAAAACTATTCAATTATTACCAGGTGTATCCTCTGTAAGTGAAGGTGGACAAGGATTTTACGTGCGCGGTGGTGGTCCAGATCAAAATTTAGTTTTAGTAGATGATGTCCCTGTATACAACGCCTCTCACCTTTTTGGATTTTTCTCTGTTTTTAATTCGGATGCAGTAAAAAGCGGGAATTTAATCAAAGGAGGAATGCCTGCAAATTATGGCGGAAGAATGTCCTCTGTATTAGAAATTAAAACCAACGATGGAGACCAACAAAAAATAAATGTAAAAGGGGGAATTGGGTTAATATCTTCTCGATTAACGATCGATGGGCCAATTAAAAAAGGAAAGGGTGCGTTTATGTTAGCGGCGCGTAGAACCTACATCGATGTATTACTAAAACCTTTTATCCTAGCTAACTCTCCATTTAATGGTTCTGCCTATTTCTTTTATGATTTAAATTTTAAAGCTAATTACACTTTAGGTTCTAAAGACAAATTATTTTTTAGTTCTTATATGGGAATTGATAAATTTACGTTTAGCAATAAAACAGAAGGATTTAATGTGGAAATCCCCTGGGGAAATAAACTGGCTGCTATACGATGGAATCATAAGTTTTCCGATAATTTAACCCTTAATGCGACTAGTTACACTACCAATTACACCTTTGGATTTGGCTCCAAACAAGATGTTTTTTCCATAGCCTTAAATTCTGAAATTCATGATTTAGGAGAAAAAATTGAGTTTGCGTCTACTAAATTTTCCAAACATAAAATTAAATATGGTGTAGATTACATTTTCCATACATTTTTACCTTCAAGTATAGCAGTAGAACAAGATTCAACAAAATTCAATGTACCTTCTCCACAAAAGCTGCGTAGCCATGAAAGTGCATTTTTCATCCAAGATGAATTGGAAATAACTGAAAAATGGAAAGTAAACCTTGGTCTTCGTTATTCCTTGTATCAATTTGTTGGACCATTTTCACGATACCTGCAAAACACTCTTCCAGGTCAAGCAACAAGCTTGGAATACGGGAATGGGGAAAACATAAAAACATATGGCGGATTTGAACCACGAATTGCGAGTCGGTTCTTATTGAAGGATAAAAGTTCCATCAAAATTGGTTACTCTTTTAATTATCAATATATTCACCTAACATCTTTAAGTACCTTATCCCTACCTACCGATATTTGGTTGCCAAGTACCGATATTGCTAAACCACAACAAGGATATCAAGTTTCGATGGGTTACTATAAAAATATCCTACAAGATAAAGTAGAAATTTCGGTGGAAGCCTATTATAAGGGAATTAAAAACTTAATAGAATATAAACCTGGCGCACTTCCGCAAGATAATTTCACGGATAACATCGATAACTTATTAGTTTTTGGAATTGGTAAATGTTATGGAATTGAATTTTTTACTCGAAAAAATATTGGGAAATTTACCGGTTGGATTGGATACACATTAGCAAAAACAGAACGCTATTTTCCAGATATTCAAAAAACACCCTTCCCAGCAAAATATGACCGTAGACATGATTTATCCATGGTAGGTTCCTACGAATTGAATGATCGATGGACATTTGGTGCAGTATTCGTGTATGCGACAGGAAATACACTAACACTTCCTTCGTCGTGGTATATCCATGATCAAAATTTACTATTTGACTACAATTCCAGAAACTCCACACGCATACCCTCTTACCACCGATTAGATCTTAGTGCAACACGTTTCGATTCACCAACTAAAAAAGTATTTAATTCGGAAAAAGATGAATTTATAGCTATAAAGAAACAATTTAGAAGTAATTGGAGTTTTTCAATTTACAACGTTTATAACCATGCTAACCCATTCTTTTTGTATCTTCAAGGAATAGGTAAAGTGGTTCAAGGAAACTTTAATTTGAAAGTAAAACAAGTTTCCCTTTTTCCAATAATACCAAGTGTCACCTGGAATTTTTCTTTTTGATATGAAATACTACCACTTTATATATTATATACTAGTAATAAGCATTGGCTTAATTAGTGCTTGTCAAAAAGATGTTTCAGTCAAATTGCCTAATTATGATGAAAAAATAATTGTTGATGGCAAAATTGAAACCGGTTTACCTCCATTGATTATTCTAAGCACTACCAAAGATATTTTTTCAAATAATAGTCAAGATGCTATTTTTGGAGATTACATTTCAGATGCGTTGATAATCATTTCAGATGGAACGATATCGGATACTTTACAAACTATTTGTTCGGATGAAATCCCTAAAGAATACCAAGATATCGGATATGCACTATTTGGAATACCGCCGAGTTTAATGTCAAAATACCATATTTGTGCATACTCTACTACTAATCCTGCATTTTTCGGACAAACAGGAAAATCCTATTCCATTGAAATTCAATATAAGGGTAAAAAATATACTGCTTCCACTTCCATTGTGGAACCAACTTTTCTTGACTCCGTATATTGGAAACCAGAAAAAAACACGGATATGTATGGCTACGCCTATGCCCACTTGACAGATCCTGCGGAAAAATACAACGCCTATTTTTGGGAGGTTTTACGAACAAATATCGGAAAAGACGGAAAAACGGAGGATTTAAAATTCCATAAAACAGGAATTCCAGTTTTTGATGACCAATTTATAAATGGAATTAGTTTTGAGTTTTTCTATGAAAATCCTAGAACATGGAGAGATACTTCAATACCGCAGCAATTTAGAGGTCTATACAAAAAAAATGACACCGTAATTGTTAAATTCTCTAGTTTAGATAAATCTACATTCAATTTTCTTGAAAAAAAATATGTACAAGTTAACAATGGAACAAACCCATTTTCGATACCAATAAATATCCCAACAAATATTACAGGTGGTGCTCTAGGATATTTTGGCGGTTATTCTACTACCTATTATACCTTGATTTGCAACTAATTAATACAGCGAATTTAAAACCTCTTGATTCATCTCATGTTTTCCGTCAAAACGAATAATTTCAAAATGTAAGGATTGATAGGTTTCTAAACATTGAAGCTCGATTTCCTCCTCAAAATAAGGATCCGAATCTCCTAAAACAAAATAACATTTAGTTGTTCGATTCGTTGAAAAATTCATTGCAACATCCTCCGGAAAAACAGAAGCCCAAAGCACAAATGAACGAAAGGTATGTTGACTATGTTCAAACCAACGTGTCGCTGTCGCAGCCCCTTGCGAAAAACCTAACACATCCAAACTTAAGAAAGAATTTTGTTCGGTAAACTTACCTACTAGCCCTTCTAAATAATTAAAATTATCCTCAATATCATCCAATCGTGCTTCTCGTGTCATCCAAGATGCTCCAACCCTACCACTTGTTCCTTCTAAATAAAAACGATGCATTCCTTCCGGTGCAACAATAAAATATCCTTTGGCTACTAAAAACTCAAATTTCTTCAAGAAAAAAAATGCAGATTGTCCATAACCATGTAGAACGACTAATAGCCTTGTTGCTTTCGAAATATCACCACAAGTAT
>JBIIKZ010000045.1:0-19026 GCA_044232905.1 Crocinitomicaceae bacterium
GTTGTTAGGACCAGGAGTAAAGGTTACAAACATCAAGTATAATGGTGCTGCGACTGCAATTGGGTTTTTCAATGGTGCAAAATCGAATATTGGATTGACAAGTGGAATTGTAATGACTACTGGAACCGTTGTGGGAAATGATGGACCAAGAGGTCCGAATAATACTGAATCTGCTGGAATGGATAATGGTTATGCCGGGAATAATCTATTAGACCAAATTATCGCTAAAGAAACACCAGCAGGAAATTCTCCTAAAAGTACTTTTAATGCAGCGACTTTAGAAATTCAATTTACACCTATGTCTGATACGGTGAAATTTAAATATGTTTTTGGTTCGGAAGAATATCCAGAGTTTGTAGGTTCAGAATTCAATGATTTATTTGCTTTTTTTATTGCTGGTCCGGGAATTACTGGACAAAAAAATATCGCATTACTTCCAAATGGTACGCCGGTAACTATTAACAACGTGAATGATAAAGGGAATTCGAATGCAAAATATTACATTAATAATAAGTTTGGTCAATCGGTTCAATACGATGGTTTTACACGGGTTTTGACTGCAGTTTCTGCAGTTCAATGTGGTAAATCGTATACGCTTACCATTACGATAGCGGATGCTGGGGATGCAGCGTTTGATTCTGGTTTATTTTTACAAGCAAATAGTTTATCTGCAAAAGTAGATTTGGTTGCTACCCAAAAATTATCGAAAGAATTCTTTAAAGATACCATTACAATGGCGGAAGGATGTACTTCAGGAAGAATTACGGTGCATAAATTACCCGGTTCTAAAAACATCGAATATAAAATTCCGATTGTATATAAAGGTTCTGCAACCAAAGGCTTAGATTATACAACTACTGTTCCTAGTGAGTTAGTATTACCAATCGGAAAAGATTCCGTGTCTTTTGATGTAACTACCCTACAAGATAATTTAATCGAAGGATTAGATTCGATACTTATAGACCTTATTTTTCCAGATGCTTGCGGTAATACGTATACTGTATCCAAAGTTTTATACATAAAAGATATCGAGCCTATTAAGGTAACGATAGCCGATGATACTCTTTATTGTGTGGGAGAGAGTGTTACACTCAAACCTATAATTACAGGAGGTTTAGAGCCTTATTCTTACCTATGGAATACAAATGAAAAAACAGGGTCGGTTACTGTTGCTCCAATAAATACACAGCAATACGAAGTCTCTGTTTCGGATATCTGTTTTAATACAACCAAAAAAACAAGTACGGTTTTGGTTATGAAATATAACCCCCTACAATTAGGTTCATTGTCAAATATCACGGAAGTATGTCCGTATTTACCAACGAAAGTAAAGGTAAATCCATCCGAAGGCGCTGGTTATTATAAATACGCTTGGAGTGATGGTAAAAAAATCGTAGATGTAAATCAGGAGGCAATTCTTAAACCTTCAAAAACAACAAATTATACCGTAACAGTAACAGACCGTTGTGGTGAAAAAATAAGTGCGACTTTACTATATACGATTACTAGCCCTCCATTAATTACTACGATTTCTCCTGATACTACTGTATGTAAAGGAGATTCTGCAGTGCTTTTTGCAGGCGCAACCGGTGGGTTGGGTAAATATACTTTCACTTGGATACCAACAAATGATACTACAAAATCCATTGTAGTTAACCCATTTTCTACAAGTGACTATTTTGTTTTTGTAGGGGATGCGTGTAAAACATTTACAGTAAGAGATACAGTTACCGTGTATGTAAATAAACCACCTGTAAGTTTTAGTTATTTCGGAACTCCAATTGTAAATCAAACAATAGCGTTTATTAATCATTCACCAAAATATCCAAAATATATCTGGGAATTTGGAAACGGGTATCAAGCATATACACGAGATGCATCGGTCGTATATTCCGATTCTAGTGTATATGATGTTACACTTATTGTACAAGATTCTGCTGGGTGTAAAAATTCAACCACGCAAAAAATTCAAATTTACAACCCTTTTTCGCTCTATATTCCAAATGCATTTACTCCAAATGGCGATGGAATAAATGACTATTTTATGCCCGTACTTACTTCTGTAGTAACGGTAGATTTTTCTATTTTTAATCGTTGGGGAGAAGAGATTTATTATTCACGCGAAATTCGTCCGCGTTGGGATGGAACCTTTAATGGTGTTCTTTCTCCAAATGATATTTATACGTATAAAATTCAGGTAGTAAATATCTTAGAGGAGTTAAAATCATATACTGGTCACGTAACATTATGGCGTTAATACTAAATAATCTGTATGATTTTCAACTGTTTTACTCGATAAAAAATAAATTTTAAAAATGAAAATTAACCTTAGTATTTTACTTTTTCTAATCGTTGGAAAATTTTACGCGCAAGTAAACGTAGAACAAAACAATTGGCACAATACGGATCCTGCAGGATTGCATACGGAAAAAGCATATTTATTGTTGAAAGATAAACAAGCTAGCCCTGTTTTAGTTGCTGTTATTGATTCAGGTGTGGATTGTGAACACGAAGATTTGGCTGGTAAAATTTGGACGAATCCAAAAGAAATACCGAATAATAAAATCGATGATGATGGGAATGGGTATGTAGATGATATGCATGGATGGAATTTTTTAGGGAATTCAAAAGGGGAAATGCAAGATTATGCTTGTTATGAGAAAGTGCGTATGTATAGAGCACTAAGAGATAAATATGAGCGTTTGAAAGAAAGTCAAATTAAGCAAAAGGATAAAGAAGAATATGCATTCTATTTGAAGGTTAAAAATGAAATTACGAGTGAAGTTGCAGAATATAAAGGATATCAAAAACAGAATGAGCAACTACCGATGCTTGTTAAATATATTCCACAGGTGGTTTCTCAAATTTTGGGAAAATCGGATTATACCATGGAAGATTTAGCAAAATGGAGACCTACAGATGCGGAAGGAAAAGAGGTGAAAATGTTAGCGGAAGCAATCTTAAATGGTGGACTAAATTTAGAGGTAATTGAAGAACAAACTGAGCAAGTGAATGCAGCTTTAAAGTATCAATTAAACATCGATTATAACGACCGAGAATTTGTGGATGATACTCCGAGTGATTTTACACAAGTGAAATACGGGAATAACAATGTGGAAGGAAAAGACGCGAACCATGGGACACATGTTGCGGGAATTATCGCAGCGATACGAAATAATAATTTAGGATTAAATGGAATTGCAGATAATGCGCAAATTATGGTGTTGCGCGCAGTTCCAAACGGCGATGAACAAGATAAAGATATAGCATTAGCAATTCGTTATGCTGTGGATAATGGTGCTAAAATAATTAATATGTCTTTTGGTAAAGGGTATTCACCATTTCAAAAGGAAGTTTACGAAGCACTTGCATACGCAAGTAGTAAAGATGTTTTATTAGTGCATGCAGCAGGAAATGATGGTAAAAATATCGATATTGCACCAAACTTCCCAACGCCTTTATATCCGTTTCAAAAAGAGAAGTTACCTTTATTTTTAACCATCGGCGCATCCACTAAAAATACTAAAAAACATTTAGCAGCAGATTTTTCCAATTATGGTAAAGTACAAGTGGATGTTTTTGCCCCAGGAAAAGATATATATAGTACGATTCCACAAAGTGCATACAAAAAATACGATGGAACTTCCATGGCTGCGCCTATGGTCGCTGGTGTTGCCGCTTTATTAAAGTCCTACTTTCCAAGTTTAAGTATGTTGCAAATTAAAAATTGCATTCTTTTATCTGCAAAATATTACGGTAAAACGAAACAAATCATTCCAGGAACAGAAAATACGACACGTTTTAACGATTTATCCGTAACAGGAGGAGTTGTTGATTTGGTACAGGCTGTGAAATTATGTGAGGTAGAGGTTACTAAAATGAAGTGATTTTGTTCAAAACATCTCCTTGCATCACTTTGTATTTCAAATCCAAAATCACTATTTTTGTACCTGAAAACACAAAATCACAACTATGAGTCATTCGATTAAACCAGGGGTTGCTACTGGAGATGAGGTGCAAAAAATATTTCAATACGCAAAAGAGAAAGGTTTTGCACTTCCTGCTGTTAACGTTACTAGTTCTAGTACCGTAAATGCTGTAATGGAAACAGCTGCAAAATTAAAATCTCCTGTAATTATTCAGTTTTCAAATGGTGGTGCCTTGTTTAATGCAGGTAAATCCTTGGATAATACCGATGAAAAAGCAGCAATTGCTGGTGCGGTTATGGGTGCAAAACACGTACACGCGTTGGCTGAATTATATGGTGCAACAGTTATATTACATACCGATCACGCAGCGAAAAAATTATTACCTTGGATCGATGGTTTGTTAGATGCTTCGGAGAAATTCTATGCAGAAACTGGTAAGTCCTTGTATTCTTCACACATGATTGACCTTTCGGAAGAACCAATTGCCGAAAATATCGAAATCTGTAAAGAGTATCTTGCACGAATGAGTAAAATCGGGATGACGTTAGAAATTGAGTTAGGAATTACAGGTGGTGAAGAAGATGGGGTGGATAATTCAGACGTAGATAGCTCTAAATTATACACACAACCAGATGAGGTAGCCTTTGCATACGAAGAATTAATGAAAGTTAGTCCTCGTTTTACCATTGCTGCTGCGTTTGGAAATGTGCATGGTGTTTACAAGCCGGGTAACGTAAAGTTGACTCCGAAAATTTTGAAAAATTCACAAGAATTCGTTCAACAAAAATTCAATACTGGACATAATCCAGTAGATTTCGTTTTCCATGGTGGTTCTGGTTCTTCAGTAGAAGAAATTCGTGAGGCGATTGGTTATGGTGTAATCAAAATGAACATTGATACAGATTTACAATTTGCTTATACGGAAGGTACTTTAAATTATGTGTTGAAATACCAAGATTATTTAAAAACACAGATTGGAAATCCAGAAGGAGAAGAATTACCAAACAAAAAATACTACGATCCACGTAAATGGGTACGCGAAAGTGAATTGACATTCATTGCACGTTTGACGCAATCGTTTGAAGATTTAAACAATGTAAACACATTAGGATAAAAAAAGACTATGAGTTGGTTTAAAAGAAATAAAGAGGGTATTACTACGACTACTTCGGAGAAAAAAGAAACTCCGGAAGGATTGTGGCATAAATGTCCAAATTGTAAAACGGTTTTTACACAAGCGGATTTTATCAAAACAAATTATGTGTGTGATCGTTGTTCTTATCATGAGAGAATTGGTTCAGAAGAATATTTTCAAATTTTATTTGATAATGGAGCGTATACAGAAATTGATGCTAATTTGACTTCTGGGGATCCATTACATTTCGAGGATACAAAAAAATACACAGATCGTATTGCTGCTTCGCAAAAAAGTACTGGACTAACGGATGCTTTACGAACAGGGTATGGTAAAGTAGAAGGGTTGGATTTAGTGATTTGCTGTATGGATTTCGCTTTTGTTGGAGGATCTTTAGGTTCTGTAATGGGAGAGAAAATAGCACGTGGTATCGATAAAGCGATCGAATTAAAAGCTGCATTTATGATTATCTCTAAATCTGGAGGAGCGCGTATGATGGAGGCTGGTTATTCGTTGATGCAAATGGCTAAAGTGAGTGGTAAATTAGGACAATTGTCTGAACATAAGTTACCGTATATTTCGTTTTTGACAGATCCAACAACTGGTGGTGTAACTGCATCTTTCGCGATGTTGGGAGATATAAATATTGCAGAACCAAAAGCATTGATTGGTTTCGCCGGACCGCGTGTTGTGAAAGAAACAATTGGTCGCGATTTACCGGAAGGTTTCCAGACTTCTGAGTTTGTTTTAGAGCACGGTTTCTTGGATTATATCGTAGAACGTTCCGAATTGAAAAAAACGGTTGCACTTTCCTTACGTTTGTTTAAAAATTAAGACAAATAGTTAATATTGAGAGGTTATTCCATTGGAGTGACCTCTTTTTTTATACCTAATTTCGTGAAAGTTTTACATAGTTTGCAAATTTAGCGCTTGTCGGATGTGTGATTCTCTGTTTGCTTTGTGTTAACCAAAAATGGTAAATGAAATTAGTTACAAAAGAATATCAAAAAGTAAGTGAATGGACTGGAGGTACAACCACGGAATTACTGATATCCCCAATAAATGCAACAGTTGGTGAACAAAACTTTGATTTTCGTATAAGTACTGCTAAAGTTCTCGTTGAGAAAAGCGAATTCACAAGCTTCCCTATGCATAATCGCAAATTAGCGATTCTCGAAGGAAAGTTGAGAATCCAACATAACCATTCCGATTGGTATACATTGAATGCAGGTGAACAAACCGAATTTAAAGGGGAGTGGGTAACACGCAGTGAAGGACAGGTTGTTGATTTTAATGTGATATACAAGGATTGTTTTACTGTGGAAGTAGAAATTGTGCCCGAGTTAAATTTAATAGATTTAAATACTTTAAATGTGCTAGTCGGGATTTATTGTGTAAAAGGAAGTTTACAAATAAATAATATTTTGTTGAATGTTGGAGATTTTATCCAAGTAAATAGGTTCGTTAAACACATTGAATCAGCGAAAGATTCATTGTTTGTGAAGGTTGTTATATGTAAATTATAACTGTAGTTTTAGTTTAAATTATATATATTTTAATAGTTTGTTTTTTAGTGTTTTAATTTAATTTATATGAAGTTTAAGTTTATTTTTTTATTAGTGTCATTTACAACTTTTTTAGTTGCTTGTGGAACAACAAAATATGAATCTGCGGTGGTAGAATTAGATCAATCCTATCAAGCTGCAGGTTCTGTTCGATTTTCTGTAGATTTGATAAAAGAGAGTGGTCGTCTAAAACGAATTAAACCGAATAAAAACAGAAGTAAATGGTCTAATATTCAGTTTTCTGGTGAAAATGTGATTGGTGTAAATCGAGGGAACTTGAAGTATGGAATGGCAAATTTAACCAAAGAAAACCATTCAATAAAAGTGCGAATGGCTAGCGAAAAGTATGGTTTTCAAAATGAGTTTTTTGTAAAAGTACCTTATGTTGTTGGCGTAAATGTTCGAACTAAGTCTATTGAATTAAACAATCCGGTTGAATTAGAGTATGATTTGGTTTTGAATACTGGTGAAGTTATTCCGAGAGATCAACGTCATTTTCCGAATGAATTGTTTGAGAATCATTCGGAAACAATGGTGCAGTTTAAAGATGGGAAGCTGCATGTTGAAAGTTATGTACCACTAATAAATAAAAAGTTAGATGTTTGCTTTATACATAAGTTGACACGAGATACTTTGTGGAAATCTAAATTAGACATTCAATATCCAAATGAAATAACTTTGAATCACGCGGGTGAAAACGGTAAAAATGGAGTTAGTGGTTCTTCTGGTACAAATCCTTCTCAATCAGGTTCAAATGGTGGGAATGGTGGAAATGGGTTGAATGGGGGTGATATATCGTTGTATCTTCAGTATTACGGAGTTGAAGAGAATGATTTTGTGATTGCTACAGTAGAGCGTAATATGCAGTATCGTCGTATTTTCTTACCTAAAAGTACAGGACGAATTTATGTAGATGTACGCGGGGGTAAAGGAGGAAATGGAGGTGATGGGGGTAGTGGAAAAGATGCTGCCTATCCAGTAACTACGACAGTTAATGGAAAAACTACTACTACTCAACCATCCGTGTATGGAGGGGATGCTGGTGTTGGTGGTGATGGTGGTCATGGTGGAAGAGGAGGGAATGTATATATGTATATGGATGATAGATTGATCGATTTCCGAAATAATATTCAAGTAGATGTTAAAGGTGGAGTTTCTGGTGCTCCTGGTAAATCTGGTAATGCAGGGAGAGGTATGAATGCGAAAGGACAGTTAGGGGGATTGTTTAATAATACTAATGGTAAGTCAGCTAATGCTGGTCGAACTGGACAAAGTGGTTCGGATGGAAAGGTAGAAGGTCCTGTTTTGTTAAAGAAAGAAGAGTTACAAAAGCGTTTTACATTTTTAAATAAACTAAATGAATAATGAATAAAGAACAGATTATTACTGCGTTTGATGGTTTAGGTAAAATACTTTTAGCTATTGGTAATCAAGAAGAATGGACTGGTTATGGGTTAGGAGTGACGAGTGACGAGTATGAAAAATTACAAGCACTTGTGAAACGTCAATTTCACTTAAATGGTTGGTTTACGGAGGATGCTGTTTTACATGTGTTTAAAGGGTGGGGAGAGCAATTAACGATTGAAAATTTAAATACTTTCACAAACAATTATATGTTTACTGATTCACCTAAAAAAGTAGGTGTAATCATGGCTGGTAATATTCCATTAGTTGGGTTTCATGATTTTCTATGTGTGCTGCTTTCTGGAAATGCGATTGTAATCAAATTGAGTTCGGATGATAAAACATTATTACCTGCTTTAATTGCATTATTGATAAATTTCGCACCAGAATTAGGAAAGTGTATTACGGTTTCAGAAGCAAAGCTTGGATCGGTAGATGCTATTATCGCTACAGGAAGTGGTAATTCCATGCGTTATTTCGAAAGTTATTTCGGTCATTTGCCACATGTGTTTCGTAAAAACCGAACATCTGTTGCTGTATTAAATGGAGAAGAGACGAAAGAAGAGTTGGAGGCTTTAGGTGTGGATATTTTTACGCATTTTGGTCTAGGGTGTCGTAATGTTTCTCATTTGTTAGTACCAAAAGATTTTGCATTGAATCGTTTTTTTGAAGCAATCATTAACCAGGCGGATGTGGTTAATTTACATAAATATGCAAACAATTACGATTACAACAAGGCTATTTATTTAATGAACCTGGAAGAAATTCTCGATAATGGTTTTGTATTATTAAAAGAATCCGAAGACTTGTTTTCTCCGCTAGCCATGTTGTTTTATCATCGTTATGAGGAAGTTTCAGAGGTGGAAAACTATTTAAAAGATCATGCGGAGGATATACAGGCGATTGTTGGTCATGGTTATTTGCCTTTTGGGGCTGCGCAATGTCCAGGGTTGAGTGATTTCGCGGATGGTGTGGATACATTGCAGTGGTTGAATAGTTTTTAGTTTCTAAAAGAAAAGATATTTCTATCATTATGCTTAAATTCGCGTAGCATTAGAATAAAAAGTATATGAAAGTATCTTACAACTGGTTAAAAGACTATATAAAAACCGATCTTACACCCACGCAAATCAGTGAAATATTGACTGAAACTGGTTTGGAAGTAGATGGAATCGAGAAGATTGAAGGAATCAAAGGAGGTTTAGAAGGTGTTTTTGTTGGGGAAGTTCTTTCCTGTGAAAAACATCCGGATGCAGATAAATTAAAAGTGACTACTGTAAGTGTTGGAGGTGAATCGTTACAAATTGTTTGTGGTGCTCCTAATGTTGCAGTGGGACAAAAAGTTATCTGTGCGTCAGTTGGGGCAGTTTTATATCCAAGTCCAGAAGAGGTGTTTAAAATTAAAGCTTCGAAAATTCGCGGAGTAGACTCTTTAGGAATGTTATGTGCGGAAGATGAGCTTGGTTTAGGGAAATCGCATGCTGGAATTTTGGTTTTGCCGGAAGATACGAAAGTTGGTACGCCTGCTGCTACGTATTTCGAATTAGAAGAAGATTATCAAATAGAAATTGGGTTGACACCAAACAGAGCAGATGCCATGGGTCATATTGGTGTTGCACGTGATTTAGTAGCGTACTTGAATGTGCATCGTGCTGCTGGAGTAACGCTAGATTTACCGAAAGTTCCAAGCTTAAAAGCAATTAATAACGATGTTCTTGTTGCTGTTGAAGTAGTAGAAAAAGAAGTTTGCCCTAAATATTTAGGTGTAAGTTTAAAGAATGTTACGGTAAAACCTTCGCCAGCTTGGTTGCAAAAAAGATTGCGTGCGGTTGGTTTGAGTCCGATTAATTCCGTTGTGGATTGCACCAATTACGTAATGCGTGAGTTAGGAACTCCTTTACATGCGTTTGATGCTACGAAATTAAACGGTCAAATTGAAGTGAAGTTTGCTACAGAAGGGGATAAATTTGTGACGTTGGATGGGGTAGAACGTACTTTACATGCAGAGGATTTAATGATTTGTAATACAACAGATTATCTAGCAATTTCGGGTGTTTTTGGTGGTTTGGATTCAGGTATATCAGATACTACAACGGATATCTTTATTGAGTCCGCTTATTTTAATCCAGTTTCTGTGCGTAAAACGGCGAAACGTCATGGGTTAAATACCGATGCAAGTTTCAGATACGAGCGTGGTGTAGATCCACATTTGACACACTACGCATTAGAGCGCGTTGTTTCCTTGATACAAGAAGTGTGTGGTGGAGAGGTAGCGATGGAACCTGTTTCTGTAGTTTCGAATGATTTTCCTGCGATTCAAATTGATTTCAGTGTCTTGCGTTGCAATGCCTTGATTGGAACGGAGATTCCTGAAGCAACCATCGAATTGATCTTAAAAAATCTAGATATTCATTTAATTTCAAAAAATGAAAGTGTTTGGAAATTAGAACTTCCTGCTTATCGAGTGGATGTATTACGTGAAGTAGATGTAATTGAAGAAGTGTTGCGTATCTACGGATTTAATAATGTTCCACTCCCTGAAAAATTAAATACAACGATTACCTTACGTACAAAACCAGATATAGAAAAAGTACAAGCCTCCTTGTCTGAATTTTTAGTTGGATTTGGATGTAATGAAATGATGAACAATTCGTTAACTTCTTCTATTTATAGTAAAAATTTCGGTAACGAAGTGTTTAGTGAAGCACACAATGTGGCGATGTTAAACCCTTTAAGTCAAGAGTTGGATGTTATGCGTCAGACTTTAGTGTACAGTGTTTTGGAAGTGGTTGCGCACAATCAAAACAGACAAAATGCAGATGTGCGTTTATTTGAATTTGGTAAAACCTACCAAAAGATTGGGGAGGAATACAAAGAGAATAAACGTTTATTAGTAGCGATTTCTGGAAGAAAAGAAGCGGAGCAATGGAATAATTCAGCTGCAAAAACTTCTTTTTACACAATCAAAGGATTAGTAGCGGGAATTGTTCATCGCTTAGGTTTGGACTCGTTTTTAACTGAAGATGCATTAGAAAATAGTTTATTGACCGATGGAGTTTCCTTGTTTGTCTTGAAAAACAAAGTGGGTGAAGTAGGTTGGGTTTCTACAAAGGTACGTAAGCATTTTGGTGTCAAACAAGAAGTCTATATTGCGGATTTGGATTGGGATGCTTTGACTGAACAATTGAAATTGGTGAAAGTGTTTTATAAAGAACTTCCAAAAACGTTTGAAGTACGTCGTGACTTCTCTTTCTTGTTGAACGAAAATGTACGATTCAAAGATATTGAGAAGATTTCTTTAGGTGTTGATCGTAAAATATTGAAGAAAGTCAGTTTGTTTGATGTATATGAAGGCAAGAATTTAGAGGAAGGTAAAAAATCATATGCGGTTTCCTACCATTTTCAAGATGCAGAGAAAACGTTGAAAGACGAGCAAGTGGATGGAGTGATGGAAAAGATTCGTAAAGAATTGGAAGCGAAGTTAGAAGCGCAATTGAGATAGTTATAGATTATGACGTGTGAATTATAAGTTAATCTGATAAAATTGAAATTAATAAACAATAAATTATCTTTGTGGTAATGGAAAAACAAGTCATTTTAAATGAAAAGCAATTTGAGTTAACCTTAAATCGACTTTGTTATCAGTTAATTGAGAATCATAATCAATTTGAAGATACGGTATTAATTGGATTGCAACCACGAGGTGTGAATGTCTTAAACCGTTTAAAAATCCGTTTGGAGCAAATTTTAGGTAAGACCGTAGTTTGTGGTGCGTTAGATATTACGTTTTACCGCGATGATTTCCGTAGAAGAGAGCGACCAATCATTCCAAGCGCTACGAATATAGATTTTATTGTTGAAAATAAGCGTGTTGTCTTGATTGATGATGTGTTGTATACAGGACGTACGATTCGTTCCGGGATTGATGCGATGATGGCCTATGGTCGACCAGCTAGTGTGGAGTTATTGACATTAGTAGATCGTCGTTTTAAGCGTCAATTACCAATTCAAGCCGATTACGTTGGGAAAACAATTGATACCTTAGCGACAGAGCGTGTTAACGTGGAATGGAAAGAGGTGGAAGGAGAAGATAAAGTAGTACTTTTTACACAAGAAAGAGATAGCAATGGATAATTTAAGTGTAGAACATTTAATAGGGATTAAAGACCTAACGGAAAACGATATTCAGTTGATTTTCAAGACTGCAGATAGTTTCAAGGAAATTATAAATCGTCCAATTAAGAAAGTACCTTCGTTGCGTGATATTACCATTGCAAATTTGTTTTTTGAGAATTCAACGCGTACACGACTTTCTTTTGAATTAGCGCAAAAACGTTTATCGGCCGATGTAATCAATTTCAGTGCGGCTTCAAGTTCAGTGAAAAAAGGAGAAACCTTAATTGATACGGTAAATAACATTTTGTCTATGAAAGTAGATATGGTGGTAATGCGTCATCCAAACCCGGGAGCGGCACATTTCTTGTCTACGAAAGTGAAGGCCAAGATTATTAATGCTGGGGATGGAACCCATGAGCACCCAACCCAAGCATTATTAGATGCGTATTCTATTCGAGAGCGTTTGGGGGATGTTGCAGGTAAAAAGGTAGTGATTGTCGGTGATATTTTACATTCACGTGTAGCACTTTCGAATATTTATTGTTTGCAAAAATTAGGGGCTGAAGTGATGGTTTGCGGGCCAACAACTTTGATTCCAAAATACATACAAGACCTTGGAGTAAAGGTAGAGCATAACTTACGTAAAGCATTAGATTGGTGTGATGTAGCAAATATGCTGCGTATCCAATTAGAGCGTCAAGACATTAGTTTTTTCCCATCCTTACGTGAGTACTCCATGCAGTATGGATTGAATAAAGAAATCTTAGAATCTCTCGATAAAGAAATCGTTGTAATGCACCCTGGACCAATTAATCGTGGGGTAGAGATTACGAGTGATGTGGCAGATAGTAAGCAATCAATCATTTTGGATCAAGTAGAGAATGGTGTGGCAATAAGAATGGCTGCGACGTATTTATTGGCATCTAAAATAGGGAGGTAATTAACATTTCATTGTTTGTTTGATTTTTAAAAACATGAAACAGACAGCTTATTATCGCGTATATTTGACGTAATTATTAAGAATTATGAATTTCGTAGTTACAGAAAATACACATTTTACCTTAGTGACGTCCAAAGTGGATAAATTGGATGCTTCCAATGCTTCGGATTTAAAAAATGAATTGATTATTTTGAATAAAAAAGGAATTAATTCAATCGTTATTGATTTATCTGCAACTAAATACTGTGATTCTTCTGGTTTAAGCGCAATTTTAGTAGCAAATCGTTTGTGTAAAGATACCAATGGTAGATTTGCATTGAGCGGTTTACAAGCAAACGTAACAAAAATGATTGCAATTTCGCAATTGGATAAAGTTTTATCTATCACTGCATCGATTGAAGAAGCAACGGCGTTGATGGCGAACTAATTATGTCGTTTCAACTAACCATTTTAGGTTCTGGAGCAGCTTTACCCACTGCATTTCGTAAGCCAACATCTCAATACATTAATTGCAACGAACGACACATTTTGATCGATTGTGGCGAAGGAACACAATCTCAAATTCGTATAGCAGGAATAAAACTGCAAAAAATTACCCATATTTTAATTTCACACCTACATGGCGACCACTATTTTGGCTTGGTTGGTTTGTTGAGTACCATGCATTTATTGGGGCGCGATCAAGGTGTAACCATCTACGGACCGGAAGAATTAGAACGTATCGTACGTCTTCAGTTGGAAGTAGGGCATGCGAAACTAGGTTTTTCGTTGGATTTTATTCCTTTGAATGGTAAAGAAAGTCGTCTGTTGTTTGAAGATAAAAGCCTTGAAATTCATGCATTTCCATTAAAACATAAAATTCCTACGAATGGATTTATAGTCAAAGAAAAGCCGAAAGAACGTTCCATCATTGGTGAAGCATTACGCGAATCCGGCGTTTCATTGATGGCGGTGCCTTTTTTTAGACGTGGCGAAGATTTTGTAAGTGAGGAAGGTGAAATATTCTATGCAGATGAATTTACGTATGCACCCAAGCCTTCCAAGTCGTATGCATTTTGTTCGGATACCATTTATACAGAAAGTATTGTACCATACATACAAGGGGTGGACGTCTTATATCACGAAGCGACATTTACCGAAAAAGAAGCCGATCGCGCGAAAGCAACGATGCATTCCACTGCAAAACAAGCAGCTACCATTGCGCAAAAAGCAGGTGTTGGACGTTTGTTGTTAGGACATCTAAGTGCTAGATTTGATGGGGTAGAAGCGCATTTGAAAGAGGCGAGACCTGTGTTTGAAAATGTGGTGGTGGTGAGTGATTTTGATGTGGTAGAGATTTGATCCGTGAAAAAAACTATCTAAATTTGGAATGTGATTCCATATTTTTCCATATTTTTATACTATGGTTGAAAGATATGCAAAGAAAAAATTAATAGAATTAGCTTCGTATTTTAAATGTGTTGCATTAACTGGAGCAAGACAATCAGGTAAGACAACATTAGTGAAGGATTGTTTTCCAGATAAACCCTATGTTTCTCTTGAGAATTTAGATAACAGACGATTTGCTATAGATGATCCTCGAGGTTTTTTAGCTGGATATCCAAATGGAGCTATTTTGGACGAGGTACAACGCACACCAGATTTGTTTTCCTACATACAAGAGATTGTTGATAATTCAACTGCCAAGGGATTATTTATATTAACAGGGTCTAATAATTTTTTATTACAAGCTTCGATATCTCAATCGTTGGCAGGAAGAGTTGGTTATTTACAATTACTTCCTTTTTCTATTGGAGAGTTAAATAACAGCTCTTTTTTAGAAGAATCGGATGTTTCATTGATGATAAAAGGCTTTTATCCGCCTGTGTATGATCAACAAATTCCGGCAACTGAATGGTGTCAGAATTATATACGGACCTATATAGAAAAAGATGTAAGACAAATAAAAAATATAACGGATTTATTGGTTTTTGAACGTTTTATGAAATTGCTTGCTGGTAGAACTGCTCAGGAGTTTAATAGTACATCCTTGGCATTGGAAACTGGTGTAGATGTTAAAACAATTCAATCATGGGTTGGAATTCTTGAAAGTAGTTACATTATTTATTTGTTAAAGCCTCATTTTAAAAATTTTAATAAAACAATTGTAAAAAGACCAAAAATATTTTTTTATGATACTAGTCTTGTTTGTTCATTATTAGGTATAAAAACGGAGAATCAATTAGATTTGCATCCTTCAAAAGGTGCGATTTTTGAAACGATGGTTGTGAGTGAATTTGCAAAAACTAGAACAAATAACGGCCAACAGATTGATCTTTATTATTGGAGAGATAAAACCGGGCATGAAGTTGATTTATTAATAGATAAGGTTAATTACTTGGTGCCCATTGAGATTAAATCTAGCAAAACAATCCATGATAGTTTTTTAAAGAATCTTTCTTATTATTCTAAATTGAGTGATACGAAGTTGACACATGTTGTTTATTCTGGACTTCAAGAACAGAATAGAAGTAATGGAATACATATAATTAATTGGAGAGAATATATATATTCAGAAAAATATGGAATCTGATTCCATATTTTTCCGTTTTTGCTTGGGTGAAAATATCTTTGATTTTTTGGTAAAAGAACTTTTTAGAAATGCGTATTTCTCGAATACGTTCTTGTAATTCATTGAAATAATACATTGAATTACCCGTTTTAAAACGATCATCGTTTAGGGTAAAACCTTTGATAATGTGTTCTTTTAAACGTTGAGTTGCCCAAATACGAAATTGTGGGCTTGCTTGGAGTTTACTCTGTAACCAACTGCAATTGTTGCATCGAGGTTATAAAATGATGTTAAGTAATTTTTTCCATCTGAAGCAGTTGTTTCCATTTTGGAAACAACTGAATTTTCATTTAATTCTCCAGATTCGAAAATGTTTTTAAAATACTTACTAATAGCAGGAACTTCAACTCCAAAAAGTTGTGCAATGTTTTTCTGAGTAAGCCAAAAACTTTCGTTGTAAAATGTTACGTTTATGTTTATATTTCCAGTTTCACTTTGATAAAATATAATTTGATTTTCCATGTAAGTGTTTATTTATATTCAAAAATATTAAAATCCAAAATTCATAGGATTACTCGTACTTAATTATTTTAGAGATGCTTTTAATTATTTATTAATCTAGTGTAATGATTAAAAATTAATTTAAATTAAAATTAAGTGTTTTTTTAAATCTATCAAATCATCCAAACGTCCATTTTCAAATTGGCTCATCTTCAAATTAAATCAATTGTTGCATTTACAAATTGATACATTTACACATTAATTCATTGGTACATTAATTCTACCAAATCTCCACAAATTTCCCGCTTCCATTGCGCATTGCATCGCCATCTTTAATATCAAATGCATCAAAAAATGCTGGAATGTTTTTCAAGGGACCATTCACGCGGTACATGCCAGGACTGTGCGGATCGTTCAATAAACGGTTTTTTAATTCTTGTTCGGTATAGGTGATTTTAAATACTTGTGCCATCGCAATGAAAAAACGTTGTTGTGGGGTAAAGCCATAGCGTTTTTTACCAGACTTAAATTCTTTCGTTTTTGTGTAGGCTTGGTAAGACAACAATATACCACCTAAATCTGCGATATTTTCTCCCATAGTAAGTTCTGGGTTGACACACGTTTCAGGAAAAGGGCAGAAGCTTGCAAACGTTTCTCCATAGATTTTTGTTTTGTCTTCAAATTTCTTTTTATCGTCTTCGGTCCACCAATCAGAAAAACTTCCGTCGGCTGCAAATTTTGCGCCTACATCATCAAATCCGTGGGTAAGTTCATGACCAATAATCATTCCGATACGCGAAAAGTTGAGCGCGTCTTCTGCATTTACATCGAAGAAAGGTGCCTGCATAATTCCTGCTGGGAAAATAATTTCATTTTGGGATGCGTCGTAAAAAGCGTTAATCATATGTGCTGGTACTCCAAAGCGTGTTTTATCTACTGCTTGTGTTAAGTCAGCGATACTTTTATCAAATGCAAAGATTTGACAACGATTGTAATTTTCTATATATGCAGTAGGAGTAAGGGTGATTTTACTGAAGTCTTCCCACTTGTCTGGGAACCCAAGTTTTCGGTGGATTGCTTTCAGTTTGTTGTTTGCTTCCATTTTAGTTGAGTCTGACATCCACGTGGATGCTTGTATGCGTTCTTGGTATGCTAAGATCAAGAGGTCGACCATCTCATTGATTTTTACTTTTGCTTCGTTAGAGAAGTGTTTTTCTACAAATAATTGTCCTAATACTTCGCCAATCGGTAAATTTGTTAGTTCATTTACTGCTTTATCTGAAATAGGTTTATCCGTTGATTTACCGGTTAGTACCGTTTGATAAAAATAAAAGTTTAATTTTGCGAAATTATCGCTTAACTTACTTGAATAATAAGATACTAATCGAGATTTCAAGTAGCTTTTCCAAGTGTCTAAAGGAATTTCTTTGAAAATCGTTGGTATTTTAGCGATGTAATTGGTTTGACCAACGATAAGGTAATCTATTTTTGGTATTCCAAGTTGTTTTAAATACGTTTCGAAATAGATGTCTGTTAGCTGTTTCGTGAGATCTTTGGTTGCAATTTTATTGTAAGTGTTATCTGGATTTCTTGCTTCCGCTGGTGACATCATTTCGGCTGCTAAACGTATTTCAATTTGGTAGGAGTTTTCTGCATTTTGTATTGCTTCACTCTCGGATGATCCTGCTAGTTTGAAAAGGTCAATTAGGTATTGTTTATATTTTTCCAGAATTTCTTTTTTGTTTTCTTGGGTGTAATATAATTTGTTTGGAAGTCCAATCCCACTTTGTCCTAGGTACACACAATTCACGTGGATGTTCTTTAGGTCTTGTCCAATACCTAGCGAGAATAAAGCAGAAACACCACGTTTATGTAAATCTGCTAAAACCGAAACAAATTGTTCAGGACTATTTATTTGATCAATGCGATTCAAATCGTTTTGAATAGGTGTAATCCCTAATTTATTACGCGTTTCCATATCAATGAACGATGCGTAGTAATTTCCAATTAATGCTTCGTTAGCGTTTTTGAGTTGGTTTTTTACATTTTCAAGAATTTCAATTAACTTCTTTTTGTTGTTGATATCCAACTCGTTCATGCTTCCCCAACGGGATTCTGTTTTAGGAACAGGATTGTTTTTCACCCAAATACCATTCGCATAATCAAAAAAGTTTGTTTTTGGACTTACCGCGCGGTTCATGAAGGAAGTATCGATACTTGTTTTTTTATTCTTTCTTTGTCCGTAAGAAAAAGTAGTTGCGGTCAAAAGTGTAAGACCTAAAAGAATGTTTTTATTTAGCATAAACGTTTAATTTAAAAGCATTTCTACATAATCGTAGTCGTATTCCCGGTATTCTCGAATCGACTTAAAGTGATAGACATGGTAAAAATGTTCCAGGTATTTTAATGCGGCAATACGCACTGGTTGTTTTGTGTTGATATAGTGGTTATATATAAATTGAATGCATTCATGGACTAATTTACTTCCCAACTTTTTACGTCGGTATAAAGGAGTAATCACAATTCTTCCGATAGAAACTTCATCAAAGATCAAATTTGCTGGAATAATACGAGCAGTTCCAATGATTTTATTGCTTGTAATATCAGTAGCTAGTAGGTGATAACACTGAGGGTCTAATCCATCCACTTCCGGATAGGGGCAATCTTGTTCAATCACAAATACTGCAACACGAAGTTGAAGCATGTTGTGGTATTCCAATGTAGTAAGTTCAGAAAAATGTTTTATCTCCCAGTGTATTTGCATGCAAAATCACGTTTGGATGTTTCCAACATTATACGGTTTTTCGGCTTTTTTATTATTTGCCATTTGAATCCCCATGGAAATCACTTTGCGTGTTTCTTCAGGATGGATGATTCCATCTACC